>JARLGO010000444.1 GCA_031292655.1 Geothrix sp.
GCTGGGCTCCCCGGCCATCGACCTCCCCCGGCGCCAGGCGAGCCCCGCCTTCGGCGAGGAGGCCACCTTCCGGCCCCCCAGGCGGATGATCCTGCTTCGGGCCTTCATCGAGCAGTTCCGGGTCCTCGCCCCCGTCACCGGATTCGTGGTGCTCACCAGCCTCCTGCTCACGGGCCTGACCGAGATCGAGGACGCCTACTCCCTCGCGGCAGCAGCGCTCTCCCTGCCGGTCCTCTACCTTCTGGGCGGGATCCTGGCCTGCCTCTTCGTGATCGCCGTGAAGTGGCTGGTGATGGGCTTCTACCGCCCCGGCGAAAGGCCGCTCTGGTGCAGCTTCGTGTGGCGGACCGAACTGGTCAGCGGACTCCACGAGAACCTCGCGGATTCCTGGCTGCTGCGGCTGCTGCTGGGCACGCCCTTCGTCCCCATCTACTTCCGGCTGCTGGGCGCGCGGATCGGCCGGCGGGTCTGCATGGAGAGCACCTGGCTCACGGAATTCGACCTGGTGGAGCTCGGAGACGAGGTCAGCCTGAACGCCGACTGCACCCTCCAGACCCACCTCTTCGAGGACCGGGTCATGAAAATGGATGGGATCGACATCGCCTCCGGATGCTCGGTGGGCACGGATTCGGTGGTCCTCTACGGATCGCGCATGGAACCGCAATCGGTGCTCGGGGACCTCTCGCTGCTCATGAAAGGGGAGCGGCTCCCCGAGGGAACCCGGTGGGAGGGCTCCCCGGCCCGCCCCTCCCAGCCGCTGCCGGCCCCCCTGGCGGAGCCCGAGGTACCGCGGCCCCTGCATCGGAACGAAGTCCGACTCATCCTCGAGCCCGACCCGACCCCGGCGCCGACATGCCCTCTTTCAGAAGGGAGTCTGCTGCTTTTAGAGCCCGACGCCCATGGCCGCCCCAGGGCCCTGGATGAACGGGGGTGCAGCCTGGCCATCAGCCGGGCTCAGGCCCCCGGGGCCCGGATCCTGGCCATGGCCCAGGGTGGGCGGGTCGGCGTGGACCTGGAGCCGCTGGAGCCCTCCCGGGCCCTGGAATCGGCCGCGGAGCTGTTCCTTCCCGGGGAGCGGGCCTGGGCTGAAAGCCTGCCCCCCGGGGACCGCTGGCGGAGGTTCCTCGCCCTCTGGGTCGCCAAGGAGGCGATGCTCAAGGCCCTCGGGCAGGGCTTCAGCCTTGGCGTGGACCAGCTCGAGTTGGGACCCGATGGCCAGGATGGCCTGGTGCTGCGAAGCCTGTGCGGGAGGGCTGCCCTCGCCCAAGGCTGGTGCATCGACCTGCAGGAACACCGGGTGGAAGGCCGGACCTACCTGGTGGCCCTGGCCACGGGCTGAAGCCTGGCCATGGGTTTGTGGATCCGGATTCTAGGCTTTCGTGTTCAGGTAGGAACCCGGCGCTGGGACGACCCCTGTCCCCGCTGCGTTCCCGCCCTGTCCCGAGTAGCCGGAAGACCCTTCCGGCGACAAGGCGGCTTGGCCGGCCCCTCGCCGGTCCTCAGGCGCGCCCTGCACGGGGGTCTGCCCGGGGGCCGTGCGGGAAACCACCGCCGGTTGGGATTGGGATGGCTGGGCCTTGGGGGCCACCAGATCAACCATCGGTTTCCCGTACAGCTGGCCATTATTCGCACCAAAGCGCTGGAACCGGGCCTCCGGGTCCGGTTGAATCCGATTCATGGGAATGATGGGCATCGAGCCGAGGGCCATGGGACACCGCTTCTGGGAACTCCCCTAACATCGATCCTCCGGGGGCCGGAGTCAACCGGATCATCCACGGGCCTCGGGACCGGACCTTCGTTTCGGGTCGCGCGCTATCCGAGAAGGTTCAACGTGCTGCTGAGCGAGGCCGACTGAGCGGACAGGATGGCGGTCTGGACATCCGAAGGCTGCGTCGAGTTCGTCCCGGCCGCCGCCGCAGTGGCGGCCATGGTGGCGCTGCTGCTCGAGATGTCATTCAGGTGGTTGGTGTAGGAGGCCAGGGCCAAGCTGGCATTCAGGTTGATGGCCGAAGACGAGATGTTATCCAACCCGTTGCTGCCGTTTCCGGAGAACAGGAGGGCCGCGGAACTGGCATTCAGCCCCCCCACCGAGGCCGCCGAGGAAGAGAGGCTGGACAGGTTCAAGGAGGTCTTGCCGCTGGCCATGGCGGCCGAATACATCCCGCTCACCAGCGGGCCGAGGGCGCCGCTGCTGCCGGCCAAAGCAGAAAGGGCATCCGGCGCAGGCAGGATCCCGTTCGAGTTGGTGGTCAGGCTGGTGTAGGTGCTGGCCAAGGCCTGGAGCACGGCGGCATTCTGAGCATCGTTCGGGCTGGAGGTCGAGTTGCTTGAGCTGGAGGCCGTACTGCCGGAGGTGGTGGAACCGGTCGTTCCCTGGCCATAGCTGTTCAGCGTGGTCTGGTAGCTGTAGAGAGCCAAGGCGCTGGCCGACCCGATGTCCACGGAAACCACCTCTGACCTAGTGCATCGGTCGGAAGGGCCGATTCCATGAGGGGGCGGGTGAAATTCCCCCCTTCAACCTCACCCAGGGGAGTCCCCTCAGGCGGTGAGGTCGGTCCCCAGCGCCATCGAACGGGCCGGCGGGACGGCGGAAGGCGAGGGGGTCAATTTCTGCCTGCGGCAAGCCGATCAGCCGAAGGCGGAGAGGGCGCTGCCACCCGATCCGCCGTTCGAGTTGCCCAGGTAGTCGAAGAGGGTGGCCTGGCCCTGGCTCCCCGAAAGGAGGCCCAGGAGGGCGCTGGGGTCCGAGGCGTTGCTATGCCCATTCATGAGCGCCGTGAGCAGGGCGCTGGTGGAACCCGTCGAGCTCGAGGCGCTATAGGTGGCGGTACCGCCCTGGAGGCTGTTCAAGAGGCTGGCCAGATTCTGCGGATGCTGCTGGAAGTAACTCTGCAATTGGGCGAGATCGCCCGGGACATCCTTCTGAGCCGAAAAGAGGTCGCTCATGGCCTGGGTCACGGCCGCCGGTGCCTTCGTGAGCTGCTGGGCGGCCGGGGAGAGGGTCAACAGGTCCCCGAAGAGACCCGAGCCACTGCTGCTGCCCTGGGAGCCGGACGGGTCGGCCGCCAGCTGCTGCAGGAGGGCGCTGCCGATGGCCTGAGCCTGGTTCGAAGGGACCGATGAAACGCTCATGGGGACTCCTGGGCAACCCTTGCTGGGAACCGGGTAAAGAGCAAAATCCCCGCCAGGGGCGGTAGACTTTCGGCCATGCCTACCCCGTGCTTCCCGAGGATCCGTCCATGGGCGTGACCCGCCTGCTCGGGACCCACCGCTATGCCTGCCTCCTGGAGCTGGGGCGGAGCGGGGAGAGCGAGTGGCAGATCCTGCGCCGGGAGCTGGACGGCGCCCGCTTCCTGGCCCAGACCTGGGCGCCGCGGCCCACGGATCGGGACCTCGACCACATCCGGGACACCTTCCTCTCCCGATTCCTGGACGCCTCGCCCCTGGATCCTGTCCTCAGCCACCTCGGGTTCGATCAGGACC
>JARLGO010000087.1 GCA_031292655.1 Geothrix sp.
GGCCCCCGCCACGCCGCCCTGGCGGACCCCGCCCCCCAGCATCTTCCGCAGGCGCCGGGCCTCGGCCATGGCGGGTTTCGAACCGCACAGCAGCGAGCCCATGGGCGCGCCCAGGCCCTTGCTGAGGCAGACCTGCACGGTGTCCACCCCTTCGGCCAGGGCCGCCGGCGGGAGGTCCAGGGCCGCGGCGGCGTGCCAGATTCGCGCGCCATCCAGGTGCACGGCCAGCTTCGCGACCTTTGCCGCGGCCACCAGGGCGCGATGCTCCCCCTGGGGCGTCACCGTGCCGCCGGCGAAATTGTGCGTGTTCTCCAGGCAGAGCAGCGCCGTCCGCAGCGTGTAGTAGGGACCCGGCGCTCCGGCGGCGCGGGTCACCTGCGCGGGTGCGGGCCGGCCGGGGCCTCCCTCCCAGGGCAGGGCCTCGGGCATGCCGCCCGCCAGCCAGGCGCCCGTGCCCAGCTCCGAGCCCAGCACGTGGGCCTGGGCCGGCGCCAGGAACCGGTCGCCCCGCTTCAGGTGCAGCATCAGGGCGATGAGGTTGCCCATGCAGCCCGAGGGCACCCACAGGGCCGCCTCCAGGCCCAGCAGATCCGCCACGCGTTCCTCCAGGCGGGCCAGGGTGGGGTCCCGGTCCAGCACGTCGTCGCCCACTTCCGCGGCGGCCATGGCTGCCCGCATCTCGGGGGAGGGCTGGGTGACGGTGTCGGAGCGGAGGTCGATGGGTCGCATGGGGAGATTCAACCACGGACCAAAGTTGCGAGTTGACAAAACAAGTTTGCAATACAAACTTGTTTTGTGAGAAAAAACGAAGACATCTCAAAAACCATCCTCGACCTCGACCGCATGGTCCACGAGCCCGCACGGCTGGCCATCCTCACCGTGCTGGCCTCGGCGGAGGAGGTGGCCTTCCTCTTCCTCCAGCGGGTCACCGGACTGAGCAAAGGCAACCTGTCGAGCCACACCCAGAAGCTGGAGGCCGCGGGCTATCTCGCCACCGTGAAGGTGTTCCAGGGGCGCATCCCGGTCACCAGCTTCCGCATCACGGACGAGGGCCGGACCGCCCTCCAGCTCTACCACCACCAGCTGCGCGCCCTGCTCCCGAAGGAAGGCAAGCCATGACCACCCTCGATCTGAAGGCCCTGGAATCCATGACCCGAGATTACGCGGCGTTCCAGACCCGCAAGAGCGGCCTGGCCACCGCGCTGGGCGGTGGGCTGGCCATCCTCCTCTTCCTGGCTCCGACCCGATTCGACTTCTTCGAGATCCAGCTCTGGGGTCGATGCCTCCTGGAGTACCTGCTGCTGGTCCCCTTGGCCTGGCTCGTCCTGAAATCCCTGCTCGGCCGGATGCTTTACCGGAGCCTCGGCGTCGTGAAGGAGGCTCCGGACCCGAGATATGAGCGGCGGCGCTGGTTTTGGATCCTTGGGGTCGCAACCTGTCTCTTGATCTTCCAGGCCCTTTGCCTGCTCGGCTTTGCCTCTGGCTTTCTTCATGCGGCGTCCCAGCAGCCGCTCCAAGGCCATTTCCCGCTCTGGGTTCTCCTGCTCCCGGTGCTCTACCTGGTCCCCATGCCCTCGGCGATCCGTGGTGTGGAGGAGGCCCGTGCCTACTTTGTCCTGGTCGGCCTCAGCCTGCTCTGGCTCACGCCGTTATTCCTCTTCTCGTTCATGGCGCCGGCCGGCCCTCATCTCCAGATCCCCGGCGCCTCGGTGTTCATCCCCGTCGGGTATGTGGTGTTCGTGCTGTCGGTGCTCAGCTGGGCCTCCCTGGCCATGGTCCGGGGCTGGAACGAGCACCGCCAGTTCCGGGCCATCCTCCGGGCCCTGCCTCGGGAACCCTGAGGTCTCTGGCACACTGTTCCTTTGCGCCGGAGTCCAAATGCATCTGCTGCACGCCATCCTCCTGGGTCTCATCCAGGGCCTGACGGAGTTCCTGCCCGTGTCCTCCACGGCCCACCTCACCCTGGCCGAGCACCTGATGTTCCATGGCCAGGCCATGCCCCTGGCCTTCGACGTGCTGCTGCACGTGGGCACCCTGGTGGCCCTGTTCATCTATTTCCGCCGGGAACTGGTGCAGATCCTCATGGGCTGCGTCGGACGGGATGTGGAGGGGCGCCGGCTGGCGCTCTGGCTCTTCGTGGCCATGATCCCGACGGGGATCTTCGGCATGGCCACCCGCGGCGTGAAGGAGGCGGCCAAGGAGCACCTCTGGGTGTACGGCGTCGGCCTCCTCTGCACGGCCCTGATCCTCGCGCTGGCCAACCGCATGAGCCAGGCACGGATGACCTCGCAGGACCAGGATCTGGCGGGGCGCGACCTCCATGACCTGCGGGCCATGGACGCCCTGGCCGTGGGCACCATCCAGGGCATCGGGGGGGGCTTCGGCCTTTCGCGGTCGGGATCCACCATCGCCATGGGCGTGTTCCGGGGCCTGAAGCTCCCCACCTCGACCCGCTTCAGCTTCCTCCTGGGCATCCCCACCATCGCGGCGGCGGCGGCGGTCGAACTGCGGGGCCTGCTCAAGCCCCTCATGCGGCACCAGCCCCTGCCGGCGGACATGGCCTTCCCGGCAGGCTCCAGCTCCCCCGTGATGCTTTGTGTGGTGGGCGTCGCCGTCGCCGCCATCTCGGGCTACTTCGCCATCGGCCTGCTGGACCGGTTCACCCGGAAGCCGCGGCTCAACGGCTTCGCGGTCTACTGCCTGGGCCTGGGCCTGGTGATGCTCGCCCTGGGAACCACCGGGGTTCTCAGTCACCACTGAGCCCCGTTCGCCGGTTTTTCCACACCGTTCGCCGATCGGCCCCCATGTACTTTTCAGAAGGTCCGTAGACTGGGCCCATCCCATCTGGAGGTCTTGGTGATCCACCTCAGCGAGGTCCACAAATCCTTCCATGTGAAGGATCGCAAGACCCGCGCCACGAAGCGCATCGACGCCGTGCGCGGCATCTCCCTCACGGTGAAGCCGGGCGAGATCTACGGCCTGCTGGGCCCCAACGGCGCCGGCAAGTCGACGACACTGCGCATGATCGCGGGCCTGATGGATCCGGATGCCGGCCGCATCGACGTGTGCGGCTTCGACACCAGGGCGAAACCCGAAGCCGTGCGGGGCTGTCTGGGCTACCTCAGCACGGACATGGGGGTCTACACCCGCTTCACGCCCCGCGAACTCCTGCGCATCTTCGGGGAGTTCCAGGCCGTGGACTCCGTCACCGCCGAACGCCGGGGCATGCACTTGCTGGAGAAGCTCCAGCTGGCGGACTTCGCCGACGTGAAGATGGACGGGTTCTCCTCGGGCCAGAAGCAGAAGGTGAGCATCGCCCGGGCCCTGCTGCACGATCCCAAGGTGGTGATCTTCGACGAGCCCACCACGGGGCTCGACGTGCTCACCGCCAAGACCGTGCTGGACCTGCTGCGCATCATGCGGGAGGAGGGCCGGACCGTGATCGTGTCCACCCACGTCATGCCCATGGTCGACGAGATCTGTGACCGGGTGGGCATCATCTTCGACGGCAAGCTGCACGGGGACGCCCCGCCCCGGGAGCTCCTGCGGTCCCGGCACGCGAAGACCCTCGACGAGGTCTTCTTCCAGCTCGCGGCTGAATCCGAGGGGGGGAACTGATGCGCGGCGCCCTGCTCATCGCCAAGAAGGAATTCCTGGAACTCTCCAAGGACCGCAAGACGATGTTCTTCGCCTTCGTCCTGCCCTTTCTGCTCTACCCCGCAATCTTCGGCATGATGGCCAAGATGGGGAAGCGGGACGAGGCCCAGAACCAGAACAAGGCCAGCCGGGTCTATGTTTCAGATCCATCGGGCGCCCTGGACGGGGTGCTGGCCTCGGATGCCCGTCATTTCGTGCGGGTGGCCAGACCCGAGGGCGATCTGAAGCAGGCCGTCCGGGACCAGAAGCTGGAACTGGCGCTCGAGGTGGATCCCAACGCTGCCGCGGCTCTCCTGAAGCACGAGACCTTCAGCCTGACCGCCACCATGGACGAGAGCGAGCGGGCCTCGGAGGTCGCCATGAAGCGCCTGAAGGATGCCCTGGCGACCCAGGAGAAGACCTGGGTCCAGGGTCGCCTCCAGAGCCTGGGCGCGTCCTCCCAGCTGGCCGAACCCCTGAGGCTGGTGGTCCAGAACGCGGCGGATTCGGCCCTGGAGATCGGAAAGTTCATGGGGAGGCTGCTGCCCTACATGCTGATGATCATGATGTACACCGGCTCCATGCAGCATGGCATCTACGCCACCGCGGGCGAGAAGGAGCGGCACACGCTCCTGAGCCTCATGGCCACCCGGCTGCCGCGGAACCAGATCATCCTGGGCAAGCTGCTCTACATCTTCTGCATGGGGGTCATCGCGGCCCTCCTGAACCTGCTGAGCATGGGACTCTCCGTCGCGTTCATGGGCAGCGGAGAGGGTGGATCCATGCAGGCCATGGCGGCCATTGCCAACCCCATGACCCTGGGCCTCACCTTCATGATCATGGTGCCCCTGGGCCTCTTCTTCTCGAACTTCATCCTGCTCATGGGCATCCAGGCCAGGAACACCATCGAAGCGGGCAGCGCCATCACGCCGGGCATCTTCCTCGTGGTGTTCCTCGGCGTCTTCACCATGGCGCCGGGCGTGGACAAGATGGCCTTCCTGTCCTATGTGCCCGTGGTGAACGTCTGCATAGCCCTCCGCAAGCTCTTCAGCCAGCAGTTCAGCTGGATGGAATACCTGGTGGCCTTCACCATGACCGTGGGGCTGGCGGGGCTCATGACCCTGGTCTCCACCCGGATCCTCAACCGGGAGAAGGCCCTGTTCAAGATGTGAAATCCGCCCCTCTGGGATGCGAACCCGGATTTGCCGGAGAAACCCTGTCACTCTATAGTTTCTCAAGCATCCAGAGGATCCCGCATGGCGACGAAGGCCAAGACCGAACCCGCACCCAAGCCCGCCCCCAAGTCCACCCCGGCCCCTGCCCAGGCCTCGCAATCCCCCCTGGCCGCCACCTTCACCAAGGCCCTGAAGCTGGTGGAAGCAGGCAAGCACACCGAGGCCTCCAAGGCCCTGGAGACCCTGGCGGTGGAGGCCCAGGCCACTGGCGACTGGGCCATGAAGCGCCGGGCCCAGGTCTACATCGCCCTGTGCGAATCCAAGCTCAATCCGGCCAAGGCTGCCGTGGCCGACCCCATCACGGAGATCCAGGCCTGCCTCAACCTTCGCCATACCGATGAGGCGCTCAAGCTCAGCGAGAAGGCCCTGAAGAGCCACCCCGCCATGGGCTCGCTGCACTACCTCCGGGCCGTCGCCTTCGCCCAGGCCGAGAAGACCGAGGCCTCCGCGGAAAGCCTGAAGAAGGCCGTGGAGCTGGATGCCGATTTCGTCTTCCAGTGGCACATGGAGCCCGATTTCAACGCCATCCGGAAATCCCCCCTGTTCGCGTTCACCGAAGGCCACTGAGCCGGCGGCCATGGACGGCCTCCCGGCCCTCGACCCTGACCAGCCGCTGCGAGTGGTGGCCCTGGGCGGCGGCACGGGCCTCGCCGCGCTCCTGCGGGCCCTCAAACGCGAGGCGGGCCGCAGCCGGGACCCCTGGAAGCTGACGGGCATCGTCACCGTCTCCGACAATGGCGGCTCCTCCGGCCGCCTGCGCGATGAACTGGGGGGCATCCCCCCCGGAGACCTGCGCAACTGCCTGGCGGCGCTCACCCTGGAGGACTCCGCCCTCTCCGACCTGCTGAACTACCGGTTCCGGGGCGAGGGCAGCCTGGCGGGACACTCCCTGGGGAACCTCATGCTCTGGGCCCTCGCCGACCTGACCGGCGACTGGGTGCGGGCCATCCGCCAGCTTTCAGGCGTGCTGGTGACCCTGGGGCGCCTCTTCCCCTCCACCGTGGTGCCGGTCACCATCTGCGCCGAGGACCAGGATGGAAGACGCTACATCGGGGAAACGGCCGTGGGCTCCTGCCGGCCTCCCCTCACCCGGCTCTGGCTGGAGCCCCGGGACGCGGAGGCCCTGCCGGAAGCCGTGCTGGCCCTGCTGAGGTCCGACCTGGTGATCCTTTCCCCCGGCAGCCTCTACACCTCCACCATCTCGAACCTCCTGCTCGAGGAGTTGCAGGAGGCCCTGGAATCCTCGCGCTCGCCGGTGGTCTACGTGGCGAACCTCATGACCGAGCCGGGCGAAACCGCCGGGCTGGACCTGGAGAACCACGTGGCGGCCATCGCGGCCTTCGGCCGGACGCGGATTTCCGCCATCATCGCCAATGCGGCCCCCCTGAGCGGAGACATGCTCGCGAGGTACCGGGTGGAGGGCGGTGAGCCGCTTCTCACCGAGGCCGACCGGATCCTGGACATCCCGGTCTACCGGTTCCCCCTCCTGGATCCCGAGGCGCCCATGGCCCGGCACCATCCGGGCCTGTTGAACCGTGCCATCCGCGAGGTCCTGACCCGGCTGTAGGCCACTACAGGAACCCCGGGGGGTGCCGATACGGTGGTTTGAGGTCTGGATGGGCATGGTATTTTTTCTTGAGTCCAAAATTTATGACAAGGATGGCGGTAGGCTTGTCCAGGCGGGGGGTGGCCGGTGGCGCTGAATGGTGACTTGTCGACCATGGGCCTGGAGGACATCTTCCAGTGGCTCGCCGTGGGCAAGAAGACCGGCGTCCTGGAGCTCAAGGGCCCCCTGCACACGAAGCGGGTCGCCTTCCACGAGGGCCGCATCACCAGCATCTGGTCCTCCGATCCCCGGGAGTACCTGGGTCAGTACCTGCTCGCCTTCAACCGCATCACCGAGGACCAGCTGCGGGACGCCCTGGCCACGCAGGAGGACGAGCAGCAGCTGCTGGGGCGGATCCTCATCAACCGCCAGCTGGTCACCGAGGCGGAGATCCGGCGCATCGTGCAGCTGAAGGTCGAGGAGAGCATCTACGACACCTTCCTGTGGAACGTCGGGAGCTTTGAATTCCACGACGGGGCCGCCTCCCACCAGAAGTCCATGCTGCTCAGCCTGGACGTGACCGGCATCGTCCTCGAGGGCGCCCGGCGCATGGACGACTGGAAGCGCATCCGCCGGGTCATCAAGGGCGGGGACGCGGTGCTGGCGCCCATCTCGGAGGCCATCGCCGAGCGCCTGCCCCTCGCCCCGGAGGACGCCGACATCCTCACCCGCCTCGACGGCATCAAGCGCGTGGACCAGATGGTGCTGGACATGCGCATGCCCGAATACAAGATCAACAAGCTGCTCTTCGACCTCCACGAGAAGGGCCTCGTCCGCATCATGAACCCCGGCGGCAACCTGGGCGAGAACCCGAGCCTCCAGCTCCAGCGGGCCCGCACCCTGGTGGAGAAGCAGAAGCTCCAGGAGGCCCAGGAGGAGCTGAGGCGCATCCTCAAGGACCAGCCCCGGCACCTGGACGCGAACAAGATGATGGCCGTGGTCCAGGATCTCCTCGAGGAGAAGCGGCTGGACCAGGACCTGGTCCCCGAGCTCAACGTGAGCCTGGACGAGCTGATGACCACGAACCTGGGCCCCAACGAGGCCTTCCTGGCCAGCCGCGTGAACGGCCTGTGGTCCATCCGGGACATCCTCTCCATCGCGCCCTTCGAACCCAACGAGTGCCTCCGCATCTTTTCCAAGCTGCTGAAGCGTGGGATTCTCAAGGCCACCAAACCCGCCCAGGGAGGCGACCAGCTGGGAGCCCAGCGCTGATTGCCTCTCCGACTTTGGAGGACTCATGCGCATCGCCCTCTCCCTGCTGCTGATCGCCCTGCCCCTCGCGGCGGCGAAAAAACCCACCGTGGCCCAGCTCCAGGTCCAGGTGAAGCGCCTCACCGAGGAGAGGGACGACCTGAAGCAGCGGCTGGCGGCCACCGAGGACCTCCAGCAGGAGGCCGCTGGGGCCAAGCAGGCCCGGGACCTGGCCCGCGCCGAAGCCGACGCGGCCCGCAAGGAGGTCGATCAGCTCCGGGCGGCCCTCAAGGAGAACCAGGGGGGCAGCGATGCCATCTTGAACGAGCTCCAGGAGGCCAAGCAGGAGGCGGAGGAGGCCAAGGTCGAGGCCGAGCGGCTCCGGGCCCAGAACGCCTCCCTCCTGTTCAAGGCCAACGCCGTTCCGGGCGAGGGCGACCTGGTGCAGCTGAGCGAGGAGATCCAGCCCGCCCGGCCCATCAACCTCACCCGGGCGACCCCCCACCTCAGCGCCTCGGGCCTCTTCAAGGCCCGGCCCAAGGGCGTGGTGGTGGTCCAGGTGCTGGTCAGCGAAAAGGGGGACGTCCTGTCCGCCCGCCTGCTCCAGGGCCTCCCGGGGGATTCCGCCGATGCCAAGGCGGCCGGCGAGGCCTGTGTGGAGGCCGCCAAGCACCTCGTCTTCGATCCGGCCACCTCCAAGGACGGCAAGACCCGCTTCAAGGTCTGGCAGGGCGTCGGGTTCTACCTGGACTGATCCCGCTCCTCCCGCTCGCCCCAGGGGCTGGGCTCGCCCACGCCCCACCGGGCCTCGTACCAGACGTTCTCGAGGCAGAGCCCTTCGGGGGGGGCGGTCCGACCCGCGCACCTCCGGTCCCTCGAGCGGAGCACCCCGTCGAGGGAATCCGCGGGGCGGCGCCCCCGGCCGATCTCCACCAGGGTGCCGGCCATGATGCGCACCTGGTGCATGAGGAAGCTGGTGCCTTCGAAGATCAGTTCGGCGCCCCCTTCCACCGGGGCGATCCGGATGGCGTGGATGGTGCGCACGGGCGTCGCCGCGCCGCATTCCGAACTCCGGAAGCTGCTGAAGTCGTGGGTGCCGAGCAGGGAGGTCGCCGCCGCCGCCATGCGGTCCAAATCGAGGGGGGCCGCCTGATGGACCTGCCAGCGGAAGGCCGCCTGCAGGGGGTCGGCCGCGGGGCCCAGGCCGAGGCGGTAGACATAGCGCTTGGCCACGGCGTGCTGGCGGGGGAAGAAGCCCGCCGGCGCCGGCTGGACCGCCAGGACCCGGATGTCCCCCCGGAGATGGGCGTTCAGGGCCATGAGCAGGCGATGGGGCTCCCAGGACCGGGCCGCGTGGATGAGCACCCCCTGGGCCCGCGCGTGCACGCCGGCGTCCGTCCGCCCGGTGCCTTGGGGCAGCGGGGCCCCGGGATCGAAGGCCTGGAGAGCCTTCCACAGGTCCCCCTGCCCGCTCCGCAGCGCCGACTGGATCTGCCAGCCATGGAAGCCGCCTCCCGCGTAGGCCACCTTGAGAAAGTAGGGATGGGTCATGCCCCATGATAGGCCTGGACCGCGTTGAGTGGCCCGGGACACTCCGGATCGCCCGTTCTACGGTGATCTGCGAGATCCATGAGACTTACATTCGAGCATTTACGCCCTTTCCATTGTTCCATGCCCTCATGGAAGCCCCAATGACGCTGATCTTCGGTTTTTCATGAAAGAAAAGCCTTGACCACACTGCGTCTGCGGCGTAGCTTCTTGGCAGTTTAGAAAATACAGGATTCATCGGCCTCTTGGGGCCTTTGATGATTGAAAAACCAGCAAAGACGGTCATCTCCCATCGGGGATGATTTTGTTTCTCTCAACCAGGGGATACAGTTCCCCAATTTCGGAGGTTCTCATGAACAAGGCTGAACTGGTCAGCGCCGTCGCCGACAAGGCCGGCATCACCAAGGCCCAGGCCGCTGCTGCCCTGGATCAGGTGCTCGGCGGCATCGCCTCCGCCCTGCGCGCGGGCGACAAGGTGACCCTCGTCGGCTTCGGCACCTTCTCCGTCGCCAACCGCGGCGCCCGCACCGGCCGCAACCCCCGCGACAACAAGCCCATCAAGATCGCTGCCAAGAAGGTCGCCAAGTTCAAGCCCGGCAAGAAGCTGGCTGACGAAGTCAACGGCAAGGGCGGCAAGAAGCGCAAGTAGCATCCGGCCATCCGGCGACCGCCGGAACCCAGGATCGACGGGGCCTGTTTCGACAGGTCCCGTTTCCTGTCAACGCCCGTTATTCATCGATTAATCTCTGGATTGAGCTTGAATACGGAAAGGCGCGCTGCCAGCGGATCTCCACACGTGAGTTCCTGGAAAACCCATGAAACATTGGGGATGATCCCAGAGGAGCACCAGTGGTACGCAACTCAGGCTCCCCGGCACGCCGCCCGATGAAGAGGCATCTGACGAGGACCCCATGGCTGAGGAAACGGCTCCCCCCAAGAAAAGCCCCCTGAAACTCATCATCATCATCGTGGCCGCCCTGGTGGTCCTCGGTGGGGGCGGGTTCGGGGCCAGGCTGATCCTGAAGCGGAGGGCTGCCGCCAAGGCCGCGGCCGAGCTAGCCAAGGCCCAGGCGGCCCAGGCCGGGGCTGGCGCCGAGGCCTCGGCCCAGGAGGGGGACGACTCCGAGGACTGCGGCGATACCGGCGAGAAGCAGGAGGGGGGGGAGCACGGCGGCCCCGCGGGCGCCCCCGTCATGGTGATGACCCGCACCGTGAACCTCATGGGACCGCGGCGGAACGCCTTCCTCCGCTGCGAGCTGAACATCCTCTTTTGCGACCAGGAGCTGGGCAAGCTCGTCTCCAGCGACAAGCCCTCCCCGGAGAAGAGCCTCATCCAATCCATCGTGCTGGAGACCCTGTCGGGCAAGAGCGTGGAGGAGGCCTCCGACGCCGAATCCCGCGAGGCCCTGCGCAAGGAGATGAAGGACAAGCTGAACGAGCAGTTCAAGCCCCATCCTCCCAAGCCCGACGAGAAGGAGGATCCGAAGCACAAGAAGCCCAAGCGGCCCATCAAGAGCGTGCTCATCGTGGACTGGGCCATCCAGCAGTGAATGGCCTGGCATGGCCGTTGCGGTGGGGAGGGCCTGAGTCCATGCTTTGACAGGACCGGGGGAGGGATATGGCCATCAAGCGGGCGGACCGAATCGAGGGCGACCGTGTGCTCAGCTTCGAGCAGGTGGTGGCCGAGGTCATGCCCTTCATCGACACGCCCCTCAAGCTGGAGATCCAGCTGGGCCAGACGCGCCTGACCATCCGCGAGCTGCTGGACCTGGAGTCCGGATCCCTGGTGGAGCTCAAGAAGAGCGCCGGAGAGCCCATGGACGTGCTGTGCAAGGACCGGGTGCTCCTCCGGGGCGAGGTGACCGTGCTGGAAGACAGCCTGGGCCTGCGGGTCACCGAGATCGTGGATTCCGACCGCAGGGTGTAGCTCGGAACTTATGGCATCCTGGACGTTCCCATGGATGTCCCCCGCCCCAGCGCCCCGCCGCTCGCCCTTTGTCTGGGCGGGATGGATCCGTCCGGGGGGGCTGGCCTCCTCCGGGACGCCCTCACCCTGGCTGAATTGGGCTGCCAGCCCATGGCCGTGAGCCTGGCCGAGACCCTTCAAAACGGGGTGGCCTGCCTGCGCATCGAAGGGCCCGCCATGGACCCTGTCCAGCGCGTCGAAGCCCTCGCCCTGCACCTGATGGGCCGGTGGGGGCTGAAGCTCGGCCTCTGCGCCCTGGGCGCGGCGGATTTCCGCCGCCTTTGCGCCACGCTGCGGCACCTGGCCCCCCCCTTCCGCATATGGGATCCCATCCTGGCGCCCAGCGCGGGTGTGGGCCTGCATGACGGCGGGGACCTCCGCCGGATGGCGGCGGACCTGCTGCCCATGGGGGGCTGGGTGGTCAGTCCCAACCGGGGCGAGGCCGCCGCCTTCGCGGGCCTGCCCCCCGAGGCCATCCGCAGCGCCCCGGTCGAGGCCCTCGCCACCCCCTGGCTGGAGGCCGGCGCCGCGGCCGTCTGGCTGAAGGGGGGCCATGCCGCCGGGGATCAGGTGCAGGACCTCTGGATCACCCGGGAAGGCAGCCGGCCCCTGGAGCCGGCCCCCCGGCTCCCCGGCGAGCGCCGGGGCACGGGCTGCCTGCTGTCGGCCACCTGGCTGGGGTTGCGCCTGCAGGGCCGGGACGAGCTTCCGGCGGCGGCGGAAGCCGCCCGCAGGCTGAGGAACCGCTGGGACCTCGCCTTCACGCCCGGGGGGGCCGGACGGGCCATGTTCGCCCCCCTCCCGGCCCTCCAGGAGACCCCGTGACCGGGATCGAAGGGCGCGGTTTCCTCCTGAGGACGGCCCCGGACGGGCCCTGGGCCGGTTGGGCCGGCTCCCGTTTCCTGGAAGAGGGCCTGGCCTCGGTCCATGCGGCGCCCGGACGGGCCCTGGCCCGGCTCATGAACCTGGTCTCCCTGCTCCCGGGGGGCTTTGGCCTGATCTGGGACCACCCGCCCGCCTGGATGCAGGCCCTCCCCGCCGAATCCCGCCTGGGCTGGTGGGAGGCCATCACCGCCATCCCCCGCCTGAGCCTCCACCTCGGACCCGACTCCGCCTCGCAGCTGCCCGGAGGGGCCTTCCGGGGCTGGGTGCACACCCAGGAGCGGCCCGAGGGCCCCGTGGGGGACCACTGGCGCCAGGGCGTCATCGGCTGGGTGCCCCGGCCTGATGCGACCTGGCGCCTGCCCGACCTGGGCGTGGCGGCCCCCGGGGACGAGGCCCCTCCCGGCTGGCTTTGGGGCGATGCGACCCTGTGTCTCGGCGCCCTGTCGAGCCTGGCCTCCGGCGAGGCCCTGGTGGCGGCGATGTCGGAGGCCCAGGGCCAGGCCGAACGGGGCCTGGCCCAGCGGCTCTCCTCGGGAGCCTGGGGGGATGTGCCCTTCTCCCGCCGGGCCGTGGCGTGGCGGCTGTCCCTCGTGGGCGGTGTCGAATTCCAGCGCGCCGGCGGCACCTGGCCCGCGGCCCTCGGCCAGCTGCGCGCCCTCCGGGCCCTGCTGCAGGAACGCCTCCGCACCCCCATCCACCTGGGGGTCTGCGGGGAGGTCCAGGTGGCCGCCCAGCTGGGCCGGCAGGCCCTTCGCGAAGGCCATCCCTGGCGGGCCAGCCTCCCCCTGCCTCCGGCCCCGGGCGCCTTCACCCCCGGGCTCGCCGCAGACCCGCGGGACGCGGTCCCCCTGGAGGCCCGCGCCCTGCAGCCCCCGGCCTGGCCGGAGACCCTGGACCATCCGCCGGCGGCCCTGCTCCGCTTTCCCGCCAGGCCGCCGGAGGCCGTGACGCAGGCCCTCCTGGGCCAGATCCAGCCCGCTCCGGCCCTGCGGTGGCTGCCCCC
>JARLGO010000445.1 GCA_031292655.1 Geothrix sp.
CGGGAGCTGGCGCCCTCGGGCCACGGCGATGACCTCCCCGCAGCCCAGACAGCGGTAGAGACCGGGATAGGGCGCGGCCTGGTCCGGATCGTAGATGGCGTCCAAGGCGGGGCGGCCCGGGTGGTTCGGGCGCGGGCCGGCCTCCTTGGGACTGCCCTCCGGGGCTTGGCTGATTCCTTTCAGCTCGGGGCACGGCGGAGGAGCGGCCACCTTCTGGCCCTGGTCCAGGTGGCTGGAGACGACGACATTCCGGCCCTCTTCGGGATGGTAGCCGGTGCCTTTCCGCAGCTCCGCATACAGATCCATGAGGCGCCTCCTGTTGCTCAGCCGGAAGGTCACGCGACCAAGAAGAGTGGTTGATCTCCCCCCTCATCGGTCCTGCCCGGACCCCGCCCGTGAGATTCCGGTGAACGGTGGCGTTTCCGCCCCCGAACGGGAAAGCCTCTCTGTCCTGGGCACCGGAGGAAGGTGGCTCAGCGATCGATGGTGGCCATGTTCCGCTCGCCGTAGCGGGGTCCCGCGACTTTGCCCGGCGCCAGGGCCTCGTCCAGCAGCCGCATCTGGGCGGCGTCCAGCCTGATGCTCGCGGCGGCCAGGTTCTCTTCCAGGTAGGTCCGGCGCTTGGTGCCGGGGATGGGCACGAGGTCGTCGCCCTTGTGCAGCAGCCAGGCCAGGGCCACCTGCCCGGGCTTCGCGCCCAGGGCCGCGGCCAGGTCGCGCACCGTCTGGGCCGCCCGGACATTGGCGTCGTAGTTCTCGCCCTGGTAGCGGGGATCGCCCCGCCGGAAATCCCCTTCCGGATAGGCTTCCGCGCGCTGGACCGCGCCGGTGAGGAAACCCCGGCCCAGGGGCGAAAAGGCCACCAGGCCGATGCCCAGCTCGCGCAGTACCGGGAGCACGTCCCCCTCCAGGTTCCGCTCCCACAGCGAATATTCGCTTTGCAGGGCGGAGACCGGATGGACCGCATGGGCCCGGCGGAGGTTGGCGACGCCCGCCTCGGACAGGCCGAAGAACCGCACCTTGCCCTGCTGCACCAGGTCGCCCACGGCGCCCGCCACCTCCTCGATGGGCACGGCCGGATCGACGCGGTGCTGGTAGAGCAGGTCGATGTGGTCGGTGCCCAGCCGGCGCAGGGAGCCCTCCACCGCCTCGCGGATGTGCCCGGGCCGGCTGTCCCGGTCCGTCCCCATCTGCTTGCCATCCACGATGCGAAAGCCGAACTTGGTGGCGAGCACCACCGAGTCGCGCCGGCCTTTGAGGGCCCGGCCCAGCAGCTCCTCGTTGGCGTGGGGGCCATAGACCTCGGCCGTGTCGAGGAAGGTGCAGCCCAGCTCGATGGCGCGATGGAGGGTGGCGATGGACTCGCCTTCGTCGGCCGGGCCATAGGACTGGCTCATGCCCATGCAGCCCAGGCCGAGGGCCGAGACCTCCAGTCCCTGACGGCCGAGCTTGCGTCTGCTCAAGGTCATGGTGGTGTCCTCCAGATCTAAGGTGCCCCCGCGCGTGGTTTCATTTCAAGCCGAGGGGCTTCAACCGTCATTCCGTTCCGCCAGGGCCGCGTCGATCATCTTCCGGGCGATGCTCATGGGGCTGGGCAGCAGGGGCAGGTCGCCTTCCGTGAACCAGCGGGCGTCCTCCAGCTCGACGGGATCGGGCCGCAGCTCGCCGGACAGGTACTCGGCCCGGAAGCCCACCATGAGGCCGTTGGGGAAGGGCCAGGGCTGGCTGCCGAAGTAGCGCAGGCGATGGATGCGGAGGCCCAGCTCCTCGGCCACCTCCCGGTGGACGGCCGCCTCCAGGGATTCGCCGGGCTCCGTGAAGCCCGCCACGGAGCTGTAGACGCCGGGCTTGAAGTGGGGCGACCGCGCCAGGGCCCATTCCCTGGCCCGCCCCCCGCCGCGCTGGATGAGGACGATGATGGCCGTCGAGTGGACGGGGAAGACGCTCCGCCCGCAGGCGGGACAGCGGCGGCCGTGGCCCTCGCCGGGCTCCAGGGCCGCGGCGCAGCCGCCGCAGAAGCGGTGCCCCGCCGTCCACTCCAGCCACTGGTAGGCCCGCCCTGCCCGCTGCCAGTCCCCCTCGCTCATCCGGGCATGGGCGTCGCGGAGGCCCAGGGCCTCCACGCCCGCAGGGAGCGGATGGTCCGGGTGCACCTGCAATACGAGCGGGCCTTCGGGCAGGCGCAAGCTGAGCTCAGCCTCCACCTCCGGAACGGGCCCGGAAGGCAGCCACAGGCGGTCCCCCTGGAAGACGATCCGCGTTTCCCCCATCCCACCTCCGAGCTCAGGCCCCATCGGACCCCACCGCCCATCCACACTAGCAA
>JARLGO010000088.1 GCA_031292655.1 Geothrix sp.
TCGCGTTCCTGGTGGGTCATCAGTCCCCACTGGACCACGCGATCGCCCATGCGCGCCCCCTCGCCGTCGGAAAGCAGCTCCTTCAGCGCCGCCATGTCCAGCACGCCGCGCCGGATGAGGAAGTTCCCGAACTGCTCGCCGATGGAATCGCTGCGCAGGTACTTCAGGTCGCCCTGAGCCCAGTAGAGCCGCCGCGTCCCATCGTTTTGTTCCAGCACGAGCTCACCCTCAGCCTTCTGCTGGTGGAGGGACCCCATCAGGGCCGGCAGGAAATGGCGGACGGGGGTTTCAGGCACTCAGGCTCCAGGGGTGATTCCTAGTTTGCATGTTCCGAGCCAGGATGCCAGCCCCGAAAGAACCCGGTAAATGCTGCAGGATCCCCGCTCCCTTGGCCCGGATCTCCCCAGGGCCTATCCTGTTCTCCCGTCCCCGCGAACCCGGAAGGGTCCCATGTTCGAGAAGCTCGGAAAATTCGAAATCAGGCGCGTCCTCGGCAACGGCGCCATGGGTGAAGTCTATCTGGGCGTGGATCCTTCGATCGGCCGCGAGGTGGCCATCAAGACCATCCTCCCCGCCGCAGCCCAGGGCGGCGAGGCCAAGGAGCGGTTCGCCCGGGAGGCCCGGGCCGCCGGCGTGCTGAACCATCCGAACCTGGTGACCATCTATGAATTCGGCGAGGACCAGGGGGTCCTCTACATCGCCATGGAGTTCGTGAAGGGGCACGACCTCGAAGAGCTGCTCGAGGAGCAATCCCTCACCCGCTCCGAAGTCCTGGAGGTCCTGGCCCAGGTTTGCGATGGCCTGGGGTTCGCGCACCGGCAGCAGATCGTCCACCGGGACATCAAGCCCTCGAACGTCCGCGTCCAGCGGGACGGCCGGCGCCTCCACGCCAAGGTCATGGACTTCGGCGTGGCCAAGATCAGCAACTCCGACATGACGGCCACGGGCATGGTCATGGGCACGGTGAGCTACATGGCGCCGGAGTACATCCGCACCGGCAAGCCCGATTCCCGCAGCGACCTCTTCGCCGTGGGGGTGATGCTCTACGAGTGCCTCAGCGGCCGGAAACCCTTTGCGGGGGACACCACGCCCACGGTGCTCTACAAGATCGTGAACGAGGCCCCGGATCCCATCGAGACCGAGCGGCTGAAGGGCATCAGCCCTGGCATCCGGACGGTGCTGGACCGGTCCCTGTGCAAGAACCCCGACGAACGCTTCCAGACCGCCGAGGACCTGGCGAAGGCGCTGCGGGCCGCCAAGGATCCCACCTGGACGGGGCAGCTCGAAGAGGCCACCACGGCCCTCCGGGGCGCCCCCCAGGCCCCTCCCACCGCCGCGGCCCGCCCCACCCCGGTAGAGGCCACGCTGCAGCTTCCCGGCGCGTCTTCCGGGACGGGAGCTCCGCGTCCGGCACCGGCCTCCGGCGGGAAGGGGAAGGGCCCCTGGATCGGCCTCGCCGCCCTGGTCCTGGCCGGCCTCGGTGGGGCCTCCTGGTGGATACTGAAGGGACGTCTCCCCGAGGCGCCCGGGGCACCGGCTCCTGCCAAGGGGGAACAGGCCCTGGAGAGCCCCGAAACGAAGTCCCCGGCCACCCCCCAACGGTCCACCCCGGGGTGGGTGCCGTCCGGCAAGGGGAACGGACCAGACTCGGCTCCCGCCCTGGTCCCGCCCCCGCCTTCCCAGACAGGGACCAAGGCCGAGACCAAACCCGAGACCAGGCCCGAGCCCGGCCGACCCTCGCCATCGCAGCCCGTCGAATCCAAACCCGAGCCCAGGACCATCGACCAGCCCGAGCTCTTCGAGGCCGGGAAGCTGGAAAAGCAGCAGGTCTTTGAGCGGAAGAATCTCGGCAACTTGTCCCTCAGCGAA
>JARLGO010000446.1 GCA_031292655.1 Geothrix sp.
ACGGCCCTCCCGGGTTCCGTGGAGCCCTGCAGGCAATAGGGGCCCTCGGTGTTCTCGCGAAACACCTCGATGTCGAGAGCGGGACCGGGCCCCGGGGCGCGGCAGGGCCTGAAATTCACGGTCAGTTCCAGGCCCTGCCGGAGCCGCAGGAGGATCTCCTCCGCGTGACGGCCATCGGGGATGCGAGGGTCGCCCACGGCGCCGAAGAGGATGGCGTCGCATCCGTCCCGGAGCTCGACATAGGCGGCCTCGGGAAGGGTCTCCCCCGTGGCCAGATAGTGGCTGGCCCCGTAGGGGAGGCTGAGGGTCTGGAGGTTCCGGCCCCGGGCTCTCGCCCACTCCAGGCAGGGCAGGGCTTCGGCCATGACCTCGCCGCCGACCCCGTCCCCGGGAAGGAGGGCGATGCGAGTCGGCTTGTCCACGTTTTCGCCTCCTGGGGACCCCTGGATGGTGCCACAATCCCCCTCCCGGAGGCTCACATGGATCGGAAATGGAAGATCGGGATGGGAATCATGGCAATGCTCGGGCTGGCTGCGGCGGCGGAAGTGGCCGAAGGCACCAAGGCCCCGGCAATCGAGGCGCAGGACCAGCACGGCGCCCTGGTGCGCCTGGCGGATTTCCAAGGCAAGGCGGCGGTGGTGCTCTATTTCTATCCCAAGGACGACACGCCGGGCTGCACGGCCGAGGCCTGCAGCCTGCGGGACGGCTTCGCGGCCATCCAGGCCGCCGGTGCGGTGATCCTCGGCGTGAGCGCGGACACCGGCCAGAGCCACCGGGCCTTCGCGGAGAAGTACCACCTGCCCTTCAGCATCCTCGCGGATCCGGACCACCGCATCATCGAGGCCTACGGAGTGAAGAAGATCCCGGTCCTGGGCTATGCCAGCCGCGTCACCTTCCTCATCGACCGCCAGGGCATCATCCGGAAGGTCATCACCGACGTCGTCCCGAAGGATCACACCCAGCAGGTGCTCGCCCTCCTGAAGGGGATTTCCTAGGAAACATCGGCATTTGCATTGAGGCTTGGGCAGTTTCCGGGCTAGACTTCGTGAATTGACACGGGGTTAAGGAATGGTGTTCTTCAACCACGCCACACGGCAGATGACGGTGAAAATCGTCTACTACGGGCCTGGCCTGTGCGGGAAGACCAGCAATCTCAACACCATCTACGGCAAGACGAGCCAGAAGGCCCGGGGCGAGATGGTGAGCCTCAACACCGAGACGGACCGCACCCTCTTCTTCGATCTCCTGCCCATGGATGTTGGCATGGTCAGCGGCTTCAAGACCAAGCTCCAGCTCTACACCGTACCGGGCCAGGTGTTCTACAACAGCACCCGCAAGCTCGTGCTGAAAGGCGTGGATGGCATCGTCTTCGTGGTGGACAGCCAGACGCCCATGCTGGACGCCTGCAAGGAGAGCTATCAGAACCTCGAGGAGAACCTCCGCGAGCTGGGGCTGAACCTGGATGACATCCCCATGGTCTTCCAGTGGAACAAGCGGGATCTCCGCAATGTGGTCCCCGTCGACGCCCTGGAGGCCGCCTTCAATCCGAAGGGGACCCCCAGCTTCCAGTCCATCGCCTCGGATGGGACGGGCGTGTTCGAGACCCTGCGGGGCATCACCAAGCTGGCCCTCTCCCACATCAAGACCCACGTGCTGGGCGAAGGCCACGGGGGGGCGGCCCCAGTGCCGGAGCCCCCGGCGCCGGAGCCTCCTCCGCCAGAGCCTCCTCCGCCAGAGCCTTCCGCCCCGGAAGCCGAAGCCCTCACCCTGTCCGACCTCCCCTCGGTCACGGACCTCCTGGACATGGAGGGCACCACCGCCCCGGGCTTGGCCGTGGAGGTCACGCCCCTCGCCGACGACGACGATGATGCCGGGCTCTTCATCGAGGCCCCGGTGCTCCCCGAGCCCCCGGAAGCCGCGGAGGAGGATTTCGCCCTGGTGCTGGAGAGCGGACCTCTGCCCCCGGAACCGGAGGACCCGCTGGGTCCGGTGATGACCGGGTTCGACCGGGCCTTTGAGGTGGAACCCCCCGAAGCCGCACCCGAGGCGGTCCCAGCCTCCGGGGCCGAACCGGAAGGCGGGCCCACCCCGGCTGCACCGGAGCCTGTGCCAGCCTCGAGCCCGGACCCGGTGCCCCCGGCTTCGGCGGTCGAGCCGCTGCCCCCTCCCTCGAAGCGGGCCCCGCGGGTGGATCCTCTGGCGGCCCTGGCCTCGCTGAAGATGGAGACCCGGCGGCCCCTGCCCAAGCCCAAGGCCATCGACCACCGCGATGCCATCAACTCGCTGCTGGGGGAATTGACCCAGGCCGGGCGTTCAGGGCAGCCGGCCGTGCTGCGCCTGGAGGTGCCCCCGGAGCTGGAGGCCCACGAGGTCGAGGTGGTGGTCCAGCTGCGGCACCAGGGCCAGGTCCTTGCTGAGGGGATGGTCCACCATTCCCTGCCCGGGAAGGGCAGCACGTCCAAGCTCAACGTCGAATTGAAGCGGAGCTGAGGTGCGTTTCCCCCTCCTGTTTTGGGTCGCCACCATGCCTGCCTTCGCCGCCATGCCCGGATGGTGGACGGCCTTCACCCGGATGCCCGCCATGGAAAGCCGCTTCCGCCAGGAGAGCGACAGCGCAGTGTTCGGGAAGCTGTCCCGGCAGGGCCGTCTGGCCCTGGCCCGGGGCGGGCACCTGAAGGTGTCCTACGACGGCGGGCTGACCATCACCTGCGACGGGCGGCAGCTGGTGCAGTACGACCCGGATACCCGCACGGCCCAGCGGATGGACCTGGCCCGGGCCGTTCGCGATTTCCCCCTGCTGAGCCTCCTGCTCGATCCGGCCCGCGTCGATCGCCTCTACCGGATCGATGTCTTCGGGGGGGAGACGGTGCGGCTCACGCCCAGGGAGGCCGGGCTGCCGGACCTGAAGGCCACCGGCCGCAAGGGCCTGCTGCATACCCTGGAGTGGACGGACCCCACCGGGGCGAGGCAGAAGCTGGAGCTGCTGGACCCGAGGGCTCCCGCCGCGCTGCCGCCCGACTTCTTCCATCCCAAGGTCCCCGCGGGCACCCGCTGGTCTACTCCGAACGGCTGAAGGCGTCGAACCGTTCTGCCTGGGGGAACCGGAGCCTGAGCCAGTCATCGAGTTCAGGCACCGAATCGAACAGGCGCTCGGCGCCGGCGGTCCGGAGCTCCTCCCGGCTGCCGTAGCCCCAGGTCACCCCCACCGCCTCCAGGCCGTGATCGCGGGCGGCGGTCATGTCCACGCCCCGGTCGCCGATGAACACGCCGCCGGGCCAGATGGTGCCCTGCCTGGCCAGGCCTGCCAGCACCTCGGTCTTGGGCTGCCACTGGCCCTTGAGGGTGCTCCCGAAGATGTCGTCGAAGATGAGGTTCAAGTCGAACTGGTAGGCGATGCGGCGGGCGAAGAGGCCGGGCTTGGCGGACACGATGTAGATGCGGTGGCCCTGGCGCTTCAGCCGATGCAGCAGGTGGAAGATGCCGGGATACAGCTCGTGCTCGAAGACGCCCTCCTCGCGGTAGCGTTCCCAGTAGAAGTCGAGCGCCGCCTCGAGCCGGGCCGGATCCTCCAGGCCCGCCAGCGTGGCCAGGGATTCGCGCATGCCGAAGCCGATCCAGCCGCGGAGGGTGGCCTCGTCCGGCATGGCCAGGCTGAATGCCTTGCAGGTCTTCGCCAGGCAGTGCTGGACGCCGGCCAGGGGATCCACGAGGGTCCCGTCCAAGTCGAAGCAGACGAGCCCGGGGGCTGCCTCCGGCGCCACCATCCCCCCTATTTCTTCTTCTTCGGCTGCTTGATGTAGGCCTCGATGGAGGCCCGCACGAAGGCGTGGGCTTCGTCCTTGCCCCCCCAGCCATCGCTGGAGACGGTCTTCCGCTCCAGATCCTTGTAGGTGAGGAAGAAGTGCTCCACCTCGAGCAGGAAGTGCGGGGGGAGGTCGCTCCGGGAGGTCACGTGGGCATAGGTGGGATCGTCCGTGGCCACGGCGAGGATCTTGGCATCGGGTCCGTTTTCGTCCGTCATCCGAAGCAGGCCGATGGGGCGGGCGCGGATCACCACGCCCGGATAGGTCGAGCCGTTGATGAGCACGAGGATGTCCGCGGGATCGCCGTCCTCGGCCAGGGTGCCTGGAATGAAGCCGTACTCGGCCGGGTAGTGGAAGGGCGAGAACAGCACGCGGTCCACATGCACCAGGCCCGTGTGGTGGTCGATCTCGTACTTGATGCGGGACCCGGTGGGGATCTCGATGATGGCGTTGACGATCTCAGGCGCCTGTTTGCCGGGGTGAAGGTGAAGAAAGGACATGGGCGCTCCGCGGACATCGATTTTCGCACGGTCCACGGACGGCGTCACGCGACCGCTGCCGCCGCGAGCCTGAGATGGACCGTGGTGCCGCGCCCCGGCTGGCTTTCGATGAACAGGAGACCGCCGTGGGCCACGATGATCCGGTGGCAGACGGCCAGCCCCAGGCCCGTCCCCCCTCCGAAGGTGCTGAAGAAGGGATCGAACACCTTCGACAGCGCCTCGGCCGGGATGCCGCAGCCGTTGTCGGCCAGGGTGACGTGCCAGCAGGGCTGCTCATCGAGCCGCTCTTCGACGGCCGCCAGGACGAGGCGGGGCCTGTCCGCATCCTCCAGGGCGCGGAGGGCGTTTTGCAGGAGGTTCTGGGCGACCTGGCGCAGCAGATCGGGGTCGCCGCGCCAGGTCGCCTTGGCGGGGATCTGGTTCTTCCATGGGACGGCCTCGGCCAGGGTGGTTCCCATGAGCACGTCTTCCCAGAATTTCCGCAGGGGGATGGCATCGGTCTTGGGATGGAGGTCCCGGCTGAAGGCCAGGGTGTTGCCCACCAGGCCGTTCAGCCGGCCCACCCCCTCCTGCATCTTGCGGGCGAGTTCCAGGGGCCCCGCCTGCTCCGCGAGGTCCTCCACGAGCATGCCGGAAAAGAGGGCCAGGCTGCCCAGGGGGTTCCGGATCTCGTGGGCCAGCTCCGCGGCCATGCGGCCCATGGCGGCCAGGCGGTCCTCCCGGGTGGCCTGCTGGGCCCGCAGCACGGCCTCCGTGACATCCCGGAGGGTGACGATGGTGCCGCCGTGGGGGGCGGAGCGCCGCTCCTCCTCGAAGATGAGCTCCCGGCCCTCGGCGGTCTGGAAGCGGCGCTGGCCGCCGGGGCTGCCGCCTTCCCAGGGGGCCGGACCCTCCTGGAAGCGGCCCTCGAGCCCCTGGGGCCGGTTGGTGAACCGCAGGGAGCCGTCCTCGGCCAGGACCCAGATGGCAAATGGGACCGCTTCGATCACGGTCTGGAGCTCGCCCTGGAGCTGGCCCAGCTGGGACTGGAGGGCCTCGTAGCGGGCCTGGAGGTGTTCAGAGGCGGCCGTGAACGCTTCAAAGGCCTCCAGCAGCTGGCGGGGATCCGGGTGGGCCTGGACCTCGGTCACGGCGCCACCGATCGATCCAGAAGGCGGCGGAAGGTATCGCGCTCCTCGCCTGGCGGCGCGGAGTCTGCGGCCTTCTGGAGGGCGGCACTGGCTTCGGGCGTGCCCAGGGCCGCCAGGGCCTTGGCCGCCGCCATCCGGATGGCGGGCGGCTCTCCGGCGTTGAAGAGCCCCTTCCGCCGCATGCATTCCAGGAGGATGGGCAGGGCCTTGGGGGAGGCGATGTGACCGAGGGTGTCGAGGGCCTGGATGCGAAGCCGCTCCAGCACCCGCTTATCCTGGGCCAGGGCGGTGACCTGGGGCAGGCTGCCCTCGGAGCGGAGCTGCCCGAGGGCGAAGAGGATCTCCTGCATGGTCTCCGCGTCCGTCTCCTTCATGTGCGCCAGGAGGTGCGGTTCTGCCACGGGGCCGCCCAGCTTCCAGAGGGCGCGCACGGCCGTGCGGCGCACCCGGGGCTCCGGGTGGCCCAGGAGGGGCAGGATGGCCGGGATGCAGCCGGCGTCGCCGATGTCGGACAGCAGCGTCAGGGCATTCCGCACCAGGAACCAGGCCGGTGAGGTCAGGGCGTCCTTGAGGGCGGGCACCGAGATGGAGCCCACGCTGCGGACCACCTCGACCAGGCGTCCGCGCCGGGTGCGGTCCGCCTCCTCCCCGAGGCGGACCACCAGCCTCCGGACCATGGGATCGCCCAACAATTCCAGGTAGGGATGGACCTCCTGGATCATGTCCTCCCGCTTCATGGTGAAGATCTGGGCGATGGCCAGGTCGAGGAAATCCGTCCGCTGGAGGGCCCCCTGGAGCTTGGCCAGGGCGTCGGTGCGCCAGGGCTGCTGTTCTTCCATGAAGGCGCAGAGGCCCTCGAGTTCCTGCAGGTCTGCAATCACGGATCCGAATTCGCCCCGGTGGATCATGGCCGCCAGGACCGTCTCCAGGGCTTCGGTGGTCCACCGGTGGATCGGGGGGTCGGGTTCCCAGGCGAAGTGGGCCCGAAGCGCCTCGGACAAGGGCCCCTCGCTGCCGGGCGGCAGGCCGGGCGCCTGGGCCCACCGGGAGAGTCCCGCCAGGGTCTGGATGGCCTTGAGGCGCAGGTCCGACAGATCCCCTCGGAGGGTCTCGAGGAGGACCTCCTGAATGCTGAGGAATGCATCGAAACGCCGGAGGTCCAGCAGCTCGCGCAGGAAGGCCAGGCGCTGTTCCAGGCTCAGCTCGAACAGGTGGCCCCCTTCCAGGACCTTGAGGAGCTTGGCTTCCAGGCTGAGGGCCTCCCACTCCAGGTGCCGCAGGATGGCGGGGATCTGGGAGGCGTCCTGCCCGGTGACATGCAGGTGGGCGGACAGGGTCCGCAACATGAGGTCCCGGTCCGCCAGCGGACGCAGCAGGTCCTGGATCGGGCCCCGCAGCTGAACCCAGGACGTGCCCTTGGCCAGGAGGGCGCTGGTGGCACTGGCCAGGATCTCGCCGGCCAGGGCCTTCATGCCCAGGGCCAGTCCAGACGGGTCCGCCGGCAGGCTGCCGAGGCTGGCCAGCAGGCTCAGCTGGGCTTCGGGCGTGAGGCTCATCAGCGCCTCCCGGAGGGTGCCGAGCTGCCCGGGGGTGGGCATCCCGTCGCCGATCCCCAGGTCCTCGGCCAGGCTGCCGAGGCTGCTGAGATCGGCGGGGCCGAGGCCAGAATCCTCGAGGCCACCGTCCTCGAACATGCCCCCCGGAGACCCACTCTCGTTGCCGCCGCCGGCCCCGCTGATGGAGGCTCCCGCCGCGGAGCCACTGGTTCCGGAGGAGGAGCGGGCGGTTCCCCGGGCCATGGCGGCCATCAGGGCCTCCTGGAGGGCCTTGAGGGATGGCTTTGGGGCGGGGGCCGGGGGCGCCGGAGCAAAGGCGGGGGCCTTGTCCCCGGCTCCGGTTTCCTCGCCGGCGACGACTTCCTGGTACCGGGTCTGCGAGACCCGGATGTGGGTCACGCCCGAGGCTTGGAGCAGGGCCTCGAAGCCGCCCTGTTCCTCGAGCTTCGCCGGCTTGATGACGAAGCCGTGGAGGAAGGCCAGGAGTTCCTCGGGGGTCACGCCGCGCTCGAAGTTGAAGCCGCTGACGCCCCGCTCGGCGATGAGTCGCACCAGCGTGCCGATGTGGGGATTCTTCGGGTCCTGCACCTGGCCGTCCACGAAGGCCTTGGATCCCGAGATGATGAACTGGAGGCGCTCCTGTTCCGCCAGCCAGCGCTCGAGATTCGCATGGGCCGCCGCGAGGGATTCCTGGCTGCGCGGGTGCGTGGCGGTGTACATCTGCAGCACCTTGAGGGCCACGGTCAGGCTCTGGGCCAGGGGCAGGAAGTCGCTCATGGCGGGGTCATTTCCATGGGGTCCGACCACTCCCGGTGCAGCTGGGCATAGTGGGCTTCGATGAAGGCGAGCCGCCGCCTGCCTTCCTCCCGGGCCGGTGCCGTGTTGAAGCAGGCGGTGATGCTGCGGGCCAGGTCCAGCCAGGCCTCGCCGCGGCGGAGGATCTCCCCGGTGGTGATGGGCTGGAAGGCGCCGCTGATGCAGGCGAAGTGGATGAGGCTGGCGGCGCCGATCTTGCTGAGCTTGTCGCAGTCCCAGAGGCAGGCTGTCTCGAGGGGCTCCAGCCGCTTCGTGAGCTTCAGGCCCACGTGATGCTCAATGGCGTGGCGGACCGCGGGGATCTTGCCGGGCGGGAAGTCCGTGCCGGCGAGGATCGCTTCCACTTGCGCGGAGGCGTCCAGGGCATGCGTGTCTTTCGAGTGGGGATCCTTCAGGCGCTTGGCCACGTCGTGCAGCCAGGCGGCGCACTCCACCACCTCCAGGTCCGCCCCGGTCGCCGGCGCCAGCCAGCGGGCCAGCAGCACGGCGGCGTAGGTGTGCTCGAAGCGGTAGTTGAAGATGGGCTGGTAGGCGCTGTCCACCTCATGGCCGATGCCCCACACCCGGATGGCATCGGCGTCCGAGAAGCGCCGCAGCGCTTGTTCGCAGGTGGTCCGCCAGGGGATGGGCTGGGTCATGGCAGGGCTTCTTCGTAGGCGCGGAGGGCCTGGAGGGTGGCGTGGATCTCCTCAAACATGGCGCGGTCGACCCAGGGGGCGCAAGCCTCGGAAAGGCGATTCATCAGGGGCTGCAGCCCAAGCCCGGGGGCCAGCCCGATGATGCGGAGGCCTTCGAGGGCCATGCGGGCCTCGATGGCCAGCACCTGCTCCAGGGCGTCCACGGCGCGGAGCAGCTTGCGCGCCGCGATGGGGCCCATGCTCACGTGGTCCTCCTTGCCCGCGCTGGTGGGGATGCTGTCCACGCAGGCCGGGTGGGCCAGGCCCTTCATCTCGCTGACCAGGGCCGCCGAGGTGACGTGCGCCATCATGAAGCCGGATTCCAGGCCGCCGTTCTGGGTGAGGAAGGCCGGCAGGTCCGAATAGGCCGGGTTCACCATGCGCTCCTGCCGCCGCTCGGAGATGCTGGCCAGGTCCGCCGCCGCGATGGCCAGCACGTCGCAGGCGAAGGCGGGGTACTGGCCGTGGAAGTTGCCGCCGGACCGGGACTCCTGGGTGTCGGTGAAGATCATCGGGTTGTCCGTGGCGCTGTTGAGCTCCCGCTCCAGGATGGCGCCGGCGAAACCGAGGGCGTCCCGCGTCACGCCGTGCACCTGGGGGATGCAGCGCAGGCTGTAGGCGTCCTGGACCCGGTGGCAGTCGCGGTGGCTGTCGGAGATGGCGCTGGAGGGGCCGAGCAGCCCGCGCATGTGCTCGGCGACGAGGGTCTGGCCGGGATGGGGCCGGGCGGCATGGATCCGGGGATCGAAGGCCGAGCGGGTGCCGCGCAGGGCCTCCAGGCTGAGGCCGGCGATCTCGTCAGCCAGGCTGGCCAGCCGGTGGAACTTCTCCACGGCCAGGTTGCCCAGGGCGGTGATGAGCTGGGTGCCGTTGATGAGGGCCAGGCCCTCCTTGGCCTGGAGGACCACGGGGGCCAATCCGGCCCGGGACAGCGCTTCGCCGCCCGGGACCTGGCCCCCGGAGGACCAGGCGAGGCCCTCGCCCACGAGCAGCAGGGCCATGTGGGCCAGGGGCGCCAGATCGCCACTGGCGCCCACGCTGCCCTGGCAGGGCACCACGGGCACCACGTCCCGGTTCAGGCAATCCGCCAGGAGGCGGATGGGTTCGGGCCGGATCCCGCTGTGGGCCTTCAGGAGGCAGTTGATGCGGGCGGCCATGAGGGCCCGGGTCTGGTCCTTCGGCAGGGGCTCGCCCACCCCGGCGGCGTGGCTGCGGACGAGGTTGAGCTGGAGCAGCTGGAGCTGGTCCGGGGGGATGACGATGGTGGCGAACTGGCCGAAGCCCGTGTTGATGCCATAGACCGTGCGCCCTTCGGCCACGATGCGGTCCACCACGGCCCGGTTCTTGGCCACCCGGGCCAGGGCGCCCTCGTCCAGCGAGACCCCCTCTCCTTGGGCGATGCGCGCCAGCAGAGGCGCGGTGAGGGAACAGCCATCCAGATGGATCATCGAGCCGCTTTCGGAGAGATCGTGAGGGCGAGCACCAGGGCCGCGCCCAGGGTCAGGCCCGCGACGGTGTAGGTGGACTGCCCGCCCCAGCGGGCGAAGGTGAAGGTCCCCACCGCGGGGCCGATGATGCGCCCCACCCCCGTCATGGCGTTGATCACGCCGAAGAGGCCCCCCTGGTCCTCGGGGGGAGTCAGCTGGCTGGCGAGCGCCGTGCCCGCGGTGTTGCCCATGCCGCTGCCCCAGGCGAGGGGGATGAGCAGGAGGAGGAAGGGCCACATCCAGGGCGCCTTGGGCATGAGGGGCAGGGTCAGGGCCATGAGCACGAGGCCGGTGACGAGGGCCACGCGCTCGGGGATGCGCTTGGCGACCAGGCGCACCAGGCCCCCCTGGTAGATCACCATCAGCACGCCGATGCCCGCGAAGAGGAAGCCCACCTCGCGCTGGTGGAAGTCGAAGCGCTCGTGGACCATCAGCGCGAAGGTGCCCTCCATCATGGCGAAGCCGGCCATGGAAAGCAGGGACACGCCGAGGATCTGGGGCATGCCCACCCGCTTCATGGCCCGGACCACCGCGTGGCCCCGGCTCTCATGGGAACGGGCCCGGGCCCGCACCGCGTCCGTGAGCGTCTCGGGGAGCCAGAACAGGACCATCATCGAGGCCAGCAGGGAGAGGCCGGCCGCCACGAAAAAGGGCAGGTGCCAGCCCCGGGTCGCCAGCAGGTGGTGGCCGAAGGCGCTGCCGCTGAGGACGCCCGCCAGGGCGGGACCCAGCACGAAGCCCAGGCCAAAGGCCGCGCCGATCATGCCCATGACCTTGGAGCGCTCCTCGGGCTCCGAGCTGTCCGCCATGGCCGCCTGGGCCACGGAGATGTTGCCGCCGGTGATCCCGTCCAGGATCCGGGCGGCGAGCATCCACTCGAAGCGGCTGGTGAGGGCGAGCATCAGGTAGCCCACGGCCGAGCCGATGAGGCTGATCCAAAGCACGGGTTTCCGGCCGATGAGATCCGAGACCCGGCCCAGGATGGGCGAGGCGATGAACTGCATGAGGCTGAAGCTGAGGAAGACCACGCCCGCCCAGAAGGCCCCGGGCGAAGTCCCCGCGCCCCCGAGGCCGAGGAAGCGGTTGACGCCCTCCATCCAGGGACTCGGATGATCGGCGATGGCCTGCGCATAGAGGGGCAGGATGGGGATGACGATGCCGAAGCCCAGGAGGTCGACGAAGACCGTGAAGAAGATGGCCGTCCGGGCTCGCTTGGAAGACTGCATGGGGCTCTCCAGCCCCCCAGTGTAGCCCGGGGCCGCGGCTAGGAGCCTGTCCGAGTAATTGGAATGCCCCGCGCGTGAGGCGCCGCGCGAGCCAGGCAAGGAAGGCGAGGTGAGCGTAGCGGGTACTACGCGATCTGAGCCTGACGCAGCATGGCGACGCGCGCCGCCACACGCCCTTCGGGATGGGCCCAGGCGGGCGCCCCGCGGCGTCAGGGCCCTTGAACGATGCCACCACATCGCCCTGCGGGCCCTTCCTGGCGGTGCATCCCGCCTGGACCCATCGCGGGGCGCTCGAATACTTGGACAGGCTCCTAGCTGCCCAGCACCCGCTGGAGCAAGTGATGGAGTTCCTTGATCTGGTAGGGCTTCTGGAGGAACCCTGTGGGGTTCTGCCCGGAGGGGGTCTGGATGGAGTCCTGCTCCGTGAAGCCGCTGCTCAGCACGATGGGGACGGCGGGATCCAGGTCGTGCATGGCCTGGAAGGCCTCCCTCCCGTCCATGCGGGGCATGGTGAGGTCCATGAGCACCAGATCGGGCCGGGGCCGGGCCTCCCGGAACCGCTCCAGGGCCTCCAGCCCGTCCCGGGCCGTCAGGACCTCCAGTCCGAGGGCCTGCAGCGCGGACCCGATGATCTGGAGGATGAGGTCCTCGTCGTCCACCAGCAGGATCCTTCCCCGCAAGGGCCCTGAAACCGTCGCCTCGCCGTCCGGCGCCGGCACGAAGACCTCCTGGCTGGACACCGGGAAGCAGATGCGGAACGCGCTGCCCAGCCCCGGCGCGCTGGTGATCCGCAGTCCCGCCCCGTGGCCCCGGAGGATGCCGAGCATGGCGGAAAGGCCCAGGCCGCGCCCGGTCGTCTTGGTGGTGAAGAAGGGATCGAAGATCCGGCCCATCACGTCGGGAGCCATGCCTATGCCGGTGTCGGCGACCTCCAGGAGGAGGAAGGGGCCGGGCTTCAGGGAATCTCCCCGGTAGGCGGACTGGAGCTCCCGTTCGCTGAGGAACTCCATGGCGGTGGAGATGTGGATGGTCCCCTCCTGGTCCCCGATGGCATCGGAGGCGTTGGTGACCAGGTTCATGACCACCTGCTGGATCTGGGCGGAGTCCGCCAGGAGGGCCGGGAGGCCCGGTTCCAGCTCGAACTGGAGCCGGATCTTCTTGGAGATGGACACCTCGAGCAGGCGGGCGACCTCCTGCACCACCGCGTTGAGGTCCTGGGGCTTCACCAGGAAATGTCCCCGTCCGGAGTAGGCCAGCATCTGCTTGGTGAGCTCCGTGGCCCTCAGCACCGCGGCCTCCGTGTTGGCGAGGTAGGGCTGGGCGGGGCCGTTCTCCGGGAGGTGCATCTGGGCCAGGTTCAGGTTGCCCAGCACCACCGTGAGGAGGTTGTTGAAGTCGTGGGCGATGCCGCCGGCCAGGATGCCCAGGCTTTCCAGCTTCTGGGCCTGGCGGAGGGCGTCCTCGGCCCGCCTCCGGTCGGTGATGTCCAGCATGTAGCCCAGGTAGCAGGGGGGGGCGGCGCCGGCGCTGGCGGGGGCCGTGAAGTCATGGAACCAGCGGTACTCCCCGGAGGCCATCCGCACCCGGTATTCCTGCTCGTAGTGCTGGATGCCTTGATCCTTCAGCCGGTTCGCCTCCTGGTGGATGCGCTCCCAGTCCTCGGGATGGACCAGGGATTGGAACAGGATCCGCCCGGACGTGAGGTCCTCCGGGGCATAGCCCAGGATCGAGTGGCTGTTGGCGCTGACGTAATCCACCCGCCAGCCGGCGGGCGTGGTCCGCCAGCGCAGCACCATCACCGGTCCCCCCACGAAGAGCCCGCGTTCCGCCCGGAGGTCCTCCTCCACCTGCTTGCGCTCCGTGATGTCGCGGGTGACGGAGAGCAGGCAGGGGACGCCGCCCACTTCCATGCTCTTCCCGGACATCAGTCCCATCCAGGTGGTGCCGTCCTTCCTGCGGAAGGCGATCTCCAGGCCCGTGTATTCGCCTTGAACCCGGATCAGCTCCACGACCCTCTGGCGGTCCGCGGGGTCGACCCAGACGTTCATGTCCAGGGCGGTCCTGCCGATGGATTCGGCCCTCGTCCAGCCCGTGAGCTTCTCGAAGCCCTCGCTGACGTCGAGGTAGGTGCCGTCGTCCAGCCGCGTGAGGTTGATGGCATCGGGGCTGGCATGGAAGGCGCGGGAGAACTTGTCCTCGCTGCGGCGGAGGGCGGCCTCGGCGGCCTTCCGCTCGGTGACGTCCCGGGCCGCGGAGAAGAGCAATTCCCGCCCTTCGAAGTTCACGATGGTGCGCGACACCTCGACCTCGCGGGTGGTGCCGTCCTTCCGGCGCTGGGTCGTCTCCAGGATGTTCGACGAGCCTTCCTGGACCGTGGCCCAGGAGGCTTTCCAGGCTTCTGGAGGGAGGCTCGGGTTGATGTCCTGGATGGTCAGGGAAAGCAGCTCCTCGCGCGTATAGCCGAGGCCCACGCAGGCGGCAGCATTGGCGAACACGATCCTTCCCTCGGGCGTGAGCCAGAACAGCGAATCCCGCGCCCCGTCCACGGCGACCGAGACGAGTCTGAGCTGGTCCTCGGAAGTCTTCCGGTCGATGGCCATGGCGATCTGGGAAGAGACGAAGGAGAGCATCTCCAGATCCTCGGGTCCGTAGGAGTACCCCCCCTCGTAGCTCTGCACGACCAGGGCGCCGAAGACCCGCCGTTCGTTGCGGAGGGGAACCCCCATCCAGGCCAGGGATTCCGAGCCCATGAACCCGGCCTCGCCCGCCTCGACGAGCTTCGCCAGCCGGGCCTCATCGATCAGCTGCGGCTGGCCTGTGCGGATCACGTATTCGGTCAGGCCCCGGCCGAAGGGCCGGGGCGCCGGGGCCTCATCCACCTGGTCCACCCAGTAGGGCCAGCTCAGGGTGTCGGTTCTCGAGTCATGGAGGGCGACGTAGCAGCTCTCGGCCGGGACCAGGGTGCGGAGGATGTCATGGACGGAGCGGTACAGGGCCGACAGGTCCTTCGCCTCCAGGGCGGCCTCGGAGATCCGGTAGGCGGCGTCCCGGACCTGCTCGGCCCGCTTCCGCTCCGAGATGTCCTGGGCCACGGCAATGACCACCTTCTGTCCCAGGTAGGTTCCGGGGTAGAGGCGGACAGCCTTGGGGAAGACGGTGCCATCCGCCTTGAGGCCCCAGAACTCGAACTGCTGGGGCGCCCCCCGGAGGGCCAGGGCGAAGGCCTCGCCCACCGCGGCAAGGTCGTTGCGCCCCGGGGCCGCGAGCATGCCTGACGCCTTCCCCAGGAAGAAGTCCCGCGGGTAGCCGTACATCCGGGCGGCCCCCTCGTTGACATCCAGGAAAAGCCCCTCGGCATCCTGGATGTAGATGGCCTCCGAAATGGCGTCGAGGATCCCCTGGATCCCATCCAGGCGCACCTGCAGGGCCTCGGCTCGCAGCTGGAAGTCGTCGAGCGACCTCCGCAGCTCCTTTTCGGGGGGATGGTCCATCATGCCTTCCGCATCGGCCGGGAAAGGGGAGGTGCATAAGTCTGTTGCGGTTCAGGCCCACCGGAAGCGCCGGACCGCCAGGACGAAGGCCCCCAGGGCCCAGGCCCCGACGATCAGCAGGCCCGGGCCGTGGCCCGCCAGGCCGGCCCCGTCGTTGAACACCGCCCGCAGGGCCCGGATGAAGGGGGCCAGGGGCAGCAGGGCCACCGTGTGCTGGAGCCAAGCCGGGGCGGCGTCCAGGGTGAAGTAGACGCCGCTGAGCATCATGAGGGGGAAGAACACCAGGTTCGAGAGGGCGGCGTAGCCTTCGGAGGTTTCCGCAAAGCCGCTGAGGGCGAAGCCGAAGGCCATGAAGCAGCCCGTGCCCAGGATCATGATGAGCAGCAGGTCCAGGAAGGAGCCCTGGTTCTGGATGCCGAAGGCCAGGCGACCCACCAGGAGCAGGATGGCGGCCTGGACCACGGTCACCGTGAGCCGGTGCAGCACCTGCCCCAGCAGGAAGATCCACTTGGGCAGGGGCGTCACGGCCAGGCGGCGGAACTTCCCCTTCTCCCGATAGGACACGTTCACCATGCCCACGCTGAAGAGGCCCATGCTCACGAGGTTCAGGCCCAGCAGGCCCGGCAGCAGGAAGGTCACGTAGCTCGCCGACCGCTTGTGCCCCGGGCTCTCCACCTGCACGGGGATCCGCTGGGGTTCGGGTGCGCCGCTCAGGCGCGCCTGGGCCATCAGCCAGGCCTGGTTCACCAGCCCCGCCGTGGCGCCCGCCTGGGCCATGAGGTAGCTGTTCAGGCGCAGGCGGTAGCCCTCGCCGGCGGGTTCGAGCTGGGCGGCGGTCTCCCCCCGGGACCAGCGGGCCTCGGCCTCGGCCTTCGACAGGGTCTGGACCTTGAGCTGGAGCTCCAGGAGGGCCTGCTCCAGGGCCGCGTCCCGGGGGCCCTGGACCGCCGGCTGCACCTGCACCAGGGAGAGCTTGGGTCCCCCGGCGTCCCGGAACATCGTCCCGAAGCCGAGGAGCAGCAGCACCGGGAAGGCGAAGGTCCAAAACATGGCCACCCGGTCGCGGCTGTAGAGCCGCCACTCCATCACGAACTGCCGCCACAGCATCATGGCTACTCCCTCAGGCTCCGGCCCGTGCGCTGCAGGAACACATCCTCCAGCGTGGCGCGGCGGATGTGGACCTGCTGAAAGGGGATGGCACCGACCTCGGCGGCTTCCAGCAGCCGGGGCAGCAGGGCCTTGGGATCGGGCGTGTGGATCTCCCAGAGGTCGGCCCGGGGTTCCACGGCCTGGCCCAGGCGGGCGGAAAAGGCCGAGGGATCCGGCGCCGGGCCCTCGAAGGTGAGCTCCACCACGCTGGGCATGGCCAGATCCGAGATGAGCGTGGCCGGCGTGCCCCGGGCGATGACCTGCCCGCGATCCATGATGGCCAGCCGGTCGCAGAGGGCCTCGGCCTCGTCCATGTAGTGCGTGGTCAGGACCACGGTACGGCCCTCCCCCTTCATGCGGCGCACCACGTCCCAGAGGCTGCGGCGGGCCTGAGGATCGAGCCCGGTGGTGGGCTCGTCCAGGAAGACCAGCTCGGGATCGTTCACCAGGGCCAGGGCCAGGGCCAGCCGCTGCTGCTGGCCGCCGCTCAGGGTGATGTGGTAGGCATCGGCCTTCTCCTCGAGCTGGACCAGGGCCAGCAGCTCCGAGGTGCTCCGGCGCTTCGGGTAGTAGCTGCCGTAGAGGTCCAGGGCCTCGCGCGGGGTGATCTTGTTGAAGAGGCTGGTGCTCTGCAGCTGCACGCCGATGCGGGACCGGATCTCCTGGCCGTGGTCCTCCCAGGTGAGGCCGAGGATCTCGATGGCGCCGGAATCGGCCGCGGTGAGGCCTTCGATGATCTCCAGCGTGGTGGTCTTGCCCGCGCCGTTGGGACCCAGCAGGCCGAAGACCTCGCCCCGGGCCACCTCCAGATCCACCCCGTCCACGGCGACGACCTTCGGGAAGGCCTTGCGGAGGCCGCGGATGCGCAGAGCGGGCGTGGACATGAAAACCTCGGGAACGACCATCATGCCCGGGTTTGATCCCTGTGGGGACAGCCGGATATCAGGAGAGGAGGGCCAGGGGGATGAGCCCGAACCAGAGGAGGTAGGTGAGGGCCAGGACCATGATCCCGTCGATGCGCGCACAGGGAGCCCCCTGGCGCAGGTAGCGGAGGATGGCGCGGACCAGGAGGAGGCCGTGGGCGGCGGCCAGCCCGACGGCGAGCCCGCTCCGCCCCCCGTAGAGCCCGAGCCCCCGCCAGGCCACGCCGCAGAGGGCCGCCGCGGCCGTGCAGCCCAGCGCCGCCCAGGCGGCTCCCCTGCGGCCCAGCTGGACGGCCAGGGTCCGCTTGGACACGGCGGCGTCGGCCTCGTGGTCCGGGAGGGCCGACAGGGTGATGGCCGCCAGGGTGGCGAGGCCGAGGGGCGTCCCGATGAGCCAGGGGTAGGGATCCCGCCAGGGCCCCGCCTGGAGCAGGAAACCGCAGAGGATGATCCCGAGGCTGTGGGTGAAGGCCACGTCCAGTTCCCCCAGGCCGCGGTAGCTGAGTTTCAGGGGCGGCACGGTGTAGCCGAGGGCCAGCAGGCAGAGGGCCAGCAGGCCGCCGAGGCCTGGCCCGGCGGAGGGGGGCAGGACGGCCGTCAGGGCCGCGAGGGCCAGGCCCAGCAGCAGGGCCAAGCCCAGCATCGCCCGGCGGACACTGCCCGGTTCCAGAGCCCCCTCCACCAGGACCCGGGAGCCGCCGTTGAAGGGCCCGGCATGGCCATTGAGCCGGTCCGTGCCCTGGTCGAACCATTCGTTGCTGAGGACGGTCAGCGCCTCGGTCAGGAACAGGCAGAGGTAGCCGAGCCAGTAGGCGCGCCAAGAGAAGGCCACCCCCTGGCGCCGGGCCGCCCAGGCGCCCACCGTGTAGGCCACCCAGGCCATGGGGTAGAACTGGAGGCGGAGGAGCCGGAGCCAGGCCAAGGCCCGCTGCGGGATCCGAGAACGGCGGTCGCCAGGGACTCCCATGGAGCGTGGTTCAGAGGCGCCAGAGGCGCCACCCGGGGCGACTGGCGAGCCGTTCGGCGGCTTGGTCCCGGGCCCCGTCCGTGCCGAAGCGCGCGACCCAGCAACTGCCCGAGCCGCAAAGCAGGGGCTCGCCGCCGGTGTCGCGGAGGGCGTCCCGCACCTCGGCCAGGGGCGGGCACACCCACAGGGCGGCCCCCGTCAGGTCGTTGCGCCAAGGCGGCGCGGCTCCTGGCGGCTGGGAAGCCAGGGCCTCCGGAAAGGGATAGCCGATGTCCTGCAGGGCCCGGTACACGCTGGGCGTGCTGACGTGCAGGCCGGCGTGCACGAGGAGCATGGGCTCCAGGGGCACGGGGCGGAGGGGGAAGACCCGTTCGCCGCGACCCAGGCCCAGCACGGTTCCCCCCAGCAGGAACAGGGGCACATCGCTGCCCAGGCGGGCGGCCATTTCCAGCAGGGCGCCCTCCTCGAGCCCCAGTTTGAAGAGGCCGTTGCCCAGCCTGAGGGCCGCCGCCGCGTCGCTGCTGCCGCCCCCCAGGCCGGCCCCGTGGGGGATGTGCTTCTCCAGCCGGAGGGCCGCGGGCAGGGGGCGCCCGGCCGCCGCCTCCAGCAGGCGCCAGGCCCGGAGCACCAGGTTGCCCTCGCCGGCCTCCAGGCCCCCGCCCATGGGGCCCGTGATGGCGAGGGACAGCCCCGCGGCGGGCTCGGCCTCGAGGCGGTCCGTCAGATCAGGGACGCCTTCCAGGACGGTGGTGACCAGCTCCAGCTCATGGAAACCATCGGCCCGCCGTCCGAGCACGGCGAGGAAGCGGTTCAATTTGGCCGGGCACAGCTCCGTGGGCATCCGATCTCCAGGGCCCAGCTTAGCTCAGACGCCGGAACCGGGCTTTGCCCGGTGGAGGCGTGGGGGTTCCGGGGGGACATCGCGAGCAGAGCGAGCAGGCTCTCCGCCTATTGCCTCGCTCACGCGAGGCTCCTGCTCCCGCTGTGCGGATCGCGGAGACGGAGCCTCCCCCCCGGACAGCATCAAAGCAGGTAGGTCTTCCCGTACATGAGGTAGCGGTCCACGCTGCGGGCGGTGTTGCGCCCTTCGTGGATGGCCCAGACCACCAGCGACTGGCCGCGGACCATGTCCCCGGCGGCGAAGACGCCCGGGATGCTGGTCATGCGCTGGCCGTCGGCCACCACGTTGCCGCGGCCGTCCAGCCTGAGCCCCAGCTCGGTGATGGGGCCCTTCCGTTCGGGCCCCAGGAAACCCAGGGCCAGCAGGACGAGGTCGGCGGGAATCACCCGCTCGCTGCCGGGGACCGGTTCGTTTTGCATCCGTCCATCGGCACTGCGGGTCCAGGTCAGGCCCGTGGTGTGGACCTCCTTCACGGCCCCGCCCTCGCCGGCGAACCGCAGGGTCTGGGTGCTGTAGATGCGGGGGTCGGTACCCTGCAGGGCCGCGGCCTCCTGCTGGCCGTAGTCCATGGAGCGGACCTTGGGCCACTGGGGCCAGGGGTTGTCCACCGCCCGCCGCTCCGGGGGCTGGGGCAGGATCTCCAGCTGGGTGACGGAGCGTGCCCCGTGTCTCAGGGCGGTGCCCACGCAGTCCGTTCCGGTGTCGCCGCCGCCGATGACCACCACATGCTTCCCCTTGGCGGAGATGTAGGCGCCGTCCGCATGGGCGCTGTCCAGGAGGCTCTTGGTGTTCAGCGTGAGGAAGTCCATGGCCTGGTGGACGCCCTGGAGCTGGCGGCCCTCCACGTCGAGATCCCGGGGAAGGGTGGAGCCGCAGCAGAGGACCGTGGCGTGGTAGTCCCGCAGCAGGCTGTCGGTGGAGATGTCCCGGCCGATCTCCACGCCGGTGACGAAGCGGACCCCGTTCCGCGCCATGAGCCCCACCCGGCGGTCCACCAGGCGCTTGTCCAGCTTCATGTTGGGGATGCCGTACATCAGCAGCCCGCCCACCCGGTCAGCGCGCTCGAACACGGTGACCGTGTGGCCGGCGCGGTTGAGCTGGGCGGCGCAGGCCAGGCCCGCGGGACCCGACCCCACGATGGCCACGGTCTTCCCGGTGAGCACCGAGGGGATCTCGGGCCCGACCCAGCCCTCCTCGAAGGCCTTGTCGATGATGGAGACCTCGATGGCCTTGATGGTGACCGGATCGCCGCCCAGGCCCACGGTGCAGGAGCCTTCGCAGGGGGCCGGGCAGACCCGGCCGGTGAACTCCGGGAAGTTGTTGGTGCGGAGCAGGCGGCGGAGGGCCCGCTGCCACTGGCCGCGGTAGACCAGGTCGTTCCAGTCGGGGATGAGGTTGTTCAGGGGGCAGCCCGAGGCCATGCCGCCCATGAGCTTGCCCGTGTGGCAGTAGGGCGTGCCGCAGTCCATGCAGCGGGCCCCCTGGCGCTGGAGCAGTTCGTCGGGCACCCGCGGGTGGGACTCGTTCCAGTCCAGCACCCGCTCCAGGGGCGCCCGGTCCTCGGGCAGCTCACGCTGGTATTCGATGAATCCGGTGGTCTTCCCCATGTCAGCCCCTAGTTCCCATCGGCGCGGGCGAGGCTCCGCGCGTTTTCTTCGAAGGCCGCGAGCACGGCCTCTTCCTCGGGCAGGCCCTTCTCTCGCATCCGGGCCTGGCTTTCCAGCACCCGCTCGTAGTCATGGGGCATGACCCGGACGAAGCGGGGCAGCCAGGTGTCCCAGTCCCGGAGGATCGAGGCCGCCCTGCGGCTGTGCGTGGCGGTGGCGTGCCGGGTGATGAGGTCCTTCAGGTGCTCCGCCTCCAGGGGGTCCTCGACCGGGCCCATGCCCACCAGATCCAGGTTGGACCGGGCGGGGAAGTCCCCGCTCTCGTCCAGGACCCAGGCGATGCCGCCGGACATGCCGGCGCCGAAGTTGCGGCCAGCCCGGCCCAGGATCACCACCTCCCCGCCGGTCATGTACTCGCAGCCGTGGTCCCCGATGCCTTCCACCACGGCGGTGGCGCCGGAGTTGCGGACGCAGAACCGCTCGCCCGCCAGGCCCCGGATGAAGGCCTCGCCCGCGGTGGCGCCGTAGCAGGCCACGTTGCCGATGACGACGTTCTCCTCGGGCACGAAGGTGGCCGTGCTGGGCGGGAAGACCACGATGCGCCCGCCGGACAGGCCCTTGCCCAGGTAGTCGTTGGCATCGCCCTCCAGGGACAGGGTGAGCCCCTTGGGGATGAAGGCGCCGAAGCTCTGGCCCGCGGAGCCCTGGAAGCGCAGCCGGACGGTGTCCTCCGGCAGCCCTTCGGCGCCCCAGCGGCGGGTGATCTCGCTGCCCAGCATGGTGCCCACGGTGCGGTTGACGTTGGAGATGGGCAGGGTGGCCGACACCGGCGTCCGGGCCTCGATGGCCGGACGGCAGAGGGGAATGAGGGTGGTGGCGTCGAGGGCCTTCTCGAGGCCGTGCTCCTGGCTCATGCGGAAGGTCCGCTTGACGTCCTTGGACACGGTGGGCTTCCAGAGCAGGCGCGAGAAGTCCAGGGTCCTGGCCTTCCAGTGGTCGATGCCCCGGCGCATCTCCAGGTGCTCGCTGCGGCCCACCATCTTGTAGAACTGGCGGTAGCCCATCTGGGCCATCAGTTCCCGCACCTCCATGGCGATGAAGCGCATGAAGTTCACCACATGCTGGGGGTCCCCGTTGAAGTGCTTGCGCAGCTCCGGGTCCTGGGTGGCCACGCCCACGGGACAGGTGTTCTTGTGGCAGGCCCGCATCATTACGCAGCCCAGGGCCAGGAGCGGGGCCGTGGCGAAGCCGAATTCCTCGGCCCCCAGCAGGGCGGCCACGACCACGTCGCGGCCGGACTTCAGCTGGCCGTCGGTCTCGAGGACCACGCGGCTGCGCAGGTTGTTCATCACCAGGACCTGCTGGGCCTCGGCCAGGCCCAGCTCCCAAGGGGCGCCCGTGTGGCGGATGCTGGTGAGGGGGGCCGCCCCGGTGCCGCCATCGAAGCCGCTGATGAGGATGACGTCCGCGTGGGCCTTGGCGACCCCGGCGGCGATGGTGCCCACGCCGCTCTCCGAGACGAGCTTCACGCTGATCCGCGCGCCCGGGTTGGCGTTCTTGAGGTCGTGGATGAGCTGGGCCAGATCCTCGATGGAGTAGATGTCGTGGTGGGGCGGCGGCGAGATGAGCCCCACGCCCGGGGTCGCGTGGCGCACCTTGGCGATCCAGGGATAGACCTTGGGGCCGGGCAGCTGGCCGCCCTCGCCGGGCTTGGCCCCCTGGGCCATCTTGATCTGGATCTCCTTGGCCTCGACCAGGTACTGGCTGGTGACGCCGAAGCGCCCGGAGGCCACCTGCTTGATGGCGCTGTTCTTGGAATCGCCGTTGGCCATGGGCTCGTAGCGGGCCGGATCCTCGCCGCCTTCGCCGGTGTTGCTCTTGGCGCCGATGCGGTTCATGGCGATGGCCAGGGCCTCGTGGGCCTCCTGGCTGATGGAGCCGTAGGACATGGCCCCGGTCTTGAAGCGCGCCAGGATGGCCTCGATGGGTTCCACCTCGTCGATGGGCACAGGCCGCGCCTGGGACCGGAAGTCCAGCAGGCCCCGGAGGGTGATGGGCTGCTTCCCGGGGTGGTCGATGAGCTCCGTGTAGCGCTTGAAGAGCTTGTAGTCCCCGGTCCGGCAGGCGGACTGGAGCAGGTGGATGGCCTCGGGCGAATTGAGGTGGGCCTCGCCGTCCCGCCGGTACTTGTAGCGGCCGCCGGAACTGAGGCTGGGGGCGTCCGCGGGGCGCTCGGGATAGGCCTGGTCGTGGCGCATGGCCACTTCCCGCGCGATCACGTCGATGCCCACGCCGCCCATGCGGGTGGGCGTGCCCGAGAAGTACTCGTCGACGAAGTCCTGGCTGAGGCCCAGGGCCTCGAAGATCTGGGCGCCGTGGTAGCTCTGCACCGCGGAGATGCCCATCTTGGACATCACCTTCACGATGCCCTTGTTGACGGCTTTGACGTAGCGCATCTCGGCCTTGTCGGCGTCGCCGCTGATCATGCCCTGCCGCAGCTGGTCGTGGATGGTCTCGAAGGCCAGGTAGGGGTTGATGGCGCTGGCGCCGTAGCCGATGAGGGTGCAGAAGTGGTGGACCTCCCGGGGCTCGCCGGTCTCCAGCACGAGGCACACCTTCTCGCGGTCGCCGGCCCGCAGGAGGTGGTGCTGCACGGCGGCGATGCCCAGCAGGGCGGGGATGGGCGCGTCCGTGGCATCGTGGCCCCGGTCGGACAGGATGAGGATGTTGTGCCCTTCGGCGATGGCCTCGCTGCAGTGCCGGCGGAGGTCCTCGATGGCCTTGCGCAGGCCCTTCCCGCCCGCATCGGCCTTGAAGAGCATGGGCAGGGTGATGGAGCGGAAGCCCCGGGAGCCGGGGTGCCCGTCCAGGGAGCGGATCTTCTCCAGCTCCCGGTTGAGGAGGACCGGCGTGGGCAGCTCGAAGTGGAGGGCCGATTCCGCCACGGGCTCCAGCAGGTTGCCCTCGGGGCCGATGGCGGTGTCCACCGCCAGGACGATGCTCTCGCGATCCGCGTCCACCGGGGGGTTGGTCACCTGCGCGAAGAGCTGCCGGAAGTAGTCGTAGAGCAGCTGCGGCTTCTCGGAAAGCACCGCCAGGGGGATGTCGGTGCCCATGCTGCCGATGGGCTCGGCGCCGTCGGTGGCCATGGGGTTCACGATCATGTTCACGTCTTCGAGGGTGTAGCCGAAGGTCTCCTGCCGGCGCAGCACCGTCTCGTGATCCGGCGCGTTGACGTGGGGCGGCTCGGGCAGGTCGCCAATGCGGACCAGGTTCTCCTTCAGCCACTGGGCGTAGGGCTCGGCCTTGGCCAGCTGGTCCTTGAGCTCGTCGTCCGGGACGATCCGCCCCTCCTTGGTATCCACGAGGAACATCCGGCCCGGCTGGAGGCGGCCCTTCTGGAGGATCTTCTCGGCCGGGATGTCGAGGACGCCGACCTCGCTGGCCATGACCACGAGCCCGTCCTTCGTGTGGATCCAGCGGGCGGGGCGCAGGCCGTTGCGGTCCAGGATGGCGCCGATCCGCGTGCCGTCCGTGAAGGCGATGGAGGCGGGGCCGTCCCAGGGCTCCATCAGGCAGGAGTGGTACTCGTAAAAGGCCTTCCGGAGGGGGCTCATGGATTCGTGCCGGCTCCAGGGCTCCGGCACCATCATCATCAGGGCGTGGGGCAGGGACCGGCCCGCCAGGTAGAGCAGCTCGAGGACGTTGTCGAACATGGACGAGTCCGACCCGTCCAGGTCGATGACCGGCAGCACCTTCTGCAGGTCGTCCCCGAAGATGCGGGAGGCGAAGAGCCGCTGCCGGCCCTCCATCCAGTTCACGTTGCCACGCAGCGTGTTGATCTCCCCGTTGTGGGAGATGTAGCGGTAGGGATGGGCCCTGGACCAGCTCGGGAAGGTGTTCGTGGAGAACCGCGAATGCACCATCGCGAGCCCGGCCACGAAGCCGTCCTCGCCGAGATCGGGATAGAAGGAGCCCAGCTGTTCGGAGTTGAGCATCCCCTTGTAGACCACCGTTCGGCAGGAGAGGCTGGAGATGTAGAAATGCCCCCGGCCCGGGAGCACCGAGCGGGACACCCGCTTTTCCGCCAGGCGGCGGATCACGTAGAGCTTCCGCTCGAAATCGTCCTGGGAGGCCGTCTGGGGGCCGCGGGCGATGAACACCTGGCGGATGACCGGCTGGCTGGTCCGGGCGGTGACGCCCAAGGAGGCGTTGTCCGTGGGCACGTCCCGCCACCCGAGCACCTTTTGGCCCTCCTCCTCCGCCGCCTCCTCGAGGATCCGCTCGCAGGCGTGGCGGTTGCGGTCATCGGGCGGGAGGAACAGCATGCCGACGCCGTAATCACCCGGAGCGGGAAGCTCGACGCCGGTGGGACGGCAGCGGGACGCAAGGAAGGCGTGGGGGATTTGCGTGAGGATGCCGGCGCCGTCCCCGGTGGACTTCTCGCTGCCCGAGGCCCCGCGGTGCTCCAGGTTGCAGAGCACCTGCAGGGCCTTGCGGACGATGTCGTGGGAGGGACGGCCCTGGGTGTCGGCCACGAAGCCGAAGCCGCAGGAATCGTGTTCCTGGGAGGGCTCGTATAGACCTTGGGTCTGGATGGGGCGATGCCTCTCCATCGGGGGCTCCGGAGTTTAAATCGAAGGTTCGATGCGCGGGGCCCCCAGGGAGGTCCGACCGGCGAAGATTTCAGCCGGGACGCCCAGGTGCATGCGCGGACGACGTTCCATGGCCGATCTTACCACGGGTCGGCCTTCCGGAGAACTGTTATTACATTTTCCCGCTCGAGAAAGCGGGTTTCGGGCTCTCGGATCTTACAAACCGTCTTCCAATTCGAACTCCGGATCCGGGACGCTGAGGATCTCCGGACCGTTTCGCGTGATGGCGATGTCGTGCTCGAACTGGGCGGAGAGGCCGCCATCCTTCGTGCGCACGGTCCAGCCATCGGCTTCCACCAGGCACTTGTGGCTGCCCGTGTTCAGGATGGGCTCGATGGTGATGGTCATGCCCGGCTCCATGCGGAACCCCGTGCCCGGCTTCTGCTCGGCGAACACCACCTGGGGATCCTCGTGCAGATCCCGGCCCAGGCCGTGGCCGATGTACTCCCGCACCACCGAGTAGCCGCGCTCCTCGGCGAAGGACTGGACCGCCGTGGACATGTCCCCCAGGCGCAGGCCGGGCCGGCAGTGCTCGATGCCCACGAACATGGCCAGCTGGGCCGTCTGGATGAGCATGCGGGCCTCGTCGCTGATCCGGCCCACGCCCACGGTGAGGCAGGTGTCGCCGTGGAAGCCGTCCAGCTTCGCCCCGCAGTCGATGGCGATGATGTCGCCCTCCTGGAGCACGTACTTGGAGGGGATGCCGTGCACCACCCGGTCGTTCACGGAGGTGCAGAGGGTCCCGGGGAAGCCGTGGTAGCCCTTGAAGCTGGGGGTGGCGCCCTGCTGGCGGATGTAGGTCTCGGCGATCCGGTCCAGGTCCAGGAGGCTCACCCCGGGCCGCGCGGCGCGGGCGGCGATCCGCAGCGCGTTGGCCGCCACCCGGCAGGCTTCCCGCAGCTTGTCGATCTCCTTGCGGCTCTTGTATCGGATCTGTTCGCGGATCAGGACCATGCCCCCCTCAGTCCCTCATTCTAACGGGTAGAATGTCGGCATGGTGCGACCTTCGAAGATCCTGGTGATGACAACGGTCCTGGCGATGGTCCCGGCCGGATGCGGGCGGGTGCCCTCGCGGCCCGCCCAGGTGCCGCCGGACGCGATGTGGGGGGGCGAAGGCCGGCGGGGGGTCTTCCTGAAAGTGGGCGACCATCAGGGCACGCTCTGGCAGCTGAGCGTGTGGGACCGGGAGGGCCGCCTCCTGGGTTCCGGATCCTTCCGGCTGCGCGGCTTCGGCAAGGCGAAGATCGTTCCGGAGGAGGTGCTCGCCTGGGAGAACGGGGCCCTCCACCTGAAGGACGGCACCTGGCTGGTCCCCGAGCCCTCGGCGGCGCGCTGATGCCCTACACGAGGGAAGAGAAGGACTGGCTGGAGCGCGAGTGGGCCTTTAGGGCCTGGGGCCGGGCGGGCCTGCTGTCCACGGACGACTACCGGCAGGTGCTGGCCTGGGAGGCCGGCGGCGTGCCCATGGACCTCGTGGTGTCGGCCCTCAACGCCTTCTTCGACCGCCGGGAGAAGCGCGAGAAGCCGCGCACCTTCGTGGCCCTCAAGCACCTGGAGCGGGACGTGGCCAAGGCCGTGAAGCTGAGGGAGACCCTGCTCCGGGCGGGACCGGACCTCGACCCGGGCAGGGACTGGAGCCAGGTGCAGGCGCCCCTGCGGGACGATCCCGCCGCCAAGGCGGCCTTCGAGGCCTGGCAGCGCCTGAAGGCCTCGGCGCCCTCGCCGGAGGCGGCGGGCTACCTCGCCCATCACGATCAGGAGCGCGAAGCTCGCGCCGCCCTGCTGGCCCTGGCCGAGGCGGCCCTGGGGCCGGCCGCCGGGACCCTGCGGGAGGACCTGCG
>JARLGO010000447.1 GCA_031292655.1 Geothrix sp.
GCCTGGGATAAATCCTTCAAACTCGTGGGCGCCCAATCCATCGGTGCCGAGGCTGCCCACCTGGGATCGAACACGAATTGGGCCTTTGCCCTGGAAGGCTCCTACCCCCTCTTTCTCAAGGGATCACTGGTGTTCGAAGGGGGCTATCGCCTCTTGCCCAAGAGCACCACCCCGCTGTCGGGTTCCCAGAGTGTGGACTACTGGTCCAATGGCATCTACGGCAGCGTCCTCTATCGGCACACCAAGTTCCAGAGCCCACTGGAAGGCCTCTTTCTCCAGGGGGGCCTGCGGTATAGCTCTCTGACGGCCAAGCAAGAGGTGACCACTCCCGGTGCGAGCCCTACGGGAGGCGATCTGAAGGTGCAAACGACGGGCAGGGAAGTCAGCAACGTCGGGCCTATCGTGGGTGTGGGATTCCGCTTTTCCGAGAAGCTCAGCTTGGAGTTCAACATCTTCCAAATGAAGGGCCAGAGCGCCGAGGTCCTTCCGGTCCAGAAGGCATGCAGCGTCATGGAGTTGGCCCTGGGCATCCACCTTTGAGGCGCCGATCCAGGCTGGGCAAGGCTCGGCAACGCCGGAATTCACCCCGGCGGATGCAGCCCGCCAGCATGGGCTGACGGTGGCTGAGATCAAGCAATGATCGAGCAATGGAAGGAGGGACTTCCCCGACCGGGGCGCGGAGGCCCTGCGGAGTCATCCACGGACCGGGAGGCCCCGTGGAGGCGGAGAAGCAGCGCATGCAAGCCAAGGTCGTCAAGGGGCGGTGGATCATCGAACGGACCTTCGGATGGCCCGGGCGCTATCGCCGACCCAGCCAGGACTGCGAACAGAGCCCTGCAAGTTCCCTTGCTCGGGTCAGACGGATCCTGGTCGCCATTCTGATTCAGCGATCCGGCCTGGTTTGATTATTCGGCCACACCCTCTAAGGACGGAGGGTGCCCATCATCCTGGGGTAAGGGATCGTTTCGCGGACATGGGGCAGCCGGCAGATCCACGCCACGGCGCGCTCGAGGCCCATGCCGAAGCCGGCGTGGGGGACGCTGCCGTACTTGCGGACGTCCA
>JARLGO010000089.1 GCA_031292655.1 Geothrix sp.
AGGCCCTTGGCGGTGATCTGGATCCGGCTGCCGCGGCGGTCGGCGGGGTTTTCGCAGCGCTTGACGAGGCCGCTGGCCTCCAGGCGGTTCACCAGGCGCGGCACGTCCGCGAAGCGGTAGATCATCCGGCAGCGGAGGTCCTTCACCAGGTAGCCGTCCTTGGGCCCGCCCTTGAGGATGCGGAGCACGTTGAACTGCTGGTCCGAGATGCCCTCGGGTCCGTAGAGGCACTCGTCGAAGAGCCGGGCCACGTACTCCCGGGTCAGAAGCAGGGCCAGGGCCACCTCGTGCCCCGGCTCGAGAGGCTTGGTGATCTGGAGTTCCTCGCGGATGTGCATGGCCTGCTCTCCTGTCCATTCAGGGTGGCAGAAAATTTTCAAGAAAGGTGTTGCAACTCGCGAAATTCGGCCTAGACTGAAATGCATGGTGAAACACCTATTTCATGGAGGACCCATGCGCCACCCCTTCCGCACCGCCCTGGCCGTGCTCGCCCTGGCGGCCCTGCCCGCCCTGGCCCAGGACACCTACAAGATCGATCCGGTCCACAGCGAGATCAGCTTCAAGATCCGCCACCTGCTGGCCAAGGTGAACGGCCGGTTCACCAAGTTCTCCGGCACCGTCAAGGTGGACACCAAGGACATGGCCAAGTCCTCCGTGGAAGTCAGCATCGACGCCGCCAGCGTCAACACGGACGTCGAGGCCCGGGACAAGCACCTCCGCAGCGACGCCTTCTTCGATGTGGCCAAGTACCCCACCATCACTTTCAAGAGCACCTCGGTGAAGGAAGTGGCCAAGGGCAAGCTGGAGGTCACCGGCGACTTCACCCTGCACGGCGTCACCAAGCGCATCACCTTCCCCATCAGCAACGCGGGGACGGGCCCCGGCATGCAGCCCGGCGTCGTGGTGGCCGGCTTCGTGGATGGCGCCCTGACCCTCGACCGCAACGACTACGGCATCAAGACCTTCCCGGGCGCCCTCGGAGACGAGGTGGCCATCTCCCTCAACGTCGAAGCGGACAAGGTCTCCAATTAAGGAGGTTGTGATGAGCGACGGATACCCGAAAATCGCGGCCAAGGCCCCGGCGGTGCTGGACCTGGAGCCTGGAACCTACTGGTGGTGCTCCTGCGGCTTGAGTTCCAAGCAGCCCTTTTGCGACGGTTCCCACAAGGTCTGCAGCCTCCGCCCCATGAAGGTGGAAGTGGTCGAGGCCGGCCAGAAGGCCCTCTGCCAGTGCAAGCACACCAAGACGGCGCCGTTCTGTGACGGAAGCCACTGCGAGCTCTGATCCCCCGTTCGGATCGTGATGGAGGGCACTGGGGTTTCCCCCGGCGCCCTCCAACCATTTCGGGCTAAACTGGCCCTTCATGCGAGCGCGCCCATGAACCATCCCCAGCCCCCCGAGACGTCCCCCGAACCCCTGGCCCCGGGCCTGCGGCTTCCGGAATCCGAACGGAAGGAATTCAGCGCGGAGGCCCTCGCCGAGATCCAGGCGATCATGGCGAAGTATCCGGAGAAACTGGCGGCCACTCTGCCGGCCCTGCACATCGCCCAGCGCGAGTTCGGCTTCGTGAGCCTCGCGGCCATGAAGGCCGTGGCCAGGGCCATCGGCATCCCCGAGGGGCACGTCTTCGGCGTGGCCACCTTCTACACGATGTACCAGAAGGCACCGGTCGGTAAGTACCACTTCTCGGTCTGCACCAACATCAGCTGCGCCCTGCGCGGCGCCGCCCAGCTCCTGGAGAAGGTCTGCGAGAAGACCGGCGTGAAGCCGGGCCAGGGCCCCAGCCCCGACGGCATGTGGAGCGTGGAGGAAGTGGAATGCCTGGCCGGCTGCGGCCTGGCGCCCTGCATCCAGGTGAACCAAGACGTATACGACGAGCTGGTGGACGAGCAGAAGCTGATCGAAGTGATGGAAGCCTGCAAACGGGGCGAGTACCGCCCCTGGGCCACCTAAATGTCGTCCGGGGGCACTGCCTGCTCGGTGCGCTCGCGATGTTGCCCCGGGCCCCCGCTCCTCAGTCGGCAAAGCCGCCTTCGCAGCCAGTCGAGGTAATCAAATGGCCGCCATTCGCACCAAGCACGATCCCCAGACCTACACCTTCCCCGGCTTCGGGTCGGAGAAGTTCCCCAACCTGATGCTTCGAGGCGCCGGGAACCTGGACAACTGGCGCCGACAGGTCTACGAGCAGCAGCACGAAGGCTACGTGGCCATGAAGGCCGCCCTGAAGATGGACCCCGTGGCCGTCACCGAAGAGGTCAAGGCTTCGGGCCTCCGCGGGCGCGGCGGCGCGGGTTTCCCCGCGGGCCTCAAGTGGTCCTTCATGCCCAAGGACACGCCGGACCGCAAGATCACCCGCTACCTGGTCTGCAACGGCGACGAAGGCGAGCCCGGCACCTTCAAGGACCGCGTCATCCTCGAGTACAACCCGCACCAGCTCATCGAGGGCATGATCATCGGCGGCTGGGCCATGCAGTGCGTCACGGGCTACGTCTACATCCGCGGCGAGTTCCTCTGGCTCATCGAGAAGCTGGAGGCCGCCATCCAGGAAGCCCGCGATGCCGGCTACCTCGGCAAGAACATCCTCGGCACCGGCTGGGATTACGACATCCTCGTGCACCGCGGCGCGGGCGCCTACATCTGCGGCGAGGAGACGGCCCTGCTCAATTCGCTGGAGGGGCGCCGGGGCGAGCCCCGCGTGAAGCCGCCCTTCCCGGCGGCCAAGGGCGCCTTCGGCCAGCCCACCACCATCAACAACGTGGAGACCCTGGCCGCCGTGCCGCCCATCCTCCGCATGGGCGGGGCCGAGTACGCCAAGATCGGCTCCCCCAAGAACTCCGGCACCCGCATCTTCGGGGTGAGCGGCCACGTCAAACGCCCGGGCATCTACGAGCTGCCCATGGGCACCCCCCTGAACTTCCTGGTGGAGGAGCTGGCGGGCGGTTCCAGCACGGGCCGCAAGATCAAGGCCATCATTCCCGGCGGCTCCAGCTGCCCCATGCTGGACGAGAAGGACTTCGACGTCCCCATGGACTTCGACAACCTGAAGGCTCGGGGCTCCATGGGCGGATCCGGGGGCGTCATCGTCATGGACGAGAGTGTCTGCATCGTGCAGGCCACGCTGCGGCTCATCCGCTTCTACGCGCACGAGAGCTGCGGCCAGTGCACCCCCTGCCGCGAGGGCTGCAACTGGATGGAGATGATCCTCCACCGCATCGAGCACGGCGAGGGGCGCATGGAGGACCTGGATCTGCTGGCCAGCCTCACCCCCCGCATCGGCCTGCGGACCCTCTGTCCTCTGGGCGATGCCGCCTGCGGCCCCATGGATTCAGCGCTGCAGAAGTTCCGCCACGAGTTCGAGCATCACATCACCCACAAGACCTGCTACGCCACCGGGTCGCGCCTGCTGTCGTCGGTGGGGGCGCACTAGTTTTTTGCCGTTCCTTTGCGGCAGAACGGGCGCCTACGGCGCCCGTTCTGCCGCCGGGAAGGATCTGAGTCAGCGGGCAGCGATCCTTTCCTGCAGCGGGCTCGGCTTGAAGTGGTCCTTCGCGGGCCAGCCGCTGACGACCATGCGGAGGCAGGCCTGGGCGATGCTCTCCACGGGCTGGCGCTCGTTGTTGAACACGGCGTCGTACCAGTGGGGGGAGGTGATGTCTGCATGCAGGCAATCGCTGATGAACTTCTCCCGGAGCTTGGATTGCACCCGGACCAGCTCCTCGGCTTCGGCCAGGGGCATCTCCAGACGGCGGGCCAGGGTCGCGGCCCGGAACTCGAAGCTGCCCACCAGGCGGAAATGGAAGCAGTTCTTCAGGTCCTGGCAGGTGATGGCCCCGCCCCGGCCCACGATGATCGCGCAGCCCCCCGCCGCGATGGGGACGATGTGCTTCACCAGCTTGGCGTAGGCGTCATCGTGCGTGAGGTAGCCGAAGTGGGACCGGAGGACATCCTGGGCGTGGCTCTCGTCCCCCAGGCGGTGCAGGAGCTCCCGGGAGAGCTGCTCGTCGGAGGCCACCTTGTCCACGAGGGCCTTGTCGAAGATGGTCCAGGGCCGCTCCGAGACTTCTTCGAGGAGCCCCTTGAGGTGCTGGGCCAAGGGATAGCCTTCGCACCCGTACTGCCTGGAGATGGTGACGGAAGGGTAGACCGGCGCCTTCGGGGGGCGCGCGAGGCGCTCCCGGGCCTGGAGCCATGCCCGTTCCCGCAGTTCGATGCTGGGGATGAGGGAATCAAAGGTCTTGGCCATAAAACCTCCGGCTTTTGAACAGCCAGACTGCGGCCCACGCCTGGAAGATAGGGCATTCGGGGTCTGCAGCAAGGTCTCCAGGCGGTTTGATGACCTTTTCATCACCTGGCCCAGCGGAAGGTTCGCGGCGCCCCCGCCGGTCAGGCCTTGGCCGGGGGCCCGTGCGTTCCCCGGGCCAGGGAGGCCCAGGCCCCCAGGAGGGCCAGACCGGCTCCAGTGGCCATGGCGGCGCGGTAGCCCTGGGCGAAGGCCGCCGCGGCCTGGGGCGAACCCCCGGCGCGGAGCAGCAGGCGCCAGCCCCCGGGGCCCAGGTGGCTGGCGGCGATGCCCCCGAGGATGGCCACGCTGAGGGCCTGCCCGGTCACGCGCATGGTGCCCAGGAAGGCGCTGGCCACACCGAGCTGGGAGCGGTCCACGCTGCCCATGATGGCGCTGGTGTTGGGGGCGCTGAAGGCGGCCATGCCCACGCCCACGATGGCCAGGGCCGCCACGATGGGGAGCATGGACCCGCTCCGGCCCAGGAGGGCCAGCAGGACCATCCCAAGGGCCACCAGCCCCATGCCGGAGGTGCTGAGGACCCGCGACCCCACGCGGTCGCTGAGCCGGCCGGACAGGGGGCTCAGGCAGGCCTGCATGAGGGGCTGGCCCAGCATGATCCAGCCGGTGGCCTTCGCGGTCCGCCCCTGCACGAGCTGGAGCTGGACCGCCGTGAGGATGGCGATGGCGTAGAGGCCCATGTAGTTGAGGAGGGCCGCCAGGTTCGCCGCGGCGAAGAGCCGGTTCCGGCGCAGCAGGGCCAGGTCCACCAGGGGGACGGCGGCCCGCGCCTCCCGGGCCCAGAAGGCTCCGAGGGCCAGCACCGAGAGGCCCAGCAGCGCCCAGACGCGGGAGGAGGCCCAGCCCCATTCGGAGGCGAAGGTCAGCGGCACCAGCAGACCCACGAGGAAGGTGGCCAGCAGGGCGGCGCCGGGCAGGTCCAGGCCCCCCGCGCCCCGGGCCTCCGCCGCCTTCGGCCGCGCCGTTCCCCGGGGCAGGAGGCGCCAGCCCCACAGGAAGACCCCCAGGCCGATGGGCAGGTTCACGAGGAAGATCCAGGGCCAGCCGAAGTGGTCGACGAGGAAGCCCCCCAGGGGCGGCCCCACGCTGAGGCCCAGGTAGACGGCCATGACGTTGATGCCCAGGGCCCGTCCCCGTTCCCTGGCCGGAAAGACCGAGGTGACGATGGCGGCGGAGGTGGCGTTCAAGAGGGCCCCGCCCACGCCCTGGAGGATCCGGCTGAGGATCAGCGAGGGGCCATTCCAGCTGAGGGCCGCCGCCAGGGAGGCCCCGGTGAAGAGGGCGATGCCCGCCAGGTAGAAGGGGACGCGGCCGCGCTGGTCCGCCAGCCGGCCCAGGGGGATCAGGAGGACGGCGATGCTCAGCAGGTAGGCCGCCTGG
>JARLGO010000448.1 GCA_031292655.1 Geothrix sp.
ATTCATGAACGCTCCGGGGCCCTCGGGCCCTATGAGTGCCTAACAGAACCCCCACGGGGCCACGCGAGGGTCGCCGGGCGAGCGAGGCGAGGAACGCGAGTCGAAGCGTAGCGGGTACTACGCGCGACGAGCGTGACGCTGCATCGCGACGCCCGCCGGCCCTCGCCCGAAGGGATGAATCCAGGCAGGCGCTCCGCGGCGTCAGGGCCCTTGGACAACGAACCACGTTGCCCTGCGGGCCCTTCCTTGCGGTGCATCCTGCCTGGGTTCATCGTGACCTCGTTGGGGTTTTGTTAGGCACTCTTAGGCTCCCCCTGAGCCCGGGCACCGGCCCGGATCTCCCGCGATCGCTCCATGAAACCCGTCCGCCGAGTCCTGAGCCAGGAGGGGGAGGTGGGCTTCCTGCAGAGGTCGCCGCCGAAGGGAAGCAGGTAAAATCGGCAGGATTCAGAATAACACGACGGCGAGGTTTCAGGCCTGATGGGCGGGAGACACCAGGACGGGGTGAGCCCCAGAGACACGCCGGTCCTTGGCCTCCCCACCATGACGGCCGAGGCCCGTGGGGGAGGGCGCATAGGAGGGCACCAGCCGCTGGAGCCAATGGAGGATCTGTGCCTGGCGGATGCCTTCCTTCTCCAAGGCAGCCAAGCGCAGGGCCGCGACTCCTTCCTGGATCAGGTCCTCATCCATGGCTTCCGGATCGGCGTTGAACACCTTGGGATGCACCTCGGAGCAGCGGTCCTCATGCATCGAGAACAGCTCCTCGAAGAGCTTTTCCCCAGGCCGGATGCCCGTGAACTCAAGGTCGATATCCCGGCCGGGCACTAGGCCACTGAGGCGGGCCATGTCCGTGGCGAGATCCACGATGCGGACCGGAGCGCCCATGTCCAGGACATACACCTTGGCCGTATCGCCCAGGATGCCCGCCTGGAGGACAAGCTGGCTGGCCTCGGGAATGGTCATGAAATAGCGGGTCATCTCCGGGTGGGTGACGGTGAGCGGCCCCCCCGAGCGGATCTGCTCCTGGAAGATCGGGATGACGCTGCCCCGGCTGCCGAGGACATTGCCGAACCGGACACTGACGTAGCGACTGCCTTCCGGGGCCTGCAGGGCCGTCTGCAGCACCAGGTATTCGGCAATGCGCTTGGTGGCCCCCAGCACGTTGGTGGGATTGACGGCCTTATCCGTGGAAATGTTCACGAAGGAATGGGTGCCCACCGATCGGGCCGCCCGAAGAACATTGAGGGTGCCCACGATGTTGTTTTCCACCGCTTCTTCGGGGTGGGCCTCCAGGTAGGGCACGTGCTTGTGGGCGGCGGCGTGGAGGACCACCTGGGGGCGCCACCGGTCGAACACCTGCTGGAGCCGGGAGGTATTGCGGATATCGCAGAGCTCCAGGGAGAGCCCTTGATTGGGGAATTCGGACCTCAAGCTGCGTTCGACGGTCCAGAGGCTGTTTTCCCCGCGTCCCAGCAGCACGATCCTGGCCGGCCGGAAGGCGGCCACCTGACGGGCCAGTTCGCCGCCGATGGAACCGCCCCCGCCGGTGATCAGGACCACGGAGTCCTGGAGAATCAGGCTGAGGGAAGTCTGGTCCAGATGCACGGGATCGCGGCGCAGCAGATCCTCGATGGAGATGTCTTTCAATTCCGGTTTCCACGCCCGGGTGCCAAGCAGGTTGAACAGGCCGGGCACGGTCTTGACCTCGACCTCGGCCGAGCGGGCCACGTCCGCCAGCTGCCGGATCACGGACCCGGGGGCGCTGGGGATGGCCAGGACCACTTGGGTGACCGCATAGTCCTTGATCAGGTCTCGAAGCAGCCGGGACGGGCCCAGCACCCGGATGCCCTGGAGGCGGATGCCCTGCTTGTCCAGGGCGTCATCGATGAAGCCGACGATGCGAATGCCTAGTTCCGGATGCCGCCGGAGTTCCTGGGCGATCATCAGACCCGCCCGCCCCGCCCCGACGATGAGGGTCCGGTGGAACGTGATGCCCTCGGGAGGATCCTGTGTGCTGAAAAGACTCAACCCCAGGATCTGCTCATGGCGGGCCCGGAGGATCGCCCGAAGGGCCAGCCACAGGCCCCCGGTGGTGAGGGCCGAGGCGGCGGCGAGGCCCAGATCGGGAAGCAATTGGATCGCATGGATCGCGAGGTTCAGGAGGGCGCTGAGAAGCAGCAGGGTGATCGTGGCCAGGGCGATGCGGATCGCGTCCCTGAAGCCGATGAGGCGGTAGTGCTGGAAGGTGAGCTGGAAGACCAGATTCACCCCCAGGGCCAGGAGGGTCCACCTCAGGGCGCCCAGGGAGGTGGCATGGGTGCCCCTGAAGATGAATTGACAGGCGACCCAGGCCGCGGCCGCCAGGCCCGCATCGAGGAGCAGCTTCACGCCTTGTCGGAGCCAGGGCTGATCGAGGGTGGTCGGCGGCGGGAGGGCTGGGCGATAGGAAGGCAGGGGGTTCATGGAGAATGGCTCTCGCAGCAATGCTAAAAGACACGCAGAAAGACAATAATCTAGGAACAGATCTGTTTGGGAAGCTGATGCGACTGTCGCACTCATGATACGCTGATTCTTTGTTTATATTGTTTTATCCATGAATTCATTGGAGATGTCATGCGATTTTACCCTGCGGGCGCCGCGATCTTCATGACCGCAGCCCTGTTCGCCCAACTCCCCCAGGGCCTGGATCTGCAGGCGCTGAAGCAGGCGGCCACCCAAGGTGCGGCTGGGACGGCGGATGCGGTTCCCGCGCGGGGGGCGGCCCTGCCGGCCACGACGTTGCCGGACGAGGCGACCCGCCAGCGCACCGAGGACGAGAAGCAGGACGAGGAGATCCGGGCGCTGAAGCGTCGGGAGAAGGGGCCCCGGCGCTTCGGCGCGGACCTGTTCCTGGTGCGGCAGCGGGGCTCGGCGGCCACGGAGGGGGGCATTGCCGAGGACTACGTGCTGGGCACGGGCGACCGGCTGAATCTCAATGTGTTCGGCAGCGCCACCTTCGATCTGCCCGTGCAGGTGGACGGCCGGGGCGAGATCGTTGTTCCCAAGGTGGGCACGGTCAAGGTGGGCGGCCTGACGCTGGGGAAGGCCAAGGCCGCCGTGCAGGGGCTGGTGAGCCGCAACTTCTCCCGCTCCTCGGTGGATCTTCAAGTGATCAAGCTCCGCGAGGTACGGGTCTTCGTCCTGGGCGAGGTCTACAAGCCCGGCAGCTACCTGGTGTCGAGCCTCAGTTCCCTCGTGAATGTCTTGAGTCTGGCGGGGGGCCCCACGGCCGTGGGCAGCTACCGCGACATCCGCGTCATGCGCGGCGGCCAGAAGGTGGCGGGCCTGGATCTCTACCCCCTGCGGGCCGAGGGCCTGGGCAATCCCAACGTGGCCCTGCAGAACGGGGACACGGTCTTCGTGCCCCTGGCGCAAAACCAGGTGATCCTCGAGGGCGCCTTCCAGCGGGTGGCGAGCCAGCTGCCGCCGCCACCGAAGGCGGGAGATGTCACGGAACCCGTAGACCCGACCCTGGATCCCTTGAAGGACCAGCGGGAGCGCGTCCAGCGGGAGATCAAGGCCATCGAGGCACAGCTGGCCCCGCAGGTAACGTCCACCGAAGCGGACGCGCAGCCGCTGCCCGCGGGCCGGGACCAGGCGGTCAAGGCCCCTGCCCCTGCTCCGACTCCCGTGCCGCTCTCGCTCACGGAACGGGCCACGCTCGAGGATCGCCTCGCCTTCCTCAAGCATCAGATGCTGGCCTTCAAGGAGGCCCCGGCGGGGGACCACCGGGTGCAGATCGATCCCGAAACGAAGGAACCCGTGCCCCTCTCCGAGGATGAGGCCCGGAAGCCCGAGTGGCTGCGCCGGTGGGAGCGGTCCGGCGTCGCCCCCTCCATGCAGTTCGAGCTGCGCACCGGCGAAACTGCGGCGGATGCCCTGCGCTTCGCGGGCGGGTTCGCGCCGGAAGCGGGTCCTGGGTCCCTGTCCCTGCGCCGTCGCGAGGCTTCGGGAGTCCTGGTGGGCCAGGATGTGCCCCTGGCCACGGCCGACCGGACACCCCTGCAGCGGGGCGATACCCTGTCCAGCCTGCCTCAGAGGGAGCGCACGGGCCCCGTGGTGCAGATATCGGGCTGGGTCCGGGTTCCGGGCTTCTTCGCCCGCACCGAGGGGCTGCGCATCGGCGATCTCCTGAAGCGGGACGCCCAGGTGCTTCCGGATACCTATCAGGCCCGCGGCGAGGTGGTGCGGACGGCCCTGGACGGCACGACCCGCTTCCTGGTGTTCGACGTGGGCCGGGCCTTGGCGGGGGATGCCGCCCACAACCTGCTGCTGGAGGACCGGGACCGCGTCGAGTTCTTCCGCATGGAGGACCTGCGTCTGCCCGAGTTCGTGACCGTGCTGGGCCCGGTGGCCCGCCCGGGGACCTATGCCTTCCACCAGGGGATGCGGGCCTCGGATCTGCTCTTCCGCGCCGGGATCCCCGAGAAGTCCGCGGACCGCCTCGTGGCCGAACTGGCCCACAGCCGTCAGGGGAAGCCCAGCGAGATCCTCCGCCTCGACCTGTCGAAGCTGTTGTCCACCCAGGAGGGGAGTCCCGTGGCCCTCTTGGACGATGCGGTCAACCCCCTCGTTCGCGCGGATGATCAGCTCAGCCTCTTTGAAAAGCCCGACTTCAAGGTGCACCGCACAGTCAAGATCACGGGCTACGTGGCCCGGCCGGGCTCCTACACCTTGGATTCGGATCAGCCCCGGCTGTCGGAAGTGATCCGGCGGGCGGGGGGACTCATTCCGGATGCCATGCCCCAGGCGGGCATCTTCCTTCGGCATATGAGTAGTGCCCAGGATGCGGCCCTCGCGCGTGCCGCCGAGGAGTCCGGTTTGGCTGGGAAGGATCCCACGGCCAAGGGCATCAACGAGATCCTGGAGCGGCTGAATGAAACCAAGCGTAATCCAACGACCGGACTGTTGGAAAAGAGTACCGTGATGCACGGACTGCTGACCGGCAGCTTGAACCGCATGGTCGTGGATTTCAACGGCGCCCTGAAGGGCGACGCCCAGGCGGACGTGGAACTGCAGGACGGGGACGAGATCATCATCCCCCGGCTCACGGGGGCGGCCTATGTGGTGGGCGAGACCGCCAGCCCCTTTGCGACCTACAAGATCCGGGCCGGCATGAAGGTGTCGGACCTGCTCAAGCTGGCGGGGGGCGTCACCCGAAACGCGGATACGTCGAATATTCGTCTGCTGAAGGCCGATGGCCGCATCGTGGACAGCTGGGTGGAGCATAGGGCCGTTGGCCCGGGCGACACCCTGCTGGTGCCCCAGCGCTACCGGCGCGACTACAGCTGGCAGGAAAACCTGAATGCCCTGGTGCCCGTGGCCCTGGTCTTTAGTTCTCTGGCGGCGACGGGCCACTTTTAGTCGGCGGTTCTCTCCCATGGGTTAAACTCAAGGGCCCCGTCCATGCGGGGCCTTTTGTTCGTGAGTGCCATGATCCTGCGCAAAGAGTACTGGTTCGAAGCCGCCCATTTCATTTACAACCACCCCGGCAAGTGCCGGAACCTGCACGGCCACAGCTACAAGCTCTTCGTGCTGCTGGAGGGGCCGGTGAACCCCGAGACCGGCATGATCATCGACTTCGACGACCTGTCGAAGGTGGTGGTGGAGCAGGTCATCTCCAAGCTCGATCACCGTTTCCTCAATGACCTGATCCCCCTGTCCACCGCGGAGAACATTTCGGTGTGGATCTGGGAGCAGCTGAAGCCCGCTCTGCCGCAGCTCTGCCAGATCGAGGTCTACGAGACCACGGACAACTGCGTGATCTACCGCGGGGTCTGACATGCGTCGCCTCTGGGCCCTTCCCATGCTCATGGTGCTGGCGGGCTGCGATGCTCTCAATCCGGCCCTGCGCTACCAGGAGGCGGCCTGGCAGCTGCGCTTCACCCTGGACCGGGTGGATGCGCGGATCGACCTGGCCTTTCCCCCGGAGCGGTCCCACCTGCGCCTCCTGCTCGATGTGGGCGTGGATAACCCGTCGGACCAGCGGCTGCGCGCGCGGCGGGTGACCGGGGACCTGCGCCTGCAGGCTCAAGGGGGCGACTTCGCGCTGGGATCCGTGAGCTTCCCCGAAGGCGCCGATATCGCGCCCCAGGGCCGCAGCTCCCTCAAGGTCGAGGTGGCCCTGGGTTACGCCGATCTGAAGACCGCCTGGGGGCCCCTGTCCGGCGCCGTGCTGCGCCACGAGCCCGCCACCTGGAGCCTGGCCGGGGAAGCCCGCTTCGAGGCCCTGGGCCTCGAGTTCGGCGTGCCCTTCCACACGCAAAAAGAGAGCGGTCGATGAGGCGGGCCTCCAGCCCCCATCGGGCGACGCGGACGTCGCCCGATATCTATTGTCGCCCCCGGGCCGGCTCGAGATGATCCGCGCGGTCGTCTTCGACCTCTGGAACACGCTGGTCTTCAGCCCGGCCGGTAGCCCCTTTCAGCGGCTGAAGGAGCTTCTGCGCCCGGATCAGGCGCACCTGTCCGGGGCCCTGGTTCGGGACGGCATGGTGCAGCCCTATCCCTCCGTGGGCGAATTCCTGTCCGCCTGGAAAACCCCGGCCCAGCTGGACGACGCCCAGTTGCAGGCCATGGCCCGGGCCTTCCTGGAGGCCGGCGAGCAGGCGGAATGCTTCCCTGGGACCCCCGAGGCCGTGGGTGCCGTGCGCGATCTGGCGCGGGTGGCCCTGCTTTCCAACACCCAGACCTTCGGCCTGGAGATGCTCGACCGGCTCGGCATCAGCGGGCGCATCCGCACGAGGATCCTGAGCGCCGAGATCGGGGCCCTGAAGCCTGAACCGGCGGCCTTCGAGGCGGTGCAGCGGAAGCTGGGGCTTTTTCCCGGGAATCTCGCCATGGTGGGCGACAGCTGGACCGACGACGTGCTGGGGGCCCTGGAGGCGGGCTGGACCGCCATCTGGGTGAACCGGGACGCGAAGCCCCGTCCCGCCCACCCGGCGGAGGCCCCAGTCTACGAAGTCCGCAGCCTCGATCGGGTGCCCGAGCTCATCCACGGGCTGCAGAAGGGCCTGCGCTGTCCCACCTGCCTGGGCTGAAGGCCGGCCGCTGTGGCCGGTTTCATGCTGTGGCGCTGTCCTGGCCCGGGTAATGAAGATCCATGACCACCGCATGGCGGGGCGTATCGGCGCGCTCGATCCAGGAGACTCGGGCACCCAGGAGGCGGGCCAGCTGCATGAGACCCTCCCGCGATTCCTGATGGAGCGAAGTGGCCAGCTCGGGATGCAAGGTGAGGCGCACGTCGGCGCCCCGCAGCCGCTCGCCCAGACGCACCAGCTCCCGGTAGGCCTTGAGCAGGCAGGTCTCGGGGCTCTGGGTGCGGCCCACGCCGTTGCAGGTGGGGCAGGGCTGGGTGAGCAGCCGCTCCAGGGAGGGGCCGGTGCGCTTGCGGGTGAGTTCCACCAAGCCGAACTCGGAGATGCCCCCGGCCCGGGCGTGGTTGCGGTCCCGCTTCAGCTCCTCCTGGAACCGCTCCAGCACCTCCTCGCGGTGGACCGGATCCACCATGTCGATGAAGTCGATGACCACGATGCCGCCCAGGTTGCGGAGCCGCAGCTGGCGCACGATCTCCGGGATGGCCTCCAGGTTGGTGAGGTAGACCGTCTCTTCCAGGTCCTTCTTTCCCACGAACTTGCCGGTGTTCACGTCGACGCTGACCAGGGCCTCGGTCTGGTTCAGCACGATGGAGCCGCCGTGCTTGAGGAAGACCTTGGGCTGGCGGGCGGAATCGATCTCGGCCTCGATGCCGAAGGCGTCGAAGATGGGCAGGTCCGAGGTGAAGCGCTTCACGCGGTTGGCCCATTCCGGATGGAGGTTCTCCACGAAGGACATGACCTCCCGGTGGGCGGCGTCATCGTCCACCCAGAAGGTGGAGACCTCCTCGCGGAAGATGTCGCGCATGATCTTCTGGAGCAGCCGCAGGTCCTGCCACACCATCCCGGGGGCGGGCACGGTGTCGGCCTTGACCTGGATCCCCTCCCACAACCGCCGGAGGAAGACCACGTCCCCCACCAGGTCCTCGTCCTTCTCGCCGATGGCGGCGGTGCGGACGATGAAGCCCTCGCCGGGCTGGGCGTGGCTCCGGATGAGCTCCCGCAGGCGGTCCCGTTCGGCGGGATCGGTGATCTTGCGGGAGATGCCGATGTGATCGATGCCGGGCATGAACACCAGGAACCGGCCGGGAAAGCTCAGGTGCCTCGACAGCCTGGGTCCCTTGGAGCCGATGGGATCCTTCACCACCTGGACGAGGGTCTCCTCGCCTTCCTTCAGGGGCGGCAGCGGGGGGGGCGGGGGCGGCAGGTCCTCGATGGCGGCCTCTTCGCTCTCTTCCTCGGCGGTCAGGTCCGGCCCCAGGCGCGGCGCCGCGGGGTCGTCCAGGTAGAGGAACCCATCCTTGACGCCGCCGATGTTGACGAAGGCGCTCTGCATGCCCGGCAGCAGCTTGGCCACCCGGCCCTTGTAGAC
>JARLGO010000449.1 GCA_031292655.1 Geothrix sp.
GCCTACCGGGAGGCCGGCATCCAGGCCGCCGATGTCGACCTGGCCGAGGTGCACGACTGCTTCACCATCAACCAGATCATGTCCACCGAAGCCCTCGGGCTCTCCGCCGATGGCCGCGGCGGCTACGACTACCTGGACGGCCGCTTCACGCGAGACGACCGGGTGGCCATCAACCTCTCCGGCGGCCTGAAGTCCAAGGGCCACCCCGTGGGCGCCACCGGGGCCTCCATGCATGCCCTGCTCTTCAAGCAGCTGATCGGGGAACCCATCGGCGTGGCGGCGAAGAAGGCCGACATCGGCGTGGCGTTCAACGTGGGCGGCTCCGCCGTCACCAACTGCGTCACAGTCCTGAAGAAGCTGTAGCCGCGGCCCCGCGGAGGAAAGGACGATCATGCCGAGCATTGCCTACAACGACATGCAGTTTTCCGTCGAGAAGCGGGACGATCGCTGGGACATCACCTATCCGTTGCCGGACGGATCCCGGGCGCTCGCGGGGGCCGGCCTCTTTGCCGGCCTGCCGGAAAAGGAGGCGGAAATCCGGGCCCTGGCGCTCATCAAGACGATCTTCCCCGTGGGAATCCGGTCGGTGGGGCCGGATGTGAACCACCCGAACACCATCGGGGACCTGAGGATCATCGGCCCCGATGTCGCCCACCCCAACTTCATCTACTGGGACAAGGACAGCGTCTCCTGCCCCAGGGAGCTCTGATCCCCGCGATCAGGCCTTCCCCTCCCGAATCGATCCACGATCCAAGACAAAGGAACCGACCATGGAAATCAAAGGCAGCGTGGCCCTGGTGACGGGCGGCGGCAACGGCATCGGCGAGGCCGTGGTGAAGCACTTCGCCCGGCACGGCGCCAAGGTGGCCATCGTGGACATGGCCCAAAAGAACCTCGACCGCGTGGTCAGGGAAGTGAAGGAGATGGGGGGCGAGGCCATCGGCATCCAGGCCAACGTCACCAGCGAGGCCGACACCGCCCGGTTCATCAAGGGGACCGTGGAGGCCTTCGGCCAGCTCAACATCGCCGTGTCCTGCGCCGGCATCATCCGCGACGGGACCATGCTGAGCCTGGACAAGGAGACCGGGAAGGTGTCCAAGAAGCTGGGCCTCGACAAGTGGCAGGCGGTCATCGAGACCAACCTCACCGGCACCTTCCTCACCCTGCGGGACGCGGCGGAAGCCATGGTGAACGGCGGGTGGCAGGGCCTGCTGGTGCCGATCTCGTCCGTGAACAAGGTGGGCCAGGTGGGCCAGATCAACTATTCCTCGGCCAAGGTCGCGGACGCCCTCATGCCGAAGATCCTCGTGGGCGAGTTCCTCATGCGCGGCATCCGCCACATCCGCTGCGTGGGCATCGCCCCGGGCTACACCGCCACGCCCATGCTGACGGGCATGAACCAGGAGGCCCTGAAGGCGATCCTCGCGGACGTGCACCTCGGCCGCCTGGTGGCGCCGGAGGAGATCGCCTCCATGATCGGCTACTGCGTGGAAAACGAGGCCCTGAACGCCAC
>JARLGO010000450.1 GCA_031292655.1 Geothrix sp.
CACGGAGCGCACGGTGGCAAAGGTGCCGTCGAGGGCGGCGAGAAAGGCCGTCTGCACCTGGGCCGCAGGGACCGCCAGGCCCTGCCGGGCGAGGTCCCGCGTGGCGCAGGCATCCCCGGCCAGCTGGCATTGGAAGCCGAGGTCGAAGGCGGCCCGCACCGTGGTGTCGATGCACATGTGGGTCATCATCCCCGCGAGGACCAGCTGCGTGATCTCCAGCCCGCGCAGGTGCTCCAACAGCGGCGTGTCCCGGAAGCTGTTGGGAAAGTGCTTCTGGAACACGATCTCGCCCGGTAGCGGCGCGGCGCTCGGATGGATCTCGGCCCCGGGCGTGCCCGGCAGGAAGAAAGTGGCGCCGGGGCGCGCCGCCAGGTGCTGGATGTGGACGATGGGCCGGCCCGCCCGCCGGAAGGCCTGAAGCAGGGTCCCCGCCCGGAGCCCGGCCTCGGGGCTGCCCACCAGCTCCATGGCCCCCCCGGGGAAGTAGTCGTTTTGCAGGTCGATGAGCAGCAGGGCCTGAGTCATGGGTTGCCTCCCCGGAGACACCAGATTAGCCACGGATGGTGTCTTCCTCGAGGGCGGCGAGGTCTCGGGCCCGCCGGGTCGCGACGAACCAGAAGGCGAGGGCCAGGAGGAGGGTCAGGCCGCCCACCGTGAAGGCGAGGTTGCGTCCCTGCCACAGGCCGTTCCAGGCGCCTCGGATCTGGGAGGCCAGCAGGTTCACCTTGCCGCCGATGACCTCCACGTCGTGCAGGTATTTCTTGCTGTCCTCCGGCTCGAACCCCAGGGGATTGCCGCCGCCGGGGACGGCGGTCACGTAGATGGCCAGGGCGGTGCCGAGGCCCCCGGCAAGGATGCCTCCGGTGATGAGCCGGATGCGGGCCAGGCGGGTCTCGAGGGTGCCCCCCAGGCCCGTGACGAAGCTGCGGTTCAGCTGCGCCCGGGTGGCGGCATCGCGCTGTCCCAGGGCTTCCCGGATCCGCGCCCGCTCCTGGCCGGAGGGATCCAGGCCCCGCCGTTCCAGTTCGGCCAGAGCGGCCTCCACGGCCTCGGAACGGTAGTCCTGGAAGTGCTCCAGGTACTGGAGCAGCTCCGCATCAGAAAGGGCGGGGATCCGTGTTTGAAACGTGGCGGCCATGGAGCGCTTCAACCCTCAGCCAGCAGCGCTGCGAGGCGGTCGAAGGTCTGCTCGTTGCCTTGAAGGGCGAAGCCCTTGACGGCCTCGCACTCGGCCGCGGTCCGGAAGCGCATGCAAAAGCCGAGGCGGGTCCGCGGGCCCTCCGCCTCAAAGGTGACGATGACCCGGAAGGGCGGCGTCGAGACGTGATCGAAGACGATCCGCTCCGGCGCGAGGACCTCGATGAACACGCTCTCGTTCTCGAAATGGGTCCCGTCCGGTCCCCGCATGGTGAAGTTCCACGGGCCGCCCGGCCTCGGGTCGAAGGCCTGGAATGAATTGGTGAACCCCGCCGGGCCCCACCAGCGCGCCAGCAGGCCCGGATCGGTCCAGGCCCTGAACACGCGCTCCCGGGGTGCATCCAGGACCCGCGTCGTGAGGACGTCGCGATCCGTCTGGAGATCCAAGTGCTGATCCGTTGATCCGGCCATGAGTTCGCCCCCCTTGGGATGATCGATGCTTCGAAGGAAAGGTTAACCCATCGGGAAGGGCCATCCCCCTAGACGATCTTGCAGGGGATCAGGGCGTCCTCGTCGAAGCCGTACACCGCGCAAAGCCGGTGGTAGCCGTCCGCGATCACGACCCTGCCGGCGGCCCCGTCCCGAACCAGCAGGAGGGGCGAGAGCGCCTGGCCCTTTTGAATCTTCTTCTGGTCCTTGGCCACGTGGGAGTTGCTCAGGCCGAGGAGGGACAACTGCGAGGCCCGGAAGATGTCCTTGGCCTTGAAGTGGACGATGGGGGCGGCCTTCAGGCGGTCGAGGAGGCCGGCCACCTGGTCCTCGGTGTGCAGGAGGCTGAGGTAGGAGGCGGCGGCAGGGTAGTCGTGGTCCTCCACCTGGGGAAGCCAGAGGATGGCATCGGGTTGGGTTTCGGCCATGATGGGCCCCTTCCTTCTGTTGGGTGGCTGGTCGGATCCTGCGGCGGCGGGAAGGGCGTCAGCCGGATCGCCCCGCCTGCAGCATTGCGGCCATTTTTTCATGGATCAGGTGGATGGCCTTCAGCGGGCGGAGCATCACCTTGAACTCCACGATCTTGCCAGCGTCGTCCCACCGGATCATGTCCACGCCGTTCACGTCGATGCCATCGATCTCCACCTGGAACTCCAGCACCGCATTGTGCGCGCCGACCACCTCCCGGATGTAGCGGAAGGACTCGTTGAAGAAGACATGAAAGGCCGCCGTGAGGTACTGCGCGGTGATCGCCTTGCCGACCTGGGGTGTGTGCACCACCGGAGAGTGGAACACGACCTGATCCGAGA
>JARLGO010000451.1 GCA_031292655.1 Geothrix sp.
CCATGCCCGCCTCCCCCTTTAAGCTCTCGGAGCACGCCGACCAGGATGTGCTGATCCGCATGCAGGCGGAACTGGAGCAGACCCTGAAGAAGCCCCTGAAGGAGCGGCGCTGGGGCATGGTCATCGACACCCGGAAGTGCACCGGATGCCACTCCTGCACCGTCGGCTGCGTGATGGAAAACAAGCTCCCCCCGGGCGTGGTCTACCGTCCGGTCATCGACGAGGAGAAGGGCACCTACCCCAACGTGTCGCGCACCTTCCTCCCGCGCCCCTGCATGCAGTGCGAGGACCCGGGCTGCACGCCGGTCTGCCCCGTGGAGGCCACCTGGAAGCGGGCCGATGGCATCGTGGTCATCGACTACGACACCTGCATCGGGTGCCGCTACTGCATCACGGCCTGCCCCTACAACGCCCGCACCTTCGACTTCGGCGAGCACTGGACGGACAACGCCGCCAGGGGCGCCGATGGCGCCTTCGCGCTCCAGGCCGCCCGCGGCTACCAGAACCCGCCGAACTTCGAGTACGGCAAGCACTGGGAGCGCGGCGAAGGCCTCCTTCCGAAGAGCCCCGTGGGCAACGCGCGCAAGTGCTCCTTCTGCACCCATCGCCTGGATCAGGGGATGCTGCCCATGTGCGTCTCCACCTGTGTGGGCCGGGCCACCTTCTTCGGCGATCTCCACGATCCGAAGTCCCTGGTGTCCGAACTCGCCGGCCTTCCCAATGCGACGCGGCTGAAGCCTGAAGCCGGAACCCACCCCAAGGTCTACTACCTAGCCTAGGAGGCAGCCGTGAATCGAAATGCCAAAATCCTCTGGGCCATCTGGATCCTGCTGGCCCTCCTGGGCGGTGTCGGCCTCATCGAGCGCCTGGTGACGGGCCATCGCCTCGCCGGCTATACCAGCTACGTGCCCTGGGGCATGTGGGTGGCGGCCTACATCTTCTTCATCGGCCTCTCGGCGGGCGCCTTCCTGCTGTCCAGCCTGGTCTACGTGTTCGGCGTCCACAAGCTGGAGCGCATCGCCAAGCTGGCCCTCTTCGTCGCGGCCACCACCCTGGTGATGTCCCTCATCACCATCTGGTTCGACCTCGGCCACATGGAGCGGAACTACGAGGTCTTCACCCGCCCCCACTTCCATTCGATGATGGCCTGGATGGTGTGGCTCTACAGCGCCTACTTCGCGCTGCTGCTGGGCGAGCTCTACTATGCCCTGCGCCGGGACGTGAAGGCGCTGACGCCGCAGGAACTCGCGGAGGACGACCGGAAGCTCCGGCGCCTGGCCACCATCGGCATCCCCCTCGCCATTGCCTTCCACGGTGGCGTGGGCGCCCTCTTCGGCACGGTGTCGGCCCGGCCCTTCTGGAACAGCCCCATCTATCCGATCATGTTCCTGGTGGGGGCCCTGCTTTCGGGCGGTGCGCTGATGACCTTCATCGTGGCCATGTTCTGGCCCGAGCAGGATGAGGCCTGGCTGGACCTCCTGCAGTTCCTGGGGAAGATCGTCCTGGCCTTCCTGCTGTTCGACCTGCTGCTCGAATGGGCGGAGTTCTCCATCCCCATGTGGTACGGGGTGGGTCCCGAGGCCGGGCTCGTCAAGTACGTGCTGTTCGGACCCTTCTGGTACGTCTACTGGATCGTCCACATCCTCTTCGGCGTGGTGATCCCGATCTACCTCTTCACCCAGCGGAAGGACCCCAAGGCCATCGCCTGGGGCAGTGCCCTGGTGGCGGTCACCTTCTTCGCCATCCGCTTGAACCTGGTCATCCCGGGCCTGGTGACACCCGAGATCAAGGGGCTGGAGCACGCCTACATGGATCCCATCGGGAACCACCTGTCCTACCACTACGTGCCCAGCTTCTTCGAGTGGCAGATCCTCATGGGCGTCGTGGCCCTGGGCATCGCCATCTTCTATCTCGGCCAGCGGCGCCTGCCCCTGTTCTCGAACCCCAGCAGTCACGAGGTGTCGAAATGAAATTCTCCCGGCGTGATGTCCTGAAGGGCGGCGCACTGGCCGGTGCCGGCGCGCTGCTCGGCACCGAGGGCAACCGGCTGATGGCCGCCATCAACCAGTCCGGTCAGGAGGATCCGGCGGGGGCGGCCTACACCCTGGCCCAGCCCGAGAACATCCTCTATTCCCAGTGCCTCCAGTGCAACACCCAGTGCACCGTGAAGGCCAAAATCCAGGACGGCCTCCTCGTCAAGATCGACGGGAATCCCTACAGCCCCATGTGCATGCAGCCCCAGGTGAGCTACGACCTGAGCCCCCAGGCCGTGGCCAAGGTGGACGGCCACCTCTGCCCCAAGGGCCAGAGCGGCGTCCAGACGATCTACGACCCCTACCGCATCCGCATGGTCCTGAAGCGCACCGGGCCCCGGGGCTCCCGCCAGTGGAAGGCCATCCCCTTCGAGCAGGCCATCCAGGAGATCACCGAGGGCGGGCAGCTCTTCGGCGATATCGGCGAGAACCGCCACGTGCCCGGCTTCAAGGAAGTCTTCGTGCTGAAGGACGCCGCCCTCGCCAAGGCCCTCGGAGAAGACGTGGCCGAGCTCCGCGGCGGCAAGCTGACCGTCGAGGCCTTCAAGGCCAAGCACAAGGAGCATCTGGATGTGCTGATCGATCCCGACCATCCCGACCTGGGACCCAAGAACAACCAGTTCATCTTCCAGGGGGGCCGCATCGGTCCGGACCGCGAGGTCTTCGCCAAGCGCTTCACCTTCGGCGGCCTGGGCTCGGTCAACTGGTACGCCCACACCACCATCTGCGAGCAGGCCCACCACGTGGCCTTCCTCTGGTCCACCGCCCAGTGGGCCGTGAAGGACGGCAAGGGCAGCTGGGCCAAGGGCGTCAACCACATGAAGCCCGACTACACCAAGGCCGAGTTCGTGATCTTCTGGGGAACCGGCTACAGCGAGGCCAACTTCGGCCCCACGCCCATGGGGCCGCAGATCTCCCAGGCCATCGTGGACGGCGGCCTCAAGATCGCGGTCATCGATCCGCGCCTCTCCAAGACGGCCGCCAAGGGCTGGTGGATCCCGGTTCGTCCCGCCGGCGACCTCGCCCTGGCCTTCGGCATGCTCCGGTGGATCCTCGAGAACCGCCGCTACGACGAGGCCTTCCTGCGCAATGCCAACAAGGCCGCCGCCAAGGCCGGTGACGAGAAGAGCTGGAGCAATGCCACCTGGCTGGTCAACGCCGAGACGGGCAAGCTGGTCCGCGCCAAGGAAGCGGGAGTCGGCAACGAGAACCAGTTCGTGGCCCTGGTGGCCGGTCGGCCGGTGGCCGTGGATCCCGAGGACGAGAAGAAGGCCGTGGTTGGCGACCTGGACGTGGACACCACGCTCCGGGGCCTGAAGGTCAGGACCGGCTTCCGGGCCCTCAAGGATTCCGTGTTCGCCCATGACCAGGCCCACTACGTCAAGAACAGCGGCGTGGACCAGAAGACCATCGAGGACCTGGCCCGGGAATTCACGGCCCATGGCAAGAAGGCGGCCATCGACTTCTACCGCGGCCCCATCAAGGTCACCTACGGCTACTACGCGGCCCAGGCGATCATCGCCTTGAACCTGCTCATCGGCAACATCGACCATGCGGGCGGGTTCGCCAAGGGTGGCGGCGGCTGGGACGCCATGGGCGGCAAGCCCGGTCAGCCCTTCGACATCGGCAAGATGCATCCCGGCGCCCTCAAGCCCTTCGGCGTGAAGCTCACGCGGGAGGCCAGCGGGGCCTACGAGACCAGCACCCTCTTCCAGCGGGACCACTATCCCGCGAAGCGGCCCTGGTTCCCCTTCACCGACGACGTGTACCAGGAGATCATCCCGGCGGCCCATGCGGGCTATCCCTATCCCGTCAAGATCCTCTGGCTGCACTACGGAACGCCGCCCCTCGCCAGCCCGGCGGGGCACCTCCAGATCAAGATGCTCCAGGACACCAGCCGCATCCCCCTCTTCATCAGTACGGACATCGTCCTGGGCGAGACCAGCATGTACGCGGACTACGTGTTCCCGGACCTGGCCTACCTGGAGCGCTGGGGCAACCCCATGGGCACCAGTCCCGTGACCCTGACCAAGACCACCAAGATCCGCCAGCCCGTGGTCGCGCCCATCCCGGAGATCGTGAACGTGGAAGGCGAGGACATGCCCATCAGCATGGACGCGGTGATGCTGGCCGTGGCCCAGAAGCTCAAGGCGCCCGGCTACGGGAAGGACGGCCTGGGGGCGGGCTGGGACTTCAAGCGGCCCGAGCAGTTCTACCTGAAGATGGTGGCCAACGTGGCCCTGGGGGACAAGGACGGAGATGCCGTGGCCGAGGCCAATGCCGAAGGGCTGGCCCTCTGCACCAAGGCCCGCCGGCACCTTCCCCGGGGGGTCTTCGAGCCCGAGAAGTGGCGGGCGGCCGTGGGCCGGGAATGGCCACGGGTCGTCACGGTCCTGAACCATGGCGGGCGCTTCGAGAAGGCGGACAAGGCCCACGACGGGGCCTTCCTGGGCCATCCCTGGGGCAAGCTCATGAACCTGTACGTCGAGCCCGTGGGCGCGGCCAAGCATTCCGTGACCGGCAAGCCGCTGTCCGGCGTCCCCGTCTACGAGGAGATGGCCAGCTTCGACGGCAAGCCCGTGGCCCACGATCCCCAGTACGACCTGGCCCTGTTCACCTACAAGGACATCTTCGGCGGGCAGTCCCGCACGGTGGGCAACTACGCCGGCCAGATGGCCCTGATGCCCGAGAATTTCGTCTACCTGAACGCCCTGGACGCCAAGCGCCTCGGCCTCGAGGACCAGGACACGGTCCGGTTGCAGGCGCCGGGCTTCGAAGGCACCTTCGAAGTCTTCCCCGGCGAGACCGTCACCGTGCAAGGCAAGGTCAAGGTCATCCAGGGCATCCGTCCCGGCTCCGTGGCCGTGTCCTGGAGTTTCGGCCACTGGGCCTACGGCGCGCGGGACATGACCGTGAATGGCAAGGTCGTCAAGGGCGAGGCCGCCCGCTCCAAGGGCCTCGTTCCCAATCCCGCCATGGGCGTGGACGGCTACCTGAAGGACGTCTGCCTCACGGATCCCATCGCGGGCGATGCGGCCTACGGAGGCACCCACATCAAGCTGGTGAAGGTGGCCAGCGGCGCCGCCGAGCGCGAGAGTGTCCACACGGCCGGCTGATCCCGGGCGAGCTCGAAGTCACGACCACGAACCGTCCATGAATGGAGTACCTCATGAACCTGGGACCAGGCCACCTGCTGCTGATCGGCGTCGCCCTCTTGATCTTCTTCGGACCCTCCCGCCTGCCTGAGCTTGGAAAGGGCCTGGGCAAGGGCATCCAGGAGTTCAAGAAGGCGTCGAAGGCCCTCCAGGGGGACCTGTAGTTTGAAGGATGCGATTTGAATGCGGCCCCGGGGATCCGCCGGGGCCGCATGGCCTGCGCCTCCTGCGGAGAAGACGTCATCGACGGGCGCACGACCGGGCAGGACGGATGGAAGGCCTGCCGCGCCTGCGCACGGTGGCTACGGCCTGCCCGTCGGCTGGCACGGTTCAAGGCGGACATCACCCGGGTCGGCCGGGAATGGGGTGACCGGATGCCTGGCGCCTTTCGAGACCCGATTTGGGGTTGATTTCTATTTTCTAGAAATTAGAATATAACCCATGACGCCTTCGGACCCCCCCCTCCTGCTCATGGCCCAGCGCCTGAAGGCCCTGGGACACCCGGGGCGTCTCTCCATCGTCCGGGCCGTGGTGCAGGGCCCCGTGGAGGGAACGCCGGCGGGGGAGATCCAGGCGCAACTGGGCCTGCCCGGATCGACCTTGAGCCACCACCTGGCCGAGCTCGCCGAAGCCGGCCTGCTGGTGGCCACCCGGCAGGGAACCACGATCCGCTACGCGGCCCGCTTCGACCAGCTCAAGGCCCTCACGGACTACCTCTGGCAGGACTGCTGCGCCGGCGGCTGCCGCGATCCTCATTGTCTTTGATCCAGGGAGCACCCATGGAACCGACCGCCCACCCCACCCATCTCAAGATTCAGGACGCCTACGGGAAGATCGCCAGCCTCGGCGGTGGATGCTGCGGCCCATCCGGCTGCTGCGGGGGGGCCCGCGCCGGGGAAATCGCCCAGGGCGTGGGCTACTCGGATGCCGAGCTGGCGACGCTCCCCGAGGGCGCCAACCTCGGCCTTTCCTGCGGCAATCCCACGGCCCTCGCGGAACTGAAGGCCGGTGAGGTCGTCCTGGACCTGGGCAGCGGGGCGGGCCTGGATGTCTTCCTGGCGGCCCAGCGGGTCGGTCCCGAGGGCCATGTCCATGGCGTGGACATGACCCGCGAAATGCTGGCCAAGGCCCGCCACAATGCCGCCGAGTTCCGGCGCCGCACGGGGCTGGACAATGTGACCTTCCATCAGGGGCAGATCGAAGCCATCCCGCTGCCGGACGCCTCGGTGGATGTGGTGCTCTCCAACTGCGTGCTGAACCTGAGCCCCGACCAGGGCAGGGTCTGGCGGGAGATCGCCCGCGTGCTGAAGCCCGGAGGGCGGGTGTCCATCTCCGACATGGTGCTGCTGAGGCCCCTGCCCGAGGCCGTCCGGGAGAGCGTCGAGGCCCTGGTGGGGTGCATCGCCGGGGCCGCCCTCCTCGAGGATCTGCACCGCATGGTGTCGGCCTCGGGCCTGGTGGACCAGACCTTCACCCCCAAGGGAGAGGCCGTCGAAGCCATGCTCCCCGTGGAGGACCCCATGACCGACCACCTCCTGGGCCTCCTCCCGGAGGGCACCCGGCCCTCGGACTACATCACCAGCCTGATCATCTCCGCCCGCAAGCCATGACCCTCCGCCGCCCGCCGGAGGGCTCTCCCCCTGAAGCCTGGCTGGCCCACGCCCGGACGCTGGCCCTGGTCACGATCCTCTACAACCTGCTGGAAGGGGCCGTCTCCATGGGGTTCGGGGCCTCGGACGACTCCGTGGCCCTGTTCGGGTTCGGGGCCGACAGCTTCATCGAAGTGGGTTCAGCCGCGCTGGTCCTTTGGCGTCTTCAGGCCGGGCTGGGCCGCGCCGTCCCCCATGTCCACCGGGAACGCCTCGCCACGCGGGGAATCGGAATCCTCTTCCTGCTGCTTTCCGCGGGGACTGCCGTCGGAGCGGTGGTCCAGCTCCTCACCCACCGGCACCCGGAAACGACCCTGCCCGGCGTGATCATCTCCATCGCCAGCCTCGCCTTCATGGCCTGGCTGTGGCGTGCCAAGAAGCGGGCGGCCACCGCCCTGGACAGCCGGGCCCTGGAGGGAGATGCGGCCTGCAGCCTGGCCTGCATCCAGTTGTCCGGCGTCCTGTTCCTGGGCAGCGTTCTGTTCATCCTGTGGCCGGTCCTCTGGTGGATCGACGCCCTGGCCGCCCTGCTGCTCTCGGGGTTCATCGCCAAGGAGGGCATCCAGGGGATTCGCGCCGCATCCAAGCCCGATTTCAGCGGCGGCTGCGGCTGCCACTGACCCAACCCTCCGTCGGAGACCGACCATGACCACGAAGCGGCTGTCCTTCCTGGATCGCTACCTGACCCTCTGGATCTTCCTGGCCATGGGGGTGGGCGTACTGCTCGGCTATGCCGTCCCCGGCTTCAATCGCGGCATCAACGCCTGGAACGTGGGCACTACCAGCGTGCCCCTGGCCGTGGGGCTCATCGTCATGATGTATCCGCCCCTGGCCAAGGTGAAGTACGAGGAGCTGCACCTCGTCTTCCAGAACAAGCAGGTGCTGGCCCTCTCGCTGGTGCAGAACTGGGTCATCGGCCCCCTGCTCATGTTCGGGCTGGCCGTGCTGTTCCTGCGGGACAAGCCGGAGTACATGATCGGCCTCATCCTCATCGGGCTCGCCCGCTGCATCGCCATGGTCATCGTGTGGAACGACCTGGCCAAGGGCGACACGGAATACTGCGCCGGACTGGTGGCCTTCAACTCCATCTTCCAGGTGCTCTTCTTCAGCGTCTATGCCTGGTTCTTCGCCACGGTGCTGCCCGCCAGGCTGGGCCTGCAGGGCGCCGTGGTGAACATCACCATCGGCCAGATCGCCGAGAGCGTCTTCATCTACCTCGGCATTCCCTTCATTGCCGGCTTCCTCACCCGCTTCGTGCTGGGCAGGCTCAAGGGGCTGGACTGGTACCACCGGGTCTTCGTGCCGAGGATCAGCCCCCTCACGCTTCTGGCGCTGCTCTTCACCATCGTGGTCATGTTCAGCCTCAAGGGGGACGCCATCGTGAAGCTGCCCCTCGATGTTCTCCGCATCGCGGTGCCTCTGCTCATCTACTTCGTGGTGATGTTCCTCCTGAGCTTCTGGATGTCGAAAAAGGTCGGGGCCACCTATCCCCAGAGCGCCACGCTCAGCTTCACGGCCGCCTCCAACAACTTCGAGCTGGCCATCGCCGTGGCCGTGGCCACCTTCGGCATCGCCCACGGGGCCGCCTTCGCCGCCGTCATCGGACCGCTGGTGGAGGTGCCGGTGCTCATCAGCCTCGTGGGCGTGGCCCTCTGGCTGAAGCGGCGCTGGTACCCGGATAGCCCGGAAACCCTCGCGGACGCCGGCTGCTGCGCGACGGCGCCCGAGCCGCCGAGCCACCGCTGAGGGATCCATTCATGAAACCCACCAGCCTGCTCTTCCTTTGCGTCGCCAACAG
>JARLGO010000452.1 GCA_031292655.1 Geothrix sp.
GGTGGTGAGCGAGAGCGCCACCAATTGGTAGGACGACGCCTCCAGGGACTTGGCGAACAGGGACAGCGCCGTGGACTTGCCGCAGCCGCTCTCGCCGACCAGCAGGGCGATGGTGTCCCGCTCCAGGGCGAAGTTCAGCTTAGCCAGAACCTCCTCCAGGCCCTTGTGCCGGAGCAGGGCGTCGTCGGCGGGCACCCTGGGGAAGGGCTGTTGGGTGAATCCGAACTGTTCCAGGAGGGTCGTCATGGCTGGGGTCCTTTCGGGATGGCGGCCTTTTTGGCCGCGGTGCGGGTCCGGACCAACTGGGCTTCCAGGGCCTGGAGGTATTGGCTGAGGTGCAGGCCGGGGCCGAACCGGCGCCGGGCGCCTTCCAGGCCCTGCCGGGCCTCACCGGCGTCCAGAGGACGCAGGCGACGGCGGAACGCCGCGGCTTCGCTGCGTTCCGGGTCGGTGAGGGTCGCCCCGCGACAGGCTTCCAGCAGGGCCACCAGGCCCGGCAGGTCCAGTTCGGCCGCAGCCGGCACCTGCAGGCGCAGCGCCGCCAGTTCCGTGCGCCGGTGCGCCTCGTGGTCGGCCAGCAGGCGGCCGAGGTAGTCGGCGCGTCGGCCGGTGAGGGGGAGTTCTGGCTCGGGCTGTTCCGGGGCCACGCCCCGCTGATGGGGCAAGGCGTGTTCGATGACCCGCCCGTCGTAGACGATGATGACGTAGGCGAAGTCGTTGGGGTCGTAGAGGACCTGCACCTTGCGGCCGCGCAGGGTAGGGCTGACGGCGAACCGCTGGCCCTCGACTTCCACCGTGGACAGCTTGCGGTGCACGGTGCGGGTCTCCCGCAGCCGGAGGCATTCCTCCACCTCCTTCATGGACGGCGCCGGCCGGCCTACGGCCTCCTGGGCGAAGCGCTCCGCGGGGCTCACCCCGGTCATGGCATGGGTTTCGCCGTGGTAGCGCTCTGCGAGCCAGGCCTGGAGCCAGGCGTTCAGTTCGTCCAGGGTCGGCGTGACCTCCCGGACCCGGACCTCGCTCTCGAACTGCTCCTTGAGGGTGCGGTTGAAACGCTCGATCACGCCGCGGCTCTCGGCCACGTAGGGCTTGGAATGCAGCAACTGGACGCCCAGGGCATCGCAGGCGGCGTGGAAGCGGATGGCGTGGAAGGCCGAGCCGTTATCCAGATAGAGTTTCACCGGCAGGCCATGCACCGCCAGGAGCTGACGGAAACCGAAGCGCAGGGCGGCAAAATCCTCGTTGAGGTAATAGCGCCCCTCTACGATCAGCCGGCTGAAGTGGTCGATGAAACCCAGGAACAGGGCGCGTTTGACCTCGTCGTCGGGGCCGACCCGGACGTAGGGGCCGTGATGGAAGTCGCCGACCACCAGTTCCATGGGGGCCTTGGTCTCGATCAGCCGGAACACGGCCTTGGCCAGGGTGCCCCGGTGTCGGCGGGAACTGCCGAGCCGATCCAGATGGCGGTCCAGGGTGGAGCGGGCCACCTGACCCCGGGCCACCACCTGGTCGCGGACCATGATGTCGATGACCGTCCGGGTGGAGCGCTGCGGGTTTTCCCGCCGGAGCCGCACGGCGTAGGCCAGGATGGTCTCCGGAAAGGCCCTCAGGGTTGTCCGGTCCTTGCGCCGGGTGGGCTGCAGCGCCAGCAGGCCACCCCGGCGATGGGCGGCCAGCCAGGACCACAGGGTGGAGATGGCGACGCGGACCTCCCGGCCATCGGGGTGCCGGTGGGGTCTGGCGGCGGACTCCCTGAGGGCGGCGGCCACGCCTTCGCCTTCTGCTTCGATGGCGGCAGCGAGGAGACGGAACCGGAAGGCGGCGATGGTAAGCGGGTCGTGCATCTGTTTGGTCATGTTCCCGGTTTAACCCACGGCCATGCCCCCGACCACGAGCAACGCCGGGGAGCCTCGGGTCAGCCAGGACACCACCCGGAACCGTTCGAACTGGTGGCGCAGGAGCGCCCCCAAACCGGGGCCGGCTTCCAGGGGGACCCCGTGGACCCGGAGCAGCCGCGCCAGGCATTCCAGGAGGAGGAGTACGAGCCCGGGCGTGGCCACGCCCTCGGGCTCCGGGGCTGGGAGACCGTCCGGGTCCAGGTGGCTGCAGAGCTTGGCGAGGGCCGCTGGCGCGGCGATCCCGGCCACCCAAGTCCGCCAGCGGGCCACGGTCCGGCGGTCGCAGTCCCAATGTCGGGCCACGGAGGTCAGCGTCGCCTCCGCGTCGAGCGTCAACTCCGCGACGGCCGCGGCGGCTACAGCCAGGGTGAAGGCCCGATGGGGGTAGCCCCCGGGCTCATAGATTGTCCAACTGCCGCAAGGGCATTCGGGCTCCTTGCAGCGGGCCCGATGGCGCGGGACATCCAACACCCGTTCGACCTCCCCGCCCTCGCCTACCAACATCTGGGCAACGAAGGCCCACCCGTTCCACCAGCCGATGACCCCGCAGGCCGGACACGGGGGTGGCCGAAGTTCCTGCTTGCAACCAGCGCTGGTACCGGGAGAATCCATGGCGAGCCTCTGGGCACGCCAAAACGGAAGTGGCCGCGAAACCTTGA
>JARLGO010000090.1 GCA_031292655.1 Geothrix sp.
GTGGACATCATGTCCACCATCATCAACCTGGAGGACCGGGCCACCTCGGTGCTCTTCGGGGACGGGGCCGGAGCGGTCATCGTGGAGCGGGTCGAAGAAGGTCTGGGGATCCTGGACTTCGAGCACAAGGTGGACGGCTCCGGGGGCAAGTTCCTCTACATGCCCGCGGGCGGCTCCCTCAAGCCGGCCACGGCCGAGACCGTGGCCGCGAAGGAGCACTACATCCACCAGGCCGGAAGCGAGGTGTTCAAGAACGCCGTTCGTGAAATGGCTGACAACAGCAAGCTTCTGATGGACCGAAATGGATTCAAGGGGACTGAGCTCAAGCTGTTCGTGCCCCATCAGGCCAACATCCGCATCATGGATGCCGCCGCCAAGCGGCTCGAGCTGGATCCCTCGCGCATGATGGTGAACATCGACCGCTACGCCAACACCACCACCGCCACCATCCCCACCGCCCTGCATCAGGCCCTGGGGGAGAAGCGCGTGCAGAAGGGCGACCTCGTGGCCCTGGCCGCCTTCGGCGCCGGCTTCACCTGGGGGGCGACCCTCCTCCGCTGGGCCTACTGACCGGAATCGGGCCCAAAGCCATGCGCGTGGTGGCCGGCCTCCTGAAGGGGCGCCGACTTTCGGCTCCCCCGGTCGGGGACCTGCGGGTGCGTCCCACGGCGGACCGGGCCCGGGAGGCCCTGTTTTCGATCCTCCAGAAATGGCCCCCCGGTCCCTTCCTGGACCTCTGCGCGGGGACGGGTGCCGTCGGTGTGGAGGCCCATTCCCGCGGCTACGCCCCGGTCGCCTGCGTGGAGTCGGGAGAACCGGGCTGGACCTGTCTTCAGCGGAACCTGGCTGGCCTGCCCATCCGGTCGATCCGGGCGGACCTGCGGCGGTTGCAGGCCGACGCCTTCCGCGACCAGGCGGTGATCTTCCTGGATCCGCCCTATGACCTGGCCGCCGCCCTGTGGGCCCGCCAAGCCAGCCAGCTGAGGTCCTGGATCGCGCCGGGGGGGGTCCTGGTCTTTGAAACGGACCGGAATATCACGTTGGAATTACAGCCCGGATGGATACTTGCCGAAACACGTAAATATGGTGCGGCCCAATTCCACTTCTGGATCCCTGCCTGATGTCAGGACGCAGCCCTCTGTGCCGCTCGGCAGGGGGGATCTGGACCTGATCCTGGGGCGCCTGCAGATCGCTACCGCGTTCGTCTGGGGCATCGGGTTCACCGTGGCCGCCATCCTCTATCTGCTGGCGGCCCCTTCGGGGTTCCAGTTGACCGCCAAGGGGGTGCTTGCCTTCCTGGCGCTCCTGTTCCTGGCGGCGGCGGTCTCCTTCCAGCACATCCGGCTGCTGGGGCGGGCCCTGGCGGAGCAGCCGCTGGGGCCCGCGCTCTATCGCCCCCTCACGCGGTTCCCCCAGACATCCTCTGCGCTGCTCTTCTACCTGGCTGCCTGCCTGAGCGCGGCTTCCTATCTCTGGATGAAGCTCTACCTGAAGCAAAGCCTCTGGGTCAGCTTCATCACCATGGCCATGTTCCTGTCCCTGGCCGCGCTGGGAAGCGTCTGCCAGTACTTCCTCGCCAAGCAGAACCTGATGCGGGTATTCAAGGTCCTGGCGGGACAGCCCGGCTTCAACGACTCCCTGGCCCGGTTCACCACGAGCCTCCGGACCAAGTTCGGCTACGGCATCCTGGGCATCACGGGGGGCGTCCTCGTCGTCTCCATCCTCGTGTCCGGCCTCATCCTCCAGTCCTCCACGCGGACCACGGTCACGAACTACGCCCGCAACGAACTGGCGAACATCGCCGATTCCGTGGCCTTCGTGTCCGAGATGAACACCACCCCCGAGGACATGGATGCCTTCCTGGGAACCCTCAAGCTCGGGGCCGGGGGGGGCGTTTCGCTCCGCCTCCCGGGCGCCCGGGGCGGCGGCCTCCTGGGGTCCAAGATCCAGCCCACCGGAGACGGGGACATCCTGGTGGTCCAGCCCCTTCCGGATGGCTCCGAACTGCGGGCCGTGATTCCGGAGGCCGAATACGCCAGCTCCATCTGGAAGGCCCTGCGCCCGAATGTGGCCATCCTCGCCCTGGCTGGGATCTTCCTGGCCTACTTCATCCCCCTGATCCTGCGCGATATCCAGCAACCCCTCCAGGTGCTGAGCCGGAACACCCAGCAGGTGGGCGAGGGGCACATCGATCGCCTGGAACCGGTCTACAGCGACGACGAGGTGGCTTCCCTGGTCCAGGGCTTCGGCCACATGGTCGGAAGCCTCCGCGGCATGGTGGTGCAGATCCGCTCCGCCAGCCGGGACCTGGCCAAGGCGTCGGCCCTGATCCGGGAGTCCGGGGACGGCGTCCGGCAGTCGAACCAGGGACAGCGGGAGCTGATCGAGGCCTTCCACCAGGAGATCAACGAGCTGACCGACACGTCCATCGGGATCAGCGCGAGTTCCATGGAGTTGAGCCTCGCCTCCGAGAGCACCAACGCCACCATCGTGGAGATGGCCGCCACCGTCCAGCAGATCAACCAGAGCATGGACGAGCTGCTCATGGTGGTCGAAGGGATCACCTCGGCCATCCGCGACTTCGACGTCGCCATCAAGAATGTGGGCAAGAACGTGGATCACCTCGCCAGGCACGCCGAACACACCAAGGAGTTCGCCGAGAACCTGGAACAGAGCACCTCCGCCATCGACGACAGCGTCAAGATCGCCCAGCGCTACACCAAGAAGGTGATCCACAACGCGGGCCGGGGCATGGAACTGGTGGCCCGGAACCGGGAGAAGATCCAGGTCATCGAGCGGGTCGTGCAGGACTTCCACGGCACCACGCGAACCCTGCTCCAGCAGGGGGCCGACATCGCCAAGATCCTCGACTACATCGGGGATTACGCCCAGCAGACCAACCTGCTGGCCCTGAACGCGGCGATCATCGCCTCCCAGGGCGGCACCGGGGATGGGCAGGCCCGGGGGTTCTCGGTGGTTGCCGACGAGATCAAGCGGATCTCCGAGCAGACCTCCCGGTCCACCCAGGAGATCCAGCAGATCATCGGGACGCTCCAGGCGGAGATCCGGAAGGCCTACCAGCAGGTCGACCTGGGGCTGGATGCCGTTCGCGATGGGGCCGATTCCGTCGCCCAGAGCCAGGAGGCCCTCCAGGCGATCCTCGAGTCCGTGAGCGAGACAGACAGCGTGGTCGAGAGTATCCACAACGAGACCCTCCAGCAGGCCGGGCAGGCCTCCCTCATCCATGAGGCCAACCGGAACATCCACAACCAGGTGGAAACCATCCGCTCCGTCATCGAGGAGCAGCAGCAGACGAGCAACTACATCCTCTCCCTGGCCATGAATGTCCAGCAGGCCACGGCCGTGGTGCGGGATTCGACCCGGGAGCAGAGCATCGGCAGCGACGAGATCGCGAAGGCGATGGAACAGGTCCGGACCCTCGCCAGCAACCTGCACGAGATCCTGGCCCGGCAGGAAGACCACGTGATCTCCCTGAAGGAGACCATGCACCGGGTCCTCGGGAAGGCCGTCGAGAGTGAGCGGGCCATCGAGGCCTCCAGCGGCGCCGTGGAGCAGCTGGGGGTCCAGGTCCACATGCTCAACCGCGAAGTGAACCTCTTCAAGCTGTAGGGCTACTGCTAGGCTGGAGGCCAGCTCCCGGGACTCCTCTGCATGTACCGTCTTTCCATCAAGACCAAGCTGAGCGCTGTCATCGGCACCCTGGTCCTCTCGTTCATCGCCTTCAATCTGCTGTACTACCCGCGCTGGGTGGACCGGCAGATCCGTTCCCAGGCGGAACTGAGCGCCCGCCAGGTGGCCGAGACGGCGAGCTATGCCCTGGGCCCGGCCATCCACAGCGGAGACACCCTTGAGATCACCGAGGTGCTGAAAGGGGTGCAGAACCTCCCGGACTTCCGGTTCAGCGCGGTCTACGGGCTCCGGGGCGAGATCCTCGAAAGCACACCCACCACACCCGATTGGGCGGCGGGGCAGGTGCACGGCGATGGCATCTCCCACACCTACACCCGGCGGGACGACAGCATGCTCGTGGCCGTGGCCCCGGTCTTCTACGAGGGATCGCGGGTCGACCAGGTGGGGACCTTGATCCTGGGGTTCACGACCGAAGGCACCCAGCGGGCGGTCCACGAGAACATCAAGGCCAGCCTCGGGGTGGGCCTGGCCACCCTGGTCCTGGGCATCGGCGGGGTGATCATCCTCTCGAACCGCTACCTCCGCCCGGTGATCCAGCTGACAGAGGCGGCCCAGAAGGTCGCCCAGGGGAACCTCGAAACCGTTTCGGTGAAGGTCAACACCCGGGACGAGATCCAGGACCTGAGCCAGTCCTTCGAGGTGATGACCGACCGGCTCCGGGTGGCCCGGGATGAGATCGAGCGCCAGAACCGGTTGCTGGAGTACCGCGTCCAGGAACGCACCAGCCAGCTGATGGAGACCATCGGAGAACTGGAGGAGATTCGCGCCAACCTGGAGCGGTTGGTCCAGGAGCGGACCCAGGGCCTGGAGCGGAGCCGGATGGAACTGAAGGCCTGGGCCAGCACCCTCGAGGAGAAGGTCCATGAGAAGACCCGGGAATTCCGCGAACTCAATGACAACCTCCTCGCCAGCTACCAGAAGCTGAAGGAGGTCGACCGGCTGAAGGACGAGTTCCTGGCCAACATGAGCCACGAGCTAAGGACCCCCCTGAATTCCATCATCGGGTTCTCCGGCATGCTCATGCAGGACCCGGAGGGCCGGATGGGCCCCGATGCCCGCGAGGATCTCCAGATCGTCTACCAGAATGGCCGGTCCCTGCTGGGGCTCATCGATTCGATCCTCGACCTCTCCAAGATCGAAGCAGGCAAGATGGAGCTGGAGCTGGAGGAGGTTGATCCCATGCAGCTGCTGGACGAAGTCGTGGCCATGTCCGCCGGGCTCGTCAAGGGCCGCCCCATCGAGCTCCGCTACCACCGATCCGAGGAGCCCCTCCGCGTCATGGGGGACCGGGTCCGGCTCCGGCAGGTGTTCACCAACCTGGCCGGGAATGCCATCAAGTTCACGGAATCCGGGACCGTGACCATCTCCGCCGGACGGGAATCAGGCCGGTTCAAGATGCGCATCGAGGATACCGGCATCGGCATGTCGGAGAGCGAGCTGGAACGCCTCTTCAAGCCGTTCCAGCAGGTCGACGGCAGCATCACCCGCCGATTCGGGGGGAGCGGGCTCGGCTTGGCGATCAGCCAGCGGTTCATGGGGCTCATGGACGGCCGCATCTCGGCCCGCAGCCGCAAGGGGATCGGCAGCACCTTCACCGTCGAGATGCCGATAGCCGGGGGAGACCAGGCATGACCGATTCCCGGCCAGGCATCCTCTGCATCGAGGACAACCCGATGAACTGGCGCCTGGTGCAGCGCCTGCTGTCGCAGGCAGGCTACGACATGCACTGGGCCGAGGATGGCCTCAAGGGTTGCGACATGGCCCTGGAGCTGAAGCCCGCCCTCATCCTCCTGGATATCAACCTGCCCGGGCTGTCCGGCTTTGAAGTCGCCATGAAGCTGCGCCAGAATCCCAGCCTGGACGGCACGCTCATCGTGGCGTTGACGGCCAAGACCATGCGGAGCGACCGCGAAACCGCCCTGGTCACGGGGTGTGACGGGTTCATCCCGAAACCCATCGATCCCTTCCTGTTTGTCAGCCAGGTGGAGGCCTACCTCGGCGGGCAGCGGGACCGGCTGGATCAGGGCCGGGAAGGGGCCGCCCTGCGCCAGTTCAGCCAGCAGATGGTCGAGCGCCTCGAGGTGCAGCTCAAGGAGGCCCAGGAAGGCAACCGGAAGCTGCTGGATGTCCAGGACGAACTGGAACAGCGGAGCCACCACCTCTCGCGCCTCCTCTCGCTCAGCAAGGACGTCATTCCCCTCCGGGATGAGGGCGAGATCCTGGCCCGGGTGCTCAGGCAGCTCCACCAGGAGCTGCGGCTGGACCGCCTCCGGGCCTATCGGGTGCACGGAAGCGGGGCCTATTTCCAAGGGACGACGATGACTCCGGAGGGGCCCGAGGAAACCTCCGTGCTCCCCGGGTCGCACCCCCTGATCGCCTGGTTGGAGGGCCTTCCGGTCGGGTCCGTTCTCAGCGGAAGCGAACTGCGGCAGTCGGTGGCCTGGCAGCTGGGCATCGAACTTGGCCTTTGGACGCCCAGGACCCAGGCCCTGATGCTGTCCCTCCGCAGCCGGTCCGAGGAGCGGAGCCTCTGGGGATTCCTGGCGGCCGACCGTTTCGACCGGGCTTTCGAGCCCTTCGAGATGGAACTGGCGGCGCTCTATGTGGGCATCCTCCAGGTCAGCCTGGAAAACGCAGGGCTCATCACGCACCTGGCCGAGACCAGCCAGGCCCTGAGCACCAGCTACAAGGGCCTGGAGTCGACCTACGAGGCCCTGAAGGAAGCCCAAAAGGCGCTCAAGATACAGGACCAGAAGGCCGTCCTGGGCGGCCTTTTCATGAACATGGCCTCGAAGTTCCAGGCGCCCCTCGGCACCCTGAAGGAAGAGAGCGCCGCGCTTTCGCTCTGCCTGGACCGGCCCGATACCACCCTCCCGGACCTGCGCAAGGAGTGCCGCCCCTCCATCCACCAGATCCGCAACGCCGTCCGCCAGGTGGACGAGCTGGTCCGGGCCCTGCTGCGGCGGGCGGGCCAGGGGGAGGCGAGTTCACCGGAGTGGATCCACCTCCACGACCTCTTGAGACAGGAGCTGGAACTCTTGCGGGCCGAGGGGGTCCTGCCCGAGTTCCTGCCCGTGGCCTTGGACCTCCAGGCGCCCCGGGACCTGCTCTTCGGGGTCTATTCGGACTTCACCGACCTGTTCGGCCACCTCATCGGCCATGCCATGGAAGGCCATCCGGAGCGGATCTCGCTCCGGACCCGGGGCGGGGGAAGCCACTTCCGGATGGAGCTGGAGGACGATGGCGTCCCCATCGAGGCCCGGATGGCCGAAGGGGCTTTTGAACCCTTTCCAGACCTGCGTCCGAAGATCACGGAGGCGGGACGTCGTCCGGGCCGGGGCCTCCCCGCCTGTTCCCAGCTCATGGCCGCCTACGGCGGCACCGTGGAGATGGTGCCCGTGGCGCGGGGCTCCCTCCTGCGGGTCGGGCTTCCCATGGAATGAAGGAGAAGACACCTTGGAACAAGTTCCCTTGAAACCCGCCATCTTCCTGGACCGGGACGGCACCCTCAACGAGGAGGTGGACTACCTGTCCGATCCGGAACAGCTGGTGCTGATCCCGGGGGCCGCCGCGGCCGTGGCCCGGCTCAATGCCCGGGGCATCCCAGTGGTGGTGGTGACCAACCAGAGTGGCATCGGCCGGGGCAAGTACGGATGGCAGGACTTCGCCGCCGTCATGAGCCGGATGGGGACGCTGCTGGCCCTGGAGAACGCGCGGATCGACGCCGTCTACGCCTCGCCCCACCACGAAAAGGGGCAGGGGGAGTACGCCGTGGCCGATCACCCCGAACGCAAGCCGAACCCCGGCATGCTGCTGAGGGCCGCGGAGGAGCATGGCCTGGATCTGGCGCGCTCCTGGATGGTGGGGGACAAGGCCCTCGACCTCGAGGCCGGGCGCCGGGCCGGATGCAAGGTGGCGCTCGTGCGCACGGGCTACGGTTCTCGGGTGGATGGTTCGGACGCGGACCTGGTGGCGGATGACCTCCCCGGGGCCGTGGAGGCCATCCTGGCCCGTTGGCCA
>JARLGO010000091.1 GCA_031292655.1 Geothrix sp.
CCCTGGGGCCCATGGTCACCACGCGGACCACCATGGTGCTGGAGACCCACTGGGAGAAGGCGGGCCCGAGCCCCTTCCCCGTGGACCGGGAAGGGAAGAAGGTCAAGAAGTGAGCCTTCCCTCGGCCCGGCCGGGGCGGAATACCTGATGCTCGCCTGGCTCGCCTACCTCACGGTGGCGGTGGTCTGGGGTTCCACCTACTTTGCCATCGCCCTGGGCCTGGACTCCTTCACGCCCTACGGGATGGTGGCCGCGCGCTTCTCCGTGGCCGCGGTGCTCGCCCTGGGCTTGGGCCGGCTCCGGCGGGAGTCCTGGCCGGCCCTGCGCGAAGCCGGGCACCTCATGGTGGTGGGCGCCCTCCTCCTCGGGGGCTCGAACGCGCTGGTGTCCTGGGCGGAGCTGCACGTCTCCTCGGGCCTGGCGGCCATCCTGGCGGCCCTGGTGCCGCTCTGGCTGGCGGTGTTCTCCATGGCCCGGGAACCCCTCGGCCCCAAGGGCTGGACGGGCCTCCTGCTCGGCATCGCGGGCGTGGCGGTCCTGGTCTGGCCCCACGGCGGCGCGCGCATCCACCTGGGCGGACTGGCGGCCATGGTGGCGGCCCCGCTCATCTGGGCCTGGGGCACCTTGCATGGCAAACATCATGTCCACGGGGGCGGACTGCTCACCAACGTCGGCATCCAGATGCTCACGGCGGCCCTCATCGGCCTCGCCCTGGCGCCCCTCACGGGCGGGTTCCTGCGCGGCCCCCTCACGCCCAGGGCCCTGGGGGCCGTCGCCTACCTGGCGCTGTTCGGGTCCCTGCTGGCCTTTTCCGCCTACATCTACCTGGCCAAGGCCTGGCCCCCCGCCAAGATGGGCACCTACGCCTACCTGAACCCCCTCGTGGCCGTCCTCCTGGGCAGCCTCGTCCTGCACGAGGCCTTCGGCCTCCGGGAGAGCCTCGGCATGGTCATCATCCTCGCCGCCGTGGCCCTGGTGCAGTTAAGAAGCACACCCGCCCGGGAGGCCTGAGGGTCCTGCCTCCCGGCTGCAGGCGAGACCCCGCAGGACCCTGGAAAGGGCCCTGCGCCTCATGAGGATGTCCCGGCCCGCCTGCGGTTGGCGAGGATGGCCGCCGCCATGCCGATGCCGCCCACGCCAAGGAAGGCCAGGGCCCGCAGGGGCGTGTCGGCATGATCCAGGTCGGAGGCGATGAGCTTGAAACTGGCCACCCCCATCCAGGCGTAACCCCCGGTCATGAGCGCCCGGCGGGCGGCGGCCTGCTGCCCCAGGCCCCGCATCCACTGCCAGGCGCCGGAGAGGGCCCACACCAGGGTCATGGTGATGGAGGCCGCGCGGGAGGGGCCATGGCCTGGGTTCGTGGGCCCCTGGGACCACTGCACCAGCCGGGCCGCCTCCAAGGCCAGGGTCACGTTCGCTGTGAGCTCCAGGGCCAGGAAGGCGATCCCGCCCAGCGAGCCGCCGCGGCGGGTCAACATCCACCAGGCCGCGGAGGCCAGGGCTCCTTCCGCGAAGGCGGCATTCAGGAAGGGCGTGGGGCCGCCGTGGGCGAAGAAGCCATCGAAGCCGTGGAAGGCCCAGCGCAGCGTGGCGATCAGGGCCAGGGCCGCGGCGAGCCAGCGCAGGGCCCTGGCCTCTTCGGAAAAGGCGCTGTCCTCGGCCTTGAGAGAGGCCCCGGCGAGGCCCAGGGCGAAGATGCCCCAGAGGGGCCCCACCCAGCGCCAGGCCAGGGCCACCGGCACGGCCAGGGCCAGATGCCCGGCCGCCAGGGCGAGCAGACCCCAGTCCGCGCGGCGGCTTTCCATCCGCCGCCGCAGCGGCGGCACCAGGACCAGGTTCAGGGCCGCCGCGGCGATCACGGGGAGGGCGAAGGCCTCCGCCGCCAGGCCCAGCCGTCTCCACAGCAGCCAGCCGTAGGAGGTGGCCAGGATCGAGGCCACCAGCCACAGCACGGTGGCCGTGCCCGGGACCTCCTCGGTGCCCGGCAGCCACGCCCACAGGCCCGCGAGGATCAGGTGGAGGACGAGCAGCAGGCCCAGGAGGGGGGCATCGGCCTTCAGCACCTCCGAGCAGGCGGGCAACAGCAGCAGCCACACCCCGATGAGGGCCGTCCAGCGCACGCCAGCCCAGGCGCCGCCGTCGCGGACCAGGTAGGGCACCGCCAGCGCACTGGCCATGAGCACGGCGAGATACAGGGCCAGGGCCACTTCATGATGGCCGCCCTGGCTGAATACCAAGGGTGCGGCGAGACCGGAAACCAAGGCCACCGTGAGCGCCCCTCCGCTGCGGCCCCGGGAGGCCAGCGCGCCGGCCAGCAGGGTGACGAGGGCGGTGGCCACCAGTCCCAGCGGCAGGGCGTAGAAATGGTATTCCACGGCCCCGGCGCGAAAGGTGAACTGCAGGGTGCCGAGGCCCGCCAGCAGCAGGGCCACGCCCAGGTGCCGGCTGTCGCCCAGGAGCAGCTTCGCGGCGAAGGCGGTGATGGCGCCGCCCACCAGCAGGCCAAGCACGAAGCGCAGTTCTGCGCCCACCCAGCCCCGCTCGATGGCCCAGCGGAAAAAGAAGACGGCCCCGAAGAGGAAGATCGAGGCAGCGGCGCCCGCAATCCACACCACCGGGGAGATCTCCTTTCGCAGGGCCGCGGGACCCGCGACCCTGCTGGGCAGGGGAGGGACGGGCTTCGGGACCGCGACCTGGGCTTGGGGCCCGGGCGCTGCGGCTTGCTGCCGCGAAAGCAGCCAGGCGACCTGCGCTTCCAGTCGGGCCACACGTTCAGCAAGTTGCTCGGGTTCCACGGAAACTCCATCCGGAAGCTGCTGGAATCTTGCAGTGCCTTCCCCTGGACTGTCGAGGGTTCCCGGAAGAGCTCAGCCGACGACGCGGTCCCGGCCCTCGGCCTTGGCCTGATAGAGGGCCTGGTCCGCGCGGGCGAGCAGGTTCTCGATCGAATCCTCGGAGCCCTCCCAGGTGGCGAGGCCGATGCTTACGGTGACGCGGTCGTTTTCGGGCAGTCCGGAGACGGCTTCCAGGGCCACGTGCCTGCGGAGGCGCTCGGCCAGGGCCCGGACCCCCTCCAGATCGGTCTGAGGACTGTAGACCAGGAACTCCTCGCCGCCGATGCGGCCCAACTGGTCCACCTTGCGCAGCCCGAAGAGCATGCGCTGGGCCATGGCGGTGAGCACCTGATCGCCCACGGCGTGGCCGAAGCGGTCGTTGACGGCCTTGAAGTAGTCCAGGTCCACCAGCATGATGGACAGGCCCTGTCCGAAGCGCCCGCACTGGTCGAGCTCCATGCCGAGCATGTCGAGGATGTGCTTCCGGTTGTAGAGACCCGTCAGCGGGTCGCGGATGGCCTGATGGTAGAGGCGGAGGCGGGAATCCTCGAGGCTCAGCAGGCGGCCCAGCTCCTCGGCGGCGATCTCGAAGAGGCGCTCGAAATCTTCCGCGGCGCGGCGTTCCGTGATGAAGGCCAGGGTCCCCACGACCGGATAGCCCGGGGTGGTGGCCGGAAAGACGCGGAGGACGGGATTGCGGAGGCTCTGCCGACGTTCCTCCTCCTCCGAGGCGGGGCTCCAGTGGCAGCCGGGCACGGCCTGAAAGAGCCCCTGCTGGGCCGCGGCCTGTTCCAGGGTGAGCCGATCCTCGGGGGTGGCGGAGGACCCGTGGACCCCGTGGCAGAGGAGGCCATCCTCGCCCCGGTAGGCCACGAGCAGGGCGCCGGGCAGGACGAGCTCCTGGATGATCTCGATGAAGCCCTCGATGAGCCGGGGCGTGTCGTGGTCCGCCGTGTAGAGCCGGGCCACGGAATCCCGCAGGGCCGTCTCGACAAGGCGCTGTTCCAGAGCCTGGGCCAACCGGCGCTGGATGGCGTCCACCCCGAAGTTCTCCTGGACCAGCCCGGGGGCGGTGGAGGCGGCATGGGACCGGGGGGCCTGCTTGGCGAGGGCCGCGGCGGCCTCCACCACGTGATCCAGGTCCCGCCCCTTCACCAGGAACCGGTCCGCGCCGCAGGTCTTGGCCCAGAACCGGGCCAGCCCCGTGGCCTGGGCCGTGAGGAGCAGGACCGGGAGGTGGCGCGTGGCCCGGTCATCCTTCACCAGGCGGCAGAACTGGTAGCCGTCCAGGAGGGGCATGACGCAATCGCACACCACCACATCCGGGAATTCCGTGGCCAGGACGATCAGGGCCTCCGCCCCGTTGCGGGCCTCGATGGTCATGTGGCCGTGGCGGTGGAAGAGGTGCCGCAGGAGGCTCAGCTGGATGGGGTTGTCATCCACCAGGAGGACCTGGAGCGACTGGGGACCCATCGGAGCGGCAAATGTCATCGGTTCCACTTATCGGTTGGTCCCGGCCCCGGCAAGACCCCAGGGCCCCCTCGGGCAGGACTTGTCCATGGGATGCTGGGACAAGGAGAAAGTCAAATCATGACCGCTGGGGCCGAAAAGCGACAAGGGGCGTGCGCGTGATCGTGGGAAGGGCCTAGCTGTGGACGCGCCACTCCTGCTCGCGCTGGGCCGGGCCTGGCTGAGCCACCGGGGGGACCTGCCCGTGGAGGCCACGTGGGCCTCGGGCCGGGCCCTGGGCCTGCGCTGGGCGGGCCGGAAGGCCGCCGAGGGCTGGGTGCTGCTGCTCCAGCCGAAGCCGGAACTCTGGCTCCTGGGCACGGAGCATCCCGCCTGGAAGCGGCTTCAGGCCGAGGCCTCGAAGGACAGTCCGACGGTCTGGGGCGCGTGGCTCAAGGGCGCCCGGTTGCGGGCGGTGGAGGGGGACCCCCGGGAGCGGTGGCTCGGGCTCCTGTTCCAGCGCCGCGCCATCTCGGGACGCCTGGAGACCCTGCGGCTGGCCTTCCAGGCCATCCCCGGCCGGTCCGGCATCCGCGTGGACGGCGTGGATCTTTCGATGCCCCGCCTCGGCTTGGGGACGCCCTTCCCGGCCTCGGCGCCCCAGCCCGCCGAGGATCCCCCGCCCCTGCGGCGCTGGCGCGAACGGTGGGGCGACCGCCTGGAGGCGGCCCTGGCCGGGGAGGAGCCCGAGGTGCTGGAGGGCGAAGGCGACCTCCTGGCCCGGCACCGGGCCTGGTCCGAGGGGCGGGCCGAGGCGCTGATCCTGGGCCCCGCCCTGGCCGCGGCGGAGCGGCGGCGCCAGACAGAATCCGCGCGGCTGGACCGCCTGGCCCTGGCCCTGAACCGGGACCGCGCGAAGCACGAGGCGAAGCTCCCCTGGAAGGACCAGGCCCGGCGGGTGGCCGCCGAGCTCTACCGGCTGAAGGGCGCCACCGGGGAGGTGGCCCTGCTGGATGGCACGCGCCTGGCGCTGCCGGAGGGGACCCTCGCCGAGGCGGCGGTGCAGGCCTGGTTCGCGGCGGCCAAGAAGGCGGAGCGGGGGCTGGCGAGGATCGCGGAGCTCGAGGCCGAGCTGACCCGGGAGCGGGCGGCCTGGGCGGTGCGGGCCGCGGCCGAAGCGCAAGTCCTTGCGCCGGAGCCGCCCCCTGCGCGACAACCAAAGGGGGCCGGGCCCGCCAGGGGCAAGGGCGTGGCCAAGGAGGGGGGGACGAAGCGGATGCAGGCCGAGGGGAAACGCAAGGACGGCAAGGGCGCGGCCTTCCGCAGCGTCATGGTGGACGGGTTCGAGGTGCTCATCGGCAAGGGGGACCTGGAGAACGACCAGCTCACCTTCAAGGTGGCCGACAACCTCGATTTCTGGCTCCACGTGGCGAGCCTGCCGGGCAGCCACGTGGTGATTCGCAATCCCGACAAGCTCAGCGAA
>JARLGO010000453.1 GCA_031292655.1 Geothrix sp.
GGTGACGAGGGCGGCCAGGGCGCCCACGGCGGCGAACACCGGCAGCAGGGCCGCCCCCACCAGACCGAGCGTCAGCGGGATCTCGATGAGGGTCCTGCCCTCCTCGTTCTTCAGGATGATCCGCCGGATATTCCCCTGGTGAATGAGGTCCTTGATCTTGTCCAGCACCTGGCCGCCGTCGAGCTTGAATTCTTCGGTACGCTGTCGGTTCGAGCTGTCCGTGGTCATCGGGTGGTCCTTTCAAAAGGCGGGCCCGCCGGGCCCGGAAGCTCCAGGCAGGTCCCAATCTACGAAGCCCGGGACGGCGCGCGGCCGGGAACCGGCGAACGATGAGCGGGGACCGGCCGGCGGTCAACCCAGGGCCGGTACCCGCCAGAGGGCCAGTTCCTCCCCCAGGGCCGGCGCGGGCAGCAGGCCGTTTTCCACGGCGCCGTCATCGCTTTCGGGTTCGCAGAGGTAGACGGCGATGGCCCCCAGGGGCTGGTCCGTGGGCACCAGGGCCCAGCCGGGCGGGACGGCCCGGGGCCCGCGCCGCCAGGACACGGACAGCTCGCCGATGGCCTCGGCTTCCAGGATGGCGCGGCCCCCCTTGGAGCCCAGGCCCTCCACCACCGGCACCTCCACCTCGAAGGTGCCCACGGCCTCGCGGAGGGTGAGGCCGTGTAGGCGCAGGTGGGCGGCCATGCGGGCGGGCACCAGGTAGGCCGCCGGGCGGTCCACCAGGGTGCTGCCCACGAACCGGCCCAGGTAGGGGAGGCTCAGGGTCGTGGGGGCCCCGTCCAGGGTGCGGGGCCGGCGGGTGAGGATCTCGACGGGGGCCTCGAAGCGCTCCAGCCCGTACCGGATGGCGATGCGCTCCCGGGGCGTGAGGCACTCCGCCACGGTCTGCACCACCTCGTCCCGGTGGGCCGCCACATGTTTGAGCGTCTCCAGCATGAAGGCGTAGGCCGTGCGCACCCGCTCGGCGAAGCTGATGTAGGAATAGCATTCCAGCAGCAGGTCCATGCGGCCGGTCAGCCCCCGGTAGTTGCTGCCGAACCGCGGATGGTGCGGGTAGGTCATCCAGCCCTCCCGCACCGGGGCGCCCGGCTCGGCGTCGCGGTCCGCGTCCAGGGCCCGCTCGTCCTCCACGAAGTTGCCGTACCAGCCCGAATCCAAGCCGTGGTTGGCCTTCAGGGCGGCGGTGACCGGGGGCAGCAGGCGCTCCCGCATGTAGCGGATGGGCTCGCCCCGGCCGCTCTCCACCGTGTGGGGGATGTCGTAGGTCATGGAAAAGCGGTGCACGGATCCGTTCGTGGCGTGGTTGTCGATGGTGAGGTCCGGGGCCCAGGGCTGGCAGACGCGGGTCTGCAGCAGGCGCATCTCCTCGCCTTCCATGCGCAGGTAGTCGCGATTCAGGTTGATCTTGGCGGCGTTCACCCGGGTGCCCACGCCGCTGTCCGGCCCCAGCTGGCCCGTGAGCTTGGGCAGGTGCAGTTTGCGGTTGCCGGGGTCGATGGCGTCGTTGCCGTCCGGGTTGAAGAGGGGCACCACCACCAGGGTGAGGTCGGCGAGGATCGCGTCCGCATCGAGGCCGGGCTTGGCCATCAGCAGATCGCGCACCAGCATCAGGCAGCCCTCCTTGCCCTCGACCTCGCCCGCGTGGATGCCGCTGATGACCAGCACCACCGGCAGGCCCAGGCGCCGCGCCGCTTCGGGGGTCGTCACGCCGTGGGCCGAGAGCACCAGCAGGGGCAGCTCCCGGCCCTGGGGGCTCCTCCCGAAGGTGGTGACGTGCAGACGCTTGTCCCCCAGGGCCTCCAGCCCCGCGAGGAAGGCCATCACATCCATGTGGCGGCTGGTCTCCTCGTAGCGGGTGGCTTCGGCGCGGGTGAGCAGGGACATGGAAACTCCTTCCGATTCAGGGACAGGACCGCGATCAGAGGCTCCGCTTCAGCACCTCTTGGCCCAGGTGGGTCACCCGGTACCGCCCGATGGCCCGCTCGCGAATGAGATCGTGGCGCTCCAGGTAGGCCAGGTCCGCGTCCGTGGCCCCCGCCTTCGCCAGGTGGTCCCGCGCCACGTCCGGGTGCCTGGCCACCACCTGGAGCAGGGTGAGCTGGCGGGAAGAGATGGGGTCTGCCAAGGGGGCTCCTGGATCGACACCCGGGTGGGGAGGGCCGTAGGGGATCCTACCGCCGATGGTCCGGCTTGCGCTGGATCCCTTTCGCGGAGGCCTTGCCCCAGTAGCTGGTCTCCTCGGCGAAGCAGATGTTCTCCAGGTCGCTCACGCGCTCCTGGAGGCAGGCCTGGGCGTCGCTGATGGCCTGGTTGTAGATGGCCGGGCCCAGCTCCTTCAGGCAGAAGGTGAGGAAGGTCCCGGCGCCCAGTTCGCCGATGCTCTCGCCGTATTCCTCGGCCACGAAGCGCTGGATGGGGCCGTGCAGGCGCTTTTCGATGTCAGGGGAAAGCTTGATGTCCATGGGGCCTCGCGAGATCGCCTCGTTCATGAGTGTGGCCGCAGTTGACCGAGGGACGAAACCATGGACAAGGGCCCATCGAACCCCGGGCGGATGGAGCCCCCCCTTCCATCGATGTAGAGTCAGGCATGCCCCAGCGCGTCCTCCTCACCGGTGCCACCGGCTTCATCGGTCGAAACCTCCATGGTCCGCTGGAGGAGGCGGGCCATGACGTCCGGTGCCTGACCCGAAAGGTCGAGGAGGCCCGGCGCCTCTGGCCCCAGCGCCGTTGGGTGGGAGGCGACCTGGGGGAATCCGCATCGCTGCCCTCGGCCCTGGAGGGGTGCGAAACCGCCTATTATCTGGTCCACGGCATGGGTTCCCACCGGCCGGGCTGGATCGAGGAGGAGTTGCGTTGGGCCCGGAATTTCGCCCAGGCCGCGGGCCTTGCGGGGGTCCGCCGGATCATCTACCTGGGGGGTGTGGCGCCCCAGGGCCCCCCCTCCGAGCACCTCCTCTCCCGCCTGAACACCGGTGAAACGCTGCGGGCCGGCCCCGTACCCACTTTGGAACTTCGAGCCGGCATGATCATCGGCGCCGGCAGCGCATCCTGGACCATCGTGCGCGACCTGGCGGCCCGCCTGCCCGCGATGGTGCTTCCCGCGTGGCTCTCCCACCGGAGTGAACCCGTGGCCCTGGAGGGGGTCCTGGCGGCCCTCCTGGCGGGAGCTCGCTTGGATCTTCCGGAAAGCACCTGGTGGGACATCCCGGGTCCCGAAGCCCTCTCGGGCCGAGAGATCCTCCTGCGCATAGCGGCGGTCATGGGGCGCAAGCCCATGCTCCTCAAGATCCCGCTCATCACCCCCCGTCTCTCGTCCCACTGGATCCGGCTGGTGACGCGAGCGGATTTCTCGGTCGCGCGGGAACTCGTCGAGGGGTTGACCTCGGACCTGGTCGCGACCCGGCCCGGCTACTGGGAGGCGGCGGGCCTTCCGCCTCCGCTGGGGCTGGAGGAGGCCATGGGGCAGGCCCTCGCCGCCGAGGCTGGGACCCTCTCCCACGCCGGAAGGGTCGTGGAAGCCCTGGCGGGATGGCTCACCCCGCGAAGCCACCCCGCCCCCGGGAAGGAGGTTCCACCGAAGTAGCCGCTGCCGGAAAGGGTGGTCGAGGTGGCCCGCGAAACTTCCGGTGAAGGAGGACGGGTCATTTACCGCCTCAACGGGTTTCTTCAGCCTTCATGGGCTTTGGACGGGGGGGCCTCGGCGGCCGGTTTTCCTTCTTCCTGTCCGGTCCCCGGGGGGGAGGTCCCATCGGGCTTGGCGAAGCGCTGGGCGCGCAGGTGAAAGTCGTCCGTGAAGGTCCGGCGGATGGGCGGGGGCGGGGCGGCTTCGGCCTTCTTGCGGGCCTTGTGCAGGCGCCAGAGCGCCCAGGCCGCGGGCAGCAGGAGGGCGACCGGGTATTCCAGCAGCAGGCGATGGGGGGTGAGCAGGTACTGCGTGGGGCGCAGGCCGTCCGAGTACCAGGCGCTGAGGATCCACACCTCGTCATATTCGTGCAACTCCGCCGCCTCGGCCTTGAGCATGCGGAGGATCTCCTCGTCCTCGCCCTGCTTGACGGTCACGTAGTCCGTGATGTGGCTGTTCGGATCCCGGTCCACGCTCTTCACCATCACCCGGACCAGGCTGGGCCGCTGCAGATGGCAGAAGGGGTTCAGGGCCAGGAGGAAACCCTGCACCAGCAGGATCCACAGGACCGCGCCCACCAGCGCCCAGAGACCCACGAGGGCAGACCAGCGGAGGGCGGGGCGGGAAAGAACAGGCATGAGGGAAGTATCGCCGATTCTGGCCTCAGGGGCCCGGGGGGACCCGTCCGAATCTCCAGATCCTTGGCCAGCCTGTCGAAGAGGCCTCAGAATGACCCCGCCGCCTTCCCCCATGCCGCCCCCTGGCTCGCCCCTCCTGCCTCCGGATCCGCCCAGCCCCCTGGGGCCGCATGGGTTTCCCCTGGACTCCGTTCCCATGGGCATCGCCCTGAGCCAGGGGGGGCTCTACCTCCAGGTCAATGCGGCCTTCCTGCGCCTGTTCGGCCTGGAAACCGCCTCGGAGATCCTCGGCCGCCCCTTTCTGGACACCATCGAGCCGGGCCAGCGGGACCTCCTCCGGAGGCGGAACCAGGAGCGGGAAAGGACGGGCTCGGGCCCGGTGGAATACGAGACCCTGGGGCTCCGCAAGGACGGGACCGCCTTCCCCATGCAGGTGCATGTCTCCAGCATCCCCCTGACCCGGGGCGTCGGGACCCTGGCCTTCCTCACGGACATCTCGGAGCGCAAGGCCGTCGAGGCGAGGCTCCTGGACAGCGAGGAGAGGTTCCGGGCCTACGTGGAGCAGTCCATCGACGTCATCTTCACCCTGGACGCCCAGGGGACCTTCACCTTCGTGTCCCCCGCCTGGGAGCGGCACTTCGGGTACTCCCCCGGCGAGGTGCTTGGGAGATCCTTCGCACCCTTCGTGCACCCGGAAGATGTGGAGCCCTGCCTGCAGTACCTCCTCCGGGTGCTGTCCACGGGACACCCGGAGACCAGCCCCCCCTATCGCGTCCGCCACGCGGACGGATCCTGGCGCCGGTTCGTGGCGAACGGATCCGCCATGGCCTCGCCCGGCGGGGGACCCGTGTTCCTCGGCGTGGCCCACGACATCACCGAGGAACACGCGGCCCAGGAGGCGCTGAGGAAGGAGCGGAAGAACGCGGAACGCTACCTCGGGGTCGCCCAGGTCATCCTGGTGGCCTTCGATGCCGAGGCCCGCATCACCCTCCTCAACGGAAAGGGCCATGCGGTGCTGGGCTATGCGGAGGGCGAGCTCATCGGCCGAGACTGGTTTCGCGTCTGCCTGCCTCCGGAGGAGTATGAACCGGTGGTGGGCGTCTACCGGCGCATCCTGGCGGGCGAGGTGGAAGCGCTGGAGTACTACGAGAACCACATCCTCCGGAAGGACGGCGAGCCGCGCCTCATCGCCTGGCACAACGCGGTGATCCGGGACGAGGAGGGCCGCATCACCGGGATCATCAGTTCGGGCGAGGACATCACCGAGCGGAGACAGGCGGAAGCGGCCTTGAGGGAAAACGAAGAACAGCTGCGCGTCATCTTCTCGGCTTCGGACGCCGGCATCATCATGGTGTCGGACCAGGGGGTGATCACCTTCGCCAACCAGGGCATGGCCGATCTGTTCGGCATGACCGTCCAGGAGGTGATCGGCACCACCTATCCCTCCCACCTGCATGAATCGGAAAAGCAGACCGGCGACGCCCGCATGCGGAGGATCATCACCGGCGAGATCCAGTCCGTTTCCGTGGAGCGGAAGTACATTCGAGCGGATGGCACGACCTTCTGGGGCCACCTGTCCGGCCGCAGGATGGAACATCCGGACGGGAGCCTCCGAGCCCTCATCGGGATCATCACCGACGTGTCCAAGCGCCGGGAGGCGGAGGAACAGCAGCGGCTCCTCCAGGCCCAGCTCCACCAGGCCCAGAAGATGGAAAGCCTGGGCAGCCTGGCGGGTGGGGTGGCCCATGACATGAACAACGTCCTGGCGGCGATCCTGGGCTACGCCTCGGCCCACATCGAGGACCAGCCGCCGGGGAGCCCCACCCAGAAGGCCTTCGGGACCATCATCCGGGCCGCCGAGCGGGGCGGGAACATGATCAAGAGCCTGCTCAGCTTCGCCCGGCAGAATGCCACCGAGGAGCAGGACCTGGACCTGAACGCCATCCTCCGGGAGGAGGTCCAGCTCCTGGAGCGGACCACCCTGTCCAAGGTCCACCTCATCATGGACCTTCAGGAGCAGCTGCAGACCATCCGGGGGGACCCGGGAGCCCTGACCCACGCCGTCATGAACCTCTGCGTCAACGCCGTGGACGCCATGCCGGAAAACGGCACCCTCACCTTGCGGACGCGGAACCTGGACCACGGCAGGATCGAGGTCCAGGTCCGGGATACGGGCACGGGCATGCCCCAGGAGGTCCTGGACAAGGCCCTGGACCCCTTCTTCACCACCAAGGAAGTCGGCAAGGGAACGGGCCTGGGGTTGTCCATCGTCTACAGCACGGTCAAGACCCATCACGGGGAGATGGATATCCAGAGCGCTCCGGGGCAGGGCACCTGTGTCACCCTCCGCTTCCCCGCGAGCGCGAGCGCGGGCCCGGCCCGGCCCGCAGACCCCGCCGAGGAGGCCGAGCAGATCCCACCTCACGGTTCTTTGAACGTGCTGATCGTGGACGACGACCCGGACATCCTCAGCTCCATGCAGGGGATGCTGGACCGCCTGGGCCACTGGGCCCTCCTCGCCCGGGGCGGCGAGGAAGCCCTGGAGCTGGTCGAAGCCGGGCTCAAGATCGACGTGATCATCCTGGACATGAACATGCCGGGCCTGGGGGGGATCGGCACCTTGCCCCGCCTCCGCGCCCGGCTCCCCCGGGTGCCCGTCCTGCTGGTCACGGGCCGAGCCGACCAGACCGCCCAGGATCTCGCCCGGGCCCACCCCTTCGTCACCCTGCTGCCCAAGCCCTTCGGCATGAAGGAGCTCCAGGCGCATCTGGCGTTCCAGGTCGGGTGACCGGCACCCGACCCTAGGGTGCCAGGGCTACCATGGGAGCTCATGTCCCAGACGCCCGGCGCCACCCCTCCCCTCGGCCGCGACGGCCGGCTGCTCTTCGCGACCCGCGCGGCGCGGATGTTCTCCTACGGCTTCCTCTCCGTGGTGCTGGTGCTCTACCTGGCGGGGCTGGGGTTCAGCGAAGGGCGCATCGGCCTGCTCCTGACCCTCACCCTGGCGGGCGACGTGCTCGTCTCGCTTTGGATCACCCTCCACGCCGACCGCATGGGCCGCCGGCGCATGCTCCTCCTGGGCGCGGCCCTCATGGTGGCGGCGGGCGTGCCCTTCGCCCTCAGCGGGAACTTCACCGTGCTGGTGCTGGCGGCCACCTTCGGCGTCATCAGCCCCTCGGGCAACGAGGTGGGTCCCTTTCTGGCCATCGAGCAGGCGGCCCTCTCCCAGGTGCTGCCCGAGGACCGGCGCACCGGCGTGTTCGCCTGGTACCACCTGGCCGGGGCCTTTGCCACGGCCCTGGGCGCCCTGGCGGGCGGCTGGACGGCCCAGGGCCTCCAGGCCTCGGGCCTGGCCCCCGTGGCCAGCTACCGGGTCCTGGTCTACGCCTACGCCGGCATGGGACTGATCCTGGCGGCCTTCTTCGCCCGGGTCTCCGGGGACGTGGAAGCGCCACCCTCGGCGCCCGGCGCCCGCCTGGGCCTCCATGCCTCCAGGGGCGTGGTGCTGCGGCTGTCGGCCCTCTTCTCGCTGGACGCCTTTGCCGGGGGCTTCGTCATCCAGAGCCTCGTGGCCTACTGGTTCCATCGGCGCTTCGGCGTAGAGCCGGGGATGCTGGGCTCCATCTTCTTCACGGCCAACCTGCTGGCGGGCCTCTCCGCCCTCTACGCCGTGCGCCTGGCCCGGCGGATCGGCCTCGTCCGCACCATGGTCGTCACCCACATCCCCTCCAACGTGCTCCTGATCCTGGTGCCCCTCATGCCCAACCTGCCCCTGGCCATCGGCGTGCTGCTGCTGCGCTTCAGCATCTCGCAGATGGACGTCCCCACCCGCCAGGCCTACACCATGGCGGTGGTGGCGCCCGACGAGCGCTCCGCCGCCGCCGGTGTCACCGGCATCGCCCGCACCGCCGGGGCCGCCGTCTCGCCCGTCCTGGCCGGGCCCCTGTTCGCCCTGCCCGCCCTGGCCGGGCTCCCCTTCTTCATCGCCGGGGGCCTCAAGCTCCTCTACGACCTGCTGCTCTACCGGAGCTTCAAAGCGTCGGATGCGGGCGCCTCTGAAAAGTGAACGGGCCCCCCGCGGGCAATGGCACAATCGGGTCATCAATTTGTTCGAAAAGGAGACCTTCGCATGAGCACCCGCGACCTCGTCCGCAACAGCTTCGGAACCCTGGCCCTGCTGGCGGCCGCGGCGCTTTCCGGTGCGGGGCCCCAGGAACCGGCCAAGGTCGGCTTCGTCTACGTGGGACCCGTGGGCGATTCGGGCTGGACCTTCCAGCACGACCTGGGCCGCCGGCAGATGGAAGCCAACCTCCATGGCAAGGTGATGACGCGCTTCGTGGAGAACGTGCCCGAGGGCGCCGACGCGGAGCGGGTCATCCGCGAGATGGCGCAAAGCGGCGCGAAGGTCATCTTCGCCACCTCCTTCGGCTACATGAACCCCTGCCTCAACGTGGCCAGGCAGTTCCCCCACACGGTCTTCATGCACGCCACGGGCTACAAGACTGCCGCCAACCTGGGCATCTACAACGGCCGCTTCTACGAGGGCCGCTACCTGAGCGGCGTCCTCGCGGGCAGGCTCACCAAGTCCAACGTGGCGGGCATCGTGGCCTCCTACCCCATCCCGGAAGTGGTCATGGGCATCAACGCCTTCACCCTCGGCATGAAGAGCGTGAACCCCAAGGCCGAGGTCCGCGTGGTCTGGGTGAACACCTGGTTCGATCCCGGCAAGGAGCGCGAAGCCGCCCTGGCTCTCATCTCCCAGGGGGCCGACATGCTGACCCACGAGACCGATTCCGCCGCCACCAACCAGGCCGCGGAGGAGAAGGGCGTGAAGGTGTTCTGCTACAACTCCGACGAGCTGAAATACGCGCCCAAGGCCCAGGTGGGCGGGGTCATCCTCACCTGGGGCGACTACTACACCAAGGTCGTGAGCGACGTGCTGGCGGGCACCTGGAAGTCCGGCAGCGTCTGGGGTGGTCTCAAGGACGGCTTCATCAAGATGGCGCCCATGAGCGCCGCCGTGCCCAAGGACGTGCAGGCCCAGGTGAAGAAGCTGGAGGCCCAGATCGTGGCCGGCAAGCTCCATCCCTTCACGGGCCCCGTGGTGGACCAGGGCGGGAAGGTGCGCGTGCCCGCCGGCCAGACCATCTCCGACCTCGACCTGGAGAAGATGGACTACTACGTGCAGGGCGTGGCCTCTAAGATGCCCGGAAAGTAGCCGCGCACCGGCCCTCCGCGAAGGCCCGGAGGACCTGGGCGCAGGCCTCGGGCCGGGCCTGCAGGAGCCAGTGGGGACCCTCGAGGGTGACGGTTTCGAGGCCGGGCCGGTGGGCCTCCAACCAGCGGGTGGCCGCCGGTGGGACCAGCCGGTCCTGGCGGGCGTGGAGGGCCATGGCGGGCACCTGGACGCGCGCCAGCAGGGCCGTGTGATCGGCGGCCAGCACTGCCAGGAGCCGGCCCTTCAGGGTGGCCGCGGGCACCTGCCCTCGCAGGTCCCGGACCCGCTTCTCCAGGGTTTCCGTGGCCCACCTTCCCAGCAGCAGGAGGCGGATGAGGGCCAGCGGCAGCCGCAGGGGCGGCAGGGCGCGCAGGAGCGGCGCCGTCCAGGCCAGGCCGGGCCTGGGATTGCGGGCGAAGGTGCCGCAGAGCACCAGGCCCAGGAGGCCTGCGGGCCCTTCCGCCGCCAGGGCCATGGCCACGGGGCCCGAAAAGGATTCCCCCAGGAGGAGGAAGGGCCGGCCCGCCGGCAGCCGGGTCCGGGCGAAGGCCAGGCAGTCGGAGTA
>JARLGO010000092.1 GCA_031292655.1 Geothrix sp.
ATCACGCCCATCCAGCGGCCCACCATGCCGGAGGGGGTGCTGAAGCTGTTCAACCAGGTCATCCAGCCCGTGGTCGGCCATCGGGTCACGGACAACCAGGCCTACAACATCCTGTTCTAACTCATCGCCCTGCTGGTGGTGGTCGCCGTCATCGTGATCACCTACCGCCTGGACGACTCCAAGGTGGGCCGGGCCTGGACCGCCATCCGCGAGGATGAGCTTTCCGCCGGGGCCATGGGGATCAACGCGAACAAGCTCAAGCTCGGGGCCTTCGCCGTGGGGGCGTCCTTCGCGGGCGCCATGGGCGTGCTCTTCGCCGCCAGCCGCACCTTCGTAAGCCCCGAGACCTTCACCTTCCTGCAGTCCGTGGGGGTGCTCACCATGGTCATCCTGGGCGGGATCGGCAGCATCACCGGGGTGGTCGTCGGCGCCACCGTGGTCACCCTGCTGAACATCCAGGTGCTGCAGAGCTTCTCCCTCTACCTGTCCCAGCTGCGGCAGAGCGAGGCGGTGATCCCGATCATCGGGTTCCACTGGAAGAACCTCTCCAACCAGCTCGATCCCACCAAGTACCAGCGCCTGATCTTCGGCGTCGTCCTGGTCCTCATGATGATCTACCGCCCCGCGGGGCTCCTTCCCGCCGCGCGCAGGAAGCGGGAACTTGGCAGCCATCCCGAAGGCGGGGATGCGGAAGAGAAGGGGGCCTAGCGTGGCTGACGACAAGTACATCCTCACCGCCCGGGAGGTCGTGAAGCGCTTCGGCGGGCTCATCGCGGTCAACAAGATGTCGGTCAACATCGAGCGGGGGCGGATCTTCAGCATCATCGGGCCCAACGGCGCCGGCAAGACCACCTTCTTCAACGCGATCTCGGGGCTCTACCACTGCGAGGAGGGCGCCATCGAGTTCGAGGGCAGGCGCATCGAGGCCCTCCACCCCTACCAGATCACCGATCTCAGGATGGCCCGGACCTTCCAGAACATCCGCCTGTTCGGGGGCATGACCGTGGTGGAAAACATCATGGTCGGGGCCTACACCCGGCTCAAGCAGAACCCGATCCAGGCCGTGTTCCGCACCGCGGCCTTCCGGAAGGAGGAAGCCGAGACCCAGGCCCGGGCCGAGCAGCTCATGGAATACGTGGGCCTGAAGGGGGTCGGGAACGAACTGGCGCACAACCTCCCCTACGGCGCCCAGCGCCGGGTGGAAATCGCCCGGGCCCTGGCCTCCCAGCCCCGGCTGCTGCTCCTGGACGAACCGGCCGCGGGCATGAATCCCTCCGAGAGCGAGGACGCCCTCCGGCTCTTCCGGCGGATCCGGGACGAACTCGGCATCACGATCCTGCTCATCGAGCACGACATGAAGGTGGTCATGAACATTTCCGAGCACATCTACGTGATGGATCACGGCGAGCAGATCGCCGAGGGCACCCCGGCAGACATCGCCTCGAACCCCCAGGTCATCGAGGCCTACCTGGGCAAGGGCGCCGCCGACGCCACCCACACGGCCTGAGGAGGAGACCATGAGCCTTCTCGAGCTGAATGACGTCCACGCCTACTACGGCAACATCCATGCGCTGATGGGCGTTTCCCTCAAGGTCGATGAGGGCGAGATCGTCGCCCTCATCGGCGCCAATGGCGCGGGCAAGACCACCACCCTCCGGTCCATTTCGGGGCTGCTGCCGCCCCGCCGGGGATCCGTGCTCCTGGAAGGCAAGGAGATCCACCACCTGCCCCCCCACATCGTGCACAAGCAGGGCCTGGGGCTGGTGCCCGAGGGGCGGGGCGTGTTCCCCAACCTCACGGTGACCGAGAACCTGGAGATGGGCGCCTACATCCTGGACGACAAGAAGCAGATCCAGGAGAACCTGGAAAATGCCTTCACCCTGTTCCCGCGCTTGAAGGAGCGGGCCCAGCAGAAGGGCGGCACCCTGTCCGGGGGCGAGCAGCAGATGCTGGCCACCGCCCGGGGCCTCATGTCGAACCCCAAGATCCTGCTCATGGACGAGCCCTCCATGGGCCTGGCCCCGGTCCTGGTGGATCAGATCTTCGACATCATCCGGGAACTGAACGCGAGGGGCACCACCATCCTCCTGGTGGAGCAGAACGCCCTGATGGCGCTGTCCATCGCCCACCGCGGCTACGTCCTCCAGACCGGGCAGATCGTCCTCACCGATACGGGGCCGAACCTCAAGGCCAACGACATGGTCCGCAAGGCCTACCTGGGCGCCTAGCCCATGAGCCAACGAAACAGGAAGAACACCAGCAGGCCGCCCGCGATGGAGGCCAGCAGGTGGTTGAAGCGCCAGGCGATGAGCCCCGTGCCCAGCGCCCCCAGCAGCCAGGCGTTGTGCCAGGTGAGCTGCCAGTGGGCGCCGTCCGGCAGCAGCACCATGGGCATGATGATGGCGGTGAGCACGGCCACGGGCACATAGCGCAGGGCCCGGTGGGCCAGGGGGGGGAAGGCGAGACGCTCCCCCAGGGCGAAGAAGGCATAGCGGATCAGGAAGGTCACGGCGGTCATGCCGACGATCAGCGTCAGTTCACGGCCGCTCATGGGTTGTCCTCCGGTCTTCCAGGAGCACGCCGAGGACCACCCCGGCCAGGGCCGCCAGGACGAGGCCCAGCTTGTAGGGCAGGCCCCGGGCGGCCAGGGCCACGGCCGCCGCCGCCAGGGCGGCGCCGAGCATGGGCAGGTTCTTGAGCATCGGCACCACGATGCCCGTGAAGGTCGCCGCCATGGCGAACTCCAGGCCCATGTGCTCCAGCCTGGGGATGGAGCGCCCGAGGCCCACCCCGATCAGAGTGCACAGGAACCAGTTGCCGTACATGGCCAGGCAGGACCCCAGGTAGTACCAGTGCTTGTGGGGCGAGAGGTCGGGGGCCGCGTAGCGCAGCTGCACCACGGCAAAGGTCTCGTCCGTGAGCCAGAAGGCCAGGGGGATCCGCCAACGCTGCCGCAGGGCCGCCACATGGGGCAGCAGGGTGGCGGAATAGAGGGCATGGCGCAGGTTGACCACGAAGGTGGTGAGCAGGATGACCGGCAGTCCCGCGCCGCCCGCCAGCAGGTTGAGGGCGATGAATTGAGCGGACCCCGCGAACACGAACAGGGACATGGCCAGGGCCCCGGGGGCCGAGAGTCCGCTGGGGACGGCCAGGGTGCCGAAGATGATGCCGAAGGGGGCGGCGCCCAGGAGCATGGGCAGGGAGTCCCGGGCGCCGATCCAGATCTCGAAGCGGCGGCGGGGGTGGCGGGAGTGCGGCATGGAGGTCTCCGGAGGCCACGTCATGAACGGCATTCCCATCTGAAGGCGGGGAGGCCGCCCGAGGGGCGCGGGGTCGAGTCGGCCTCAGACGCCGAGGTAGGCCTCGCGGACCCGGGAATCCGCGGCGATCTCCTTGGAGGGGCCGGAGATGGTGCTGTAGCCCACTTCCAGGACATAGGCGAAATCCGAAATCTCCAGCGCCTCGAAGGCGTTCTGCTCCACCAGGAGAACCGTCGTGCCCCGCTTGTTGATGGCGACGATCTTGTCGAAGATCTCGTCCACGAGGACCGGGGCCAGGCCCATGCTGGGCTCGTCCAGGAGCAGGATGTCCCCGCCGATGATCATGGCGCGGGCCACGGCGAGCATCTGCTGCTCACCGCCGGAGAGGGTGCCCCCCAGCTGGCCGATGCGGTCCCGGATGCGGGGGAACATCTCGAAGACCTCATCCATCCGGCGCTTCACTTCCGCCTTGTCCTTGAGGGTCCAGGCCGCCAGCTCCAGGTTCTCCTTCACGGTGAGGACGGGGAAGATCCTCCGGCCCTCGGGCACGTGGGAGATCCCCATGCCCACCAGCTTGTGGGCCGGTGTGTTGGTGATGTCCATGCCCTTGAAGGTCACGGAACCCCCCGAGGGGGTGACGAGCCCGCTGACGGCCCGCAGGGTCGTGGTCTTTCCGGCTCCGTTCGCGCCGATGAGGCAGACGATCTTGCCCTCCGGCACTTCGAAGGACACGTCCGAAATGGCGGCGATATTACCGTAGGTGACCTTGAGATTCTTGACGCTCAGCATCAGACGACCGCCTTCCGTCCGAGGTAGGCCTCTAGCACCTTGGCCTCCTTGGTGACATCCTCGGGACGGCCTTCTGCGATGGTGGTCCCGAAGTCGATGACCTTGACGCGCTCGCAGATGCCCGTCACGAATTTCATGTGGTGCTCGATGAGGAAGATCGTGACCTTGAACTCGTCCCGCACCCGCAGGATGAGCCTCATGAGGTCCTCGGTCTCCTTGGGGTTCATGCCGGCGGCGGGCTCGTCCAGCAGGATGAGCTTGGGCTTGGTGGCCAAGGCCCGGGCGATCTCCAGGCGGCGCAGTTCCCCATAGGGCAGGTTCTTGGCCAGCTCCGTGGCGCGGTGGGAGAGGTTCATCAGGGCGATGAGGCCCATGGCCTCTTCGCGGACCTTCTCCTCTTCCTCCCGGAAGCTGGGCAGGCGCAGGAGGGTCTGAAAGACGCCGGAGGTCGTGGTGAAGTGCCGCGCCACCCGGATGTTGTCGATGACCGTGAGGTTGTTGAAGATCCGGAGGTTCTGGAAGGTGCGGGCGATGCCCTTGTGGACGATGCGGAAGGGCTTCAGCCCGTTGATCTGTTCGCCGTTGAAGAGGATCTTCCCGGCGGTGGGGGTGTAGATGCCCGTGATGAGGTTGAAGCAGGTGGTCTTGCCGGAGCCGTTGGGACCGATGAGGCCGTAGATGACGCCTTCGGGCACCTCGTAGGAGAACTCCGACACGGCCTTGAGCCCGCCGAAGTAGTGGGTCATGTTCTGGATGGAGAGAACCGCGGTCATCCCTGCTTCTCCTTGATGATCAGGATCTTGGATTCACGCATGCCCATGAGGCCCTCGGTCTTGAAGAGCATGATGAGGATGAGGAGCACGGCGTAGATCACCATGGTCCACTCGGTGCCGATGGGGACGCCCACGGTGTCCCGGAGCCAGTCGATGCCCACCCGCAGGCCCTCCGTCAGGAAGGTCAGGGAGAAGGCCGCGATGATGGATCCGGTGAGGGACCCGATGCCGCCCACGTAGACCATGATGAGGATGAGGGCCGACGCGTAGAAGCCGTACTGGGTGGGATGGGCGATCTGGAGGAGGTGGGCCAGCAGGCCCCCGCCGATGCCCGCGAAGAAGGCCCCCACCACGAAGCCGAGCACCTTGTAGCGGGTGGTGTCCACCCCGACCAGCTCGCTGGCCAGCTCGTTCTCCCGGATCGAGAGCATGGACCGCCCGATGGAGGACTGGACCAGGTTGCGGATGAGGACGATGGTCGCGAAGGCGAACAGGAAGATGACGGTGAAGCTGGAGAACTTGGGGATGCCGAGCAGGCCCCGGGGGCCCCCGACGTAGGGGATGTTGTTCAGGATGGTGCGGATGATCTCGCCGAAGCCCAGGGTCACGATGGCCAGGTAGTCGCCCTTGAGCCGCAGGGAGGGAAATCCGATCAGGAAACCCGCCACACTCGCCGCCAGGCCACCGATGATGATCGCGGCCAGGAAGCCCAGATGATCGAGGGGATGGTGGAGGTTGAGGTGGAACAGCAGGGTCGTGAAGGTGCCCGAGACGTAGGCCCCCACGGCGGCAAAACCCATGTGGCCCAGGGAGAACTGCCCGGTGATGCCGTTGATGAGGTTGAGCGAAACGGCGAAGACGACGGCGATCAGGGACCGGTTGATGATCACCATGAAGTAGCCGTTGAGGACTCCGGTCAGGCTGAGCACCTGGACCACCACGTAGAAGATCAGGCCCGCCAGGACCAGCTTCATGTTCTTGAGATGACTCATGCCCGTGCTCCTAGATCTTGTCGGCGGTCTTCTCGCCGAAAATGCCGCTGGGTCGAATGAGGAGGACGACGATGAGGATCACGAAGGCGATTCCTTCTCCGAGCAGTGAGTTGTAGGCCGTGGCGCAGGTTTCGGCGATGCCCATGATGAAGGCGCCCAGGACGGCCCCGGGGATGCTGCCGATGCCGCCGAGCACGGCTGCGATGAAGGCCTTGAGGCCGGGCAGGATGCCCATGTAGGGCTGGATTCGGGGGTAGGTGAGGCCCGCCAGGAGGCCCGCCGCGCCGGCGAAGGCGCCCCCGATGAGGAAGGTCAGGGAGATGATGCGGTCGACGTTGATCCCCATGAGCTTGGCCGCGTCCTTGTCCTGGGACACGGCGCGCATGGCCCGGCCCAGGGCGGTGCGCTGGATGAGGAAGGTGAGCCCGATCATGAGCACGCCGGCCACCGCCAGGTCGACGATCACGTAGTTGGAGATCTCCACGTTGGCGAAATGGAACATCTTCTTCGGCAGCACCTCCGGGAATCCCCTGGGCGAGGGGCCGATGGCCGGGATGGCGGAAAAGAGGTATTCCAGCAGCATGGACACGCCGATGGCGGTCACGAGGGAAGAGAGCTTCGGCTTGTACCGAAGCGGCTTGTAGGCGAAATGGTCCGTGATGACGGCGATGGCGGCGCCCGCTGCCATCGCCAGGATGAGCACGATGAAGGCGAGCCCGTTGCCCGGAGGCAGGAAGAAATTGAACATGAAGAAGGAGCCAAAGGCCGCATAGGCCCCGACCATGAAGAAGTCCCCATGGGCGAAGTTGATGAGGCGCACGATCCCGTAAACCATGGTGTAGCCCAGCGCGATCAGGGCGTAGATGGCCCCCAGCTGGAGACCATTGACGATCTGCTGCGGGCTGAAGATTGAGCCCATCGGGTGACTCCTTTTTCGTGATTGAGGGGGGGCCGTTGGCCCCCCCCCTGGAATTCGATTGCGATGTTCCTACGGAGCAACGGTGGTCTTGTAGACCTGCTGCCCGCCCTTGATTTCGATGATGACCGCGGACTTCACGGGATTCCGGTCGCCGTCGAACTTGACCTGGCCGGTGACGACCTTGAGGTCGGTCTTGACCAGGGCGCCCTGGATGGCGGTGCCATCGGTGGAGCCGGCACGGTTGATGGCGTCCAGCATGATGTTCGCGGCGTCGTAGGCCAGGGCCGCCAGGGCGTCAGGAGCCGCGTTGTACTTGGCGGTGTACTTCTTGACGAAGTCCTGGACGATGGGGGCCTTGTCTTCCTTGGCGTAGTGGTTGGTGAAGAAGCAGCCCTCGATGGCCGGTCCGGCGATCTCGGTCAGCTTGGGGGAATCCCAGCCATCGCCGCCCACCAGGGGGCCCTTGAACCCGAGTTCCCGGGCCTGCTTGGCGATGATCGCCACGTCGGCATAGTAGTCGGAGACATAGAGCACATCAGGCTTGGCCGCGAGGATCTTGGTCAACTGGGCCTTGAAGTCGGAGGTTCCGGTGGCGTGGCCCTCGAAACCGACGATCTCGCCGCCGAGGGCGGTGAACTTGGCCTTGAAGAACTCGGAGAGGCCCTTGGTGTAGTCGTTGCCCACATCGAAGAGGCAGGCGGCCTTCTTGGCCTTCAGGTCGTCGAACGCAAACTTGGCGCCCACCGTGCCCTGGAAGGGATCGATGAAGCAGGCGCGGAAGATGAAGTTGCCCACGCCGGTGACCTTGGGATTGGTCGAGGCGGTGGCGATCATGGGAACCTTGGCGGCCTGGCAGATGGGGGCGCCGGCCAGGGAGACCTTGGACATGACCGTGCCGACGATGGCGCAAGCCTTGTCTTGCTCGATGAGCTTGGTGTAGACGGTGGCGCCTTCCGCGGGATCACCCTTGTCGTCGGCGAACACCAGCTTGACCTGCTTGCCGAGGACGCCGCCCTTGGCGTTCCACTCCGCGACGGCCAGGTCATAGCCGTTCTTGGTGGAGACCCCGAAGGTGGCAGCCTCGCCCGTCAGGGGGGCAACGCCGCCGATGACGACATCCTTGTTCTTGTCGCAGCCGACGAAGGGCAGGATGGCGCTCACGGCAAGGCCCAGTGCTACTAGGTA
>JARLGO010000006.1 GCA_031292655.1 Geothrix sp.
AAAATCGATTATCCCCGCTTCTTCATCCTGGTGGGCCTGGCCCAGCAGGAGTACCTCCGGGCCTGGCGGCACCAGGTCGCCTTCGCCATCGCCGCGATCCTGGGCTTGGTCTCCCTGACCTTGGCCCTGGGCTGGCAGGTACGATCCTCCTGGATCCGCCAGCTGGCCGACCAGGACCGCCTGGCAGCCCAGGAGGCGAAGTACCGGCTGCTGGCCGAGAACGCCACGGATCTCATCTGGTCCATGGATCCGGACGGCCGGCTCACCTACGTCAGCCCCTCCATCTACCGCCAGCGGGGCTGGACCCCGGAAGAATTCATGGCCCTGAGCCCCGAGCACCGGGCGCTCTCCAGAAAGGGCAGCGAAGTCGCCCGGGAACGAATGGCCAAGGCCCGCCAGCTTCCTCCCGGCTCTCAGCCCTTCGAGCAGGACCTGCTGCAATCGACCGTGACGTGCAAGGATGGCCGGGAGATCCAAGTGGAGGCTCAATGGCGGATCGTCTGGGGCCAGGAGGGCAGCCTGCTCGGCTTCCAGGGCGTCACCCGGGATGTCACCGAACGGAGGCGCATGGAGGTGGAGCGCGAGCGCCTGATCCAGGATCTCACCCGTGCATTGGCCGACGTGAAGCAGCTCAGCGGCATGCTCCCCATCTGCAGCAGCTGCAAGAAGGTGCGTGACGACCATGGCTACTGGAGCCAGATCGAGACCTACCTTTCGGAACACACGGAAGCCACCTTCACCCACGGCGTCTGTCCCGAATGCGCCCAGAAATTCCGAGAAGAAATCCAGGCACGCCACACCCGAACGGAAGATGAGGCCGGCTCTTGAGCCCGAAGCAGGAGCGAAGGGCCGCTTTGCCGAAGGCGAAGCCCGGAGGGTGGGGCACAGGAGGTGCCCCATGAGCCCGCAGCAGGAGCAGAGGCTCCATGTCCACGAGCGGAGGCGAGTGGGAGGACAGCGCCGTGCGCTGTCCGATACATGGAGGGCCACCGCGCAAAGCGCGGCCCCGCAGGGGTGGGGCACAGGAGGTGCCCCATGAAGATCGCCTTCATCGGCACCCACGGCGTCGGCAAGACCACCCTCTGCTACGAGCTGGCCGCGGCCCTCAAGCGGGAGGGCATCCACGTCGACATCGTGAAGGAGGTGGCAAGGCTCTCGCCGCTGCCCATCAACCAGAAGACCTCCCTGGAGGCCCAGACCTGGATCTTCCTCACCCAGATGGCCGAGGAGATCCGTTCCAGCAGCCAGCATGACGTGCTGGTCTGCGACCGCAGCGTCCTGGACAACTACGCCTACATGCGGCTGGCCTGCGGGCGCCAGCCACCCATCGAGCGGTTCATGTACCACTGGATGAAGAGCTACGACCTGCTCTTCAAGGTGCCCTACGGTGGCCAGCTCTCCGCCGACGGGGTGCGGGACACCGATACCTCCTTTGCGGAGGCCGTGGACCACCTGGTGGACCAGCTGCTGGAGGAACGGGCCCTGCCCCACCAGCGACTGGAGGTGGGGGCCCGCTCCACCTGGATCGAACGGGTCAAGCAGGTGGTGCTGAACCACCCCAAGGGGCAGAAACGGCTTGTTTGACCGGCCCACCGTCACCGAAATTCAGGCTCTGACCGGTTTCGACCCGATACCAGTGGGGTGGAGACCCCCCCATGAGCACCCGGCCCCAGCCCACCCAGCAGGAGAAGGTCCTGGGCGATGATGACTTCATCGTTTCCAAGACGGACCTGAAGGGCATCATCACCTACGGCAACCGCATCTTCATCCAGATCTCGGGCTACTCCGAATCCGAGCTGCTGGGCGCGCCCCACAACATCCTGCGCCATCCGGACATGCCCAGGGTCGTCTTCAAGCTCCTCTGGGACACGATCCAGGCCCGGCGGGAGATCTGCGCCTACGTGAAGAACCTGGCCAAGGACGGGAGCTTTTACTGGGTCTGGGCCAACGTCACCCCCTCCCTCGACCGGGCCGGGAACCTCATCGGCTACTACTCCGTGCGAAGGAAACCGCGACCCGAGGCCATCCAGGTCGTGGGCGGGCTGTACCGGACCCTGCTCGAGGCCGAGCGTCGGGCCGGCGATGGCCAGGCCGGCATGCAGGCCTCCATGGCCCTCCTCAACCAGGTTCTCGAACAGAAGGACATGAGCTATGAAGAATTTGTCTTTGGGCTCTAAGGTCAAGTACCTGGTCGGCTCTTGCCTGGGCCTGCTCCTGCTGTTCGGCGCCCTGCAGGCCGGCCCGGGCATGCCCGCCAGCCGCTGGGCGATCCTGATCCTCCTCTTCCTGTTGCTGGGACTGACCTTTTACACCGTCCACCGGATCCTGAGGGCCATCTCCAAGCTCACGGAAAACCTCCAGTCCGCGGCCCGGGGCGACCTCGACCAGAGGATCACCGGCATCCGGCGGGGGGGCGCGACCGAAGAACTGGCCTGGGCCCTCAACGACCTCCTCGACCAGCAGGAGGCCTACTTCCGCGAAGTCTTCTCGGCCTTCGACCACGCCACCCGCGGCCAGACCTTCCGGCTGGCCATGGACCAGGGCCTGCACGGCGCCTTCAAGGACGCCATGGTCCGCGTGAATGTCTCGGTGGAGAGCCTGGGCCAGGTCCAGCAGATGGCCCTGAAGGAAAAGCTGATCTCCCGCATCACGGACCTCAATTCCGGGAACCTCATCCGGAACCTGAAATCCATCCAGGAATACCTGATGGACATGACCCAGGAGCTCGCCATCGTGGGGCAGATCTCGTCCGAGACCGCCAAGGATGCGGACGGCAGCCGGGCCACCATCGAGAACCTGGTGGCCAACCTCAACCAGGTTGCGGAAATGGTGGCCCAGACCAACGCCCAGATCACCCTCCTGCATGAAAAGGGCGAGGAGATCGGCCAGATCGTCCAGGTGATCACGGACGTGGCCGACCGCACCAACCTCCTGGCCTTGAACGCCGCCATCGAAGCCGCCCATGCCGGGGACGTCGGCAAGGGCTTTGCCGTGGTGGCCGAGGAGGTGCGCACCCTGTCGGAAAACACCAAGGATGCGGCCGCCAGCATCGCCGCCACCATCGATTCCTTCGGCCAGGCCACGGGCCGGATGATCGAGGATTCCGAGCAGGTGAAGGAACTCGCGGAAGGCAGCCGGAATGCCGTCACCGATTTCCGTTCCCAGATCCTGAAGTTCGCCGACTCCGCCAAGGCCTCCCTCGGCCAGGTCAGCAAGGCCCAGGACTTCAGCTTCGCGTCCCTGGTGAAGGTGGACCACTTCCTCTTCAAGCAGAATGGCTACCGCGTCCTGCACCAGGGCTCCGGTTCACCGGAGGCGCAGGCCGTCCAGACGGACCACAAGGGCTGCCGCCTGGGCACCTGGTACTACGAGGGCCAGGGGGCCGAGATGTTCTCCCACGTGCCGTCCTTCCGCCAGCTGGAGGCGCCCCACGCGGGGGTGCACCAGAACATCCAGGAGGCCGTCCACCTGCTGGGGACCAGCTGGGACCGGAATCAGGAGACCCAGACCCGGATCTACGGCTACTTCGAGGCGGCCGAGCGGGCCAGCGAGGACGTGGTCCAGGTCATCGATCGGATGGTCGTGGAGCGCCACCGCCCGGCCTGATCACTTGATCCCCAGATGCAGGGCCACGATGCCCCCCGTGAGGTTCGTCCAGCGGACCTCCCGGAACCCTGCGGATTCCAGCTCCGCCGCCAGGGACCGCTGGTCCGGGAAGCCGCGGATGCTTTCGGGCAGGTAGGTGTAGGCCGAGCCGTCGCCGCTGATCCAGGCTCCGATGCGCGGCAGCACCCGGAGGCTGTACCAGTCATAGAAGGCCTTGAGCCCCGGGAACACCGGTGTGCTGAACTCCAGGATGGTGAGCCGTCCGCCGGGCCGCAGCACCCGCAGGAACTCCCCGTAGGCCAAGGCCCGGTCCTCCACGTTGCGGATGCCGTAGCAGATGGTGAGGCCGTCGAAGCTGGCATCGCGGAAGGGCAGGGCTTGGGCATCGGCATCACTGGAGGCCCAGATCCGGTCCGAGAGCCCCTTCCGGCGGAACTTCGCGGGCCCCAGGCGCAGCATGGCGTGCGTGAAGTCCGTGCTGACCACGTCCGCGCCCCGACGGGCCAGGGCCAGGCTGGAGTCCCCCGTGCCCGCCGCCACGTCCAGAAACCGCATTCCCGGGCCCGCGCCGCTCGCCCGGGCCATGCGCCACCACCACCAGAAATCCACGCCTCCGGAAAGCACGTGGTTCAAGACGTCGTACCTTCCGGCGATGGCCGAAAACATCTGCTGCACTTGCCTGCCTTCCGGCATCCGACCTCCGCGGGACCTTCCATTGAAGCAGACCGGAGGCTTTACCCGAAGTATGCGGGCCGTTGACCAGAGGTAGAGGCTAGCCAAGAGCCGCGGCGGCCCCCATCTTGAACCCTACCCAATCTGGAGGACATAGATGAGCACCGCCGCCGTCGAGCAGGTCAAGGGGGGCAGTTTCCTGCTGACCCCCATCGGGGCCATGCCCCAGTTCACGCCCGAGGAATTCGGCGATGATGCCAAGGAATTCGCCCGCGCCGCCAAGGACTTCATCCAGGGCGAGGTGCTGCCCCGGGACGAACAGATCGACAAGCTGGACCTCCCCCTCACCGTCGAGCTCATGAAGAAGGCCGGTGAACTGGGTCTGCTGGGCCTGGAGGTCCCCGAGGCCTACGAAGGCATGGACGTGGACAAGCGCACCGCCATGCTCGTGCTGGAGGAGATGAGCAAGCAGGGCAGCTTCGCCGTGAGCTACAGCGCCAACACCGGCATCGGGACCCTGCCCATCGTCTACTTCGGCACCGAGGCCCAGAAGCAGGCCTACCTGCCCAAGCTGGCCACCGGGGCCTGGCTGGCGGCCTACGCCCTCACGGAGGCGGGCAGCGGATCCGATGCCCTGGGCGCCAAGGCCACGGCCGTGCTTGACGGGGACAGCTGGGTGCTGAACGGCACCAAGATGTGGATCACGAACGCCGGTTTCGCCGATGTCTTCGTCATCTTCGCCAAGGTGGACGGCCAGCACTTCAGCGCCTTCATCGTCGAGAAGACCGATCCCGGCATCAGCACCGGCGCGGAAGAGAAGAAGCTCGGCATCAAGGGCAGCTCCACCCGCACGGTGATCCTGGAGAACTGCCGCATCCCCAAGGACCGCCTCCTGGGCGAGATCGGCAAGGGGCACAAGATCGCCTTCGGCATCCTCAACATCGGCCGCTTCAAGCTGGGCGTGGGCAGCCAGGGCGGCATGAAGCGGATCCTGGAGTACGTCATCCGCTACACCTCCGAGCGCCAGCAGTTCGGCAAGCCCATCAACAGCTTCGGCCTCATCCAGCAGAAGCTGGCGGACATGGCCACCAAGATCTTCGTGTGCGAGGCGCTCAACTTCCGCACGGTCGGCTACATCGACGAGGCCCTGCACGCCACCAGTTGGGAGAGCCCCACGGCGGGGGCCGACAAGATGGCCGCCATTGATGAGTACACCATCGAGTGCAGCATCTCCAAGGTCTGGGCCAGCGAGGCCCTCTTCTTCGTGGCCGACGAGGCCGTGCAGGCCTTCGGCGGCTACGGCTTCAGCGCCGAGTACCCGCCCGAGAAGGCCCTGCGCGACTGCCGCATCAACCGGATCTTCGAAGGCACCAACGAGATCAACCGCCTCCTCATCGCCGGCACGCTGCTCAAGCGCGCCATGAAGGGCGATCTGCCCCTCATGCAGTTCGGCCAGCAGGTGGCCAAGGAAATCTCGAATCCCATCAAGGCCGAGACCTTCACGGGCCCCCTGGCCCGCCTCAAGCACGGCGTGGAGCTGAGCAAGCGCCAGTGCATGCTGGCTGCGGGCCTGGCCGTGCAGGTGCTGGGCCAGAAGCTCATCGACAACCAGGAAGTCATGGCCCGCATGAGCAACATGCTGATGGAGATCTACGCCATGGAGAGCGCCATCGTGCGCGCGGAGCGCATGGTGGAGACCAGCCATCGCTGGGCCCAGATCGCCCGGGACATGACCGAGCTCTACGTCAACGAGAGCTGGCACAAGGTTCATGGGGACGCCCGCATGCTCTGCGCGGACGTGGTCGAGGGCGAGGCCCTCCGCCATGCCCTGGCCGGCGTGAAGGCCTTCACGGAGTTCCACCCCACCAGCAGTGCCCGTCTGCGGGGACGCATCGCCTCGGAGCTGATCCAGAGGGGCATCTATCCCGTCGAAGTGGCGTAAGAGCCGCGCCGCCACGGCGCGGCGTCATCAACGAAAGGGCCCCGAACGGGGTAATGCCGTTCACTTAAGAGGCCAAGTTAAGAAAGCGTGGGTGTTAACACCCACGCTCTGGAGTTTGGACCTATTGATACCCGGGGAGCATTGACCTCCAAGGACTTCCAGCGGCCCTTCACTGAAAAACCCAGGAACGTGTCCCTGTACGCGTCCTGGGTTTTTCGCGTCCCCACTCCGGTTCAGGTCCCAACCAGCACCTACGACGTCCCCAGGATGGTCGTCGAGCCGGGAGGTGGAGAGCCCCGATGGCGCTTCAACCCATACGCGCCGAAACTCCCCTGGCCCCGAACTGGGGCGATGGGGAGGTCACAGGTTGTGAGCGGTTGGGATCAGGCGGCCTGGTTGGTCTCCCGATGGTTAAGGACCCACTTCCGCCTGCGAGGCTTCGGGAGGCGGCCGCGTAGCAATTTCTCAGACTTTTGTGATCGGCATATCCCCACCGGGTCGGAGCGACTGTTCACCTAGTACAGGTCAGGTATTCCTTGCGAATGAGCCCTGAGCCTCCCCCCCGCCCTCTGTAACCCGGCCTTCGCGAACTAACCTCCTACACACGACGAGGACATCCCAGGGAATTTCGCCTAGCTCGTCTGCTATTTCCTCGTACGAACGGAAACAATTGGTGGGTAATGCCTGAATCACTGCATTGAGGAGATATCCGAATTCATCCACGTGAGGAGGATATTCCATGAAGTTGTCGTAGCGACCTAGAAGGAGGATTCTGTTTCGCCAAACGATATAGTGGCTCCGGCATCCACTTCCCATCCAGATGGATGGGAACACAGAAAACCCTGTGGCAGGGCTCCCAAAAAGCCTCCAGGCCGAACCAGCCCGATGGTCCAGGTTGATTGGGAAAATTTCGCCACACCCGCATGGGCACATTAGGAGCAACCACCTAGGAGGTCCGCGTTGGATCAATACGGCATCCCCGGGTTGCTCTAGCAGGGGCGTGGCCTCCATCCGAGTCTCAACCGTCCCCCGGAACCTGAGTTCAAGACTACCTCTCCGCTTCACTACGCACTCCGAGTTTTAGAAAAAATTAGAGTCTGTCCAGAATCCTCTCGGCGATGAGGTATGCAAGCACGCGCTTAGAGGCTAGGGGTTCTTCTAGAGTGGAGTCCATCCGAGACTTCATTAGCAGCGCGGCGGCGAGGGCTCGCGCGTACTGATCATTTGAGGTCTGCATCTGTGCTGCATACAATCTGACCTGACGCACGCAGGCATGAAACCAGCACGATGGATTTTTGGGGTCAGGAGGAATTGGTGCTCTGGCGATTGGAAGGTGGTCATACAAGTTCATTGTTTGTTCGAGGATCTGTTCGGCGGTGGGCTCAGCGCCCGTGAACCCTTCTACTAGAAGGCTAGTCTCCAAGCACGCTGCGTCCCCTACTAAAGGGGCAGGTCTGCTGGAGTAAAAATCGATAATAATCGCTTCATTGCCGCGAACCCGAATATTCGCTCCATGCAGGTCACCGTGAATTTGCCCGACCAGTAAGCGCTCCGCCTTGTAGGCCGTTAACTTGGCCCAAAGCTCCGCTGGGGATTTTTTTGCGCCTAGTGTCTGGGCTTGTTGAAACCGAGCCTTAGGGTATTCAGCAGGATTGAACCGGAAATGGTCCATCAGAACTGCGGTTTGCATTCTCGATGAGCGGTACCAGCCATTAAGGGTCCTATCAAATAGACAGGCGATGGCTGGTGTGGATCTACCTGCAGAAGCACACTCTAAAAACTCCTCTGATTCCTCTACAAAATCTCCAACAAGCACCCCTTTTCGTGCGCCGAGGCAGCACCGATCACGAATAAGATGGGGCCCAAGGTGGAAGGGTACAAATGGGTCAACAGCATCTTCGTAGTTACGATATTCTCTAACAATTTTTGTGCGCTTATCCATCTTAACTAAATATGGAAGAGGCCACTGCCCAATAGGTCTCCCATCTAAGGTAGCGTACGCGCTGAATACCCTAGCCGAGGTACGCCCTCCGGATAGGGGTCGAAGAGTTAACTCAGAGCAATCGTGGAACGCTCTCTTGAGGAGAAGGTTCTCCTCTTCATTAAAGTTAGAATGCTCAACCCCGGGATTTGTCAGGAGGATGTGTATTCTAAGGCTACGATTGGGAGGCTGTGAGTTAAAATTGAAACAAAGAAAATCAAAATTCTTCTCAATTGGATACACAGCATCTATTAGGAAGACTGTTGGCGAAATCGCACGGCCGTTTATGTCACTCTTGGCTCCAAGGACATCAGCTGATTCCTCTTCAGGGATAAGGATTGGAACTTTTAACCGCTTGAGCAAGTTCAGGATCATTTCCCGGTTCAGATTAGTAGTGATTATTACCAGTATTGAGCCGTTATTCAAAATAGACGGAATAACCTTTTCCAAGGCCGATATATAACTAGATAACTTGGAACTGCCTGGTTCGCATATGACTCCAGCAACACCTTGTAGTTCCAACAAGACATCTGAGTCTTCTGTGAATGTCTTAACAAATAGCCCACGGCTTGCAAGCACCTCTGAGATCCTTTCAGGAATCGGAGGCCTAAACCAAGCAACCCCCTTGCTAGTTTCCCTGGGTCGCAACTCAGTTATGGGCATTTATCAGTCCTGTCTCGCCATTAATCGCCACTGGTCTCCACGACCCATCGCCCCACTTCGAGAGCATATAAAGCAGGCTGGGTCGGGTTTAGCAGTAACTGGTCGGGCACTCGAGTTCATCATATTCTGAAGGACGTAGCGGGCCTCTACAGGAAATCCGGCAACCACACCCAAGAACATAGTCACTGCTATCGACGAAACCGACCCGTTTAGTGAGATGACCGCAGGCGCTGGGACCCGAGCGCCGCGAAAGTACGGATCAGCCTTCCGCTCAAACTGGGTCATCATGTCTTGGCGAACCTCATCGTAGTTTAGAAGCCCACTGCAGGTGAAACATGCTAAACCGGGGGATAGCAACTGGACTCGTCCGTAAATATGGGCGACCCGTCCTTTTTTCGCAGAAATTACTGTTCCCATATCTATGCAAGGAATGAAATATTGATACACTATTTGTTGAATTACTGCGCGACTTCCATGTGAATCCGTACAAGAGAAAATAAAATCAGTTTCTAAAAGGTGTCTCGCGATTTTTGCTTTGGTTACATCTCCTAAAATGGCCGCTACTTTTGAGAACTTATTTATTTTTCGAATATAGGCTTTTGCAATCGAAACTTTTGATTTTCCTACATCTTTATTTGAAGCATTGGGGATACGATTTAAATTCGAAATCTCAAGAGAGTCAGGGTCGATTAAAATAAAATTATGTACCCCCAAATGGACAAGTTGCTGAGCAACCAGCGAACCCGTCCCTCCAAGGCCAACTATTCCAATGCATAAATCCTGAATGGCGCGTTGTCCAAGTTCGCCAAATGCTCTGACCTGCCGGTCATAGATGTTCTCCTCGAAACCGTCTGTTGGCCCGACCTCCGCACATGGATCAAACAGTATCTCGCGCCTGTGACCCAACGAAATCACCCGAGCCTCAGTCTTAGTTCCAAGCTGACGGGCCCTCAGCCCACCGGTGCTGATCACCAGCGCTGCATGATACTGCCCTGGGATTCTCTTCTCCAGGAAGGTTCTCAAGTGAACTTCACCACCGTCGTCGACGATCGAAAATAGCGGAGGCTTGGGGGCAACATGAGAATGAACGAAGATCACACTTTGTGAGCTAATTTTTGCCTTTTTAACTACGTTGGCAACGAAACTTGGTCGAAGGGTCACTCCACAGGGTCCCTTTTCTTGGTAATCGCCCTGCTGAGGGATTTCAATGTTCTGGACAATAAGCCGAACAAGCCCAGATTTCTTTGAGATGGAGGAGGCAAGAAGGACGGCACACCGCTCCTCATCCGGATTCAGTATCTCGGACTTGACCTTCCCTAAATCGTCTTCACTGATGGCGATCTCAATCATCTGGGTGGATCTAGACGACGAATGATGACGTTGATATATCTTAAAAGAGAGTCCTGATTTGGGTTCCAACCTTGCAGGTGCCATGAAAACCAAGTTCCCCTCTGGCCAAAATCGGGGATTGGATTGGAATCGTTCGACGCATGAGGAGTCTCCTCGTTCGCAAGGCGCACTCCACCAGGCTCTAGCCAAAAGCAATCTGGCTGAGCCGCCGGGTACCCCGGAGGCGCCACAAACAAAATCGTTGAGGTCTTCCTGTTCCAACCTGGTGGAAGGACGAAATCAGGGATCTCAATTAGATGAGATCCACTCGGTGCCGGGGTGATCTTCGCGCTTGAATATTTCTCCTTCAATTCCAGAAATTGTTGCTCGATTAGCATTGCTGGGTCCCAAAAGTAGCTGGTGGGACAGCGTAGAAATGCTTCTCTCCGCCGCTCAAGACAATGCCTTCTCCATCGGAGATCGCCTGGTCGGCACCGCCACCGTGCGTCTCCAGAAACAGTTGGTAAGCGGGCGGGACCCCCGCGATCGACTTGATCGTTGCCCCGGTGACAGATTCAGTTGGTGAGGAGTACTTCTTCCCATCCACGAAGAAGTGGAACTCTTTCTGGTGTTCCCCCATAAGTCCTCCAATTATAGTGTAATTGACACTAGCACGCTTCAGGTTCTGTCTTCATTCCTGTTCGTCCGAGCGGCTCCGCCCCGCCTCTCATTTCTCTCGTAGTTCAAAGGTAAGGAATCTGACCTCTAATCCGCCCCAGTTATTCTAACGCAGGTTCATTGTTGAAGATCAGACCTCTGAGATGCCCCTAGGCCTGTGCTTCCGGTCTTGAGAGCGGGTTGGTCGAATCAGGATACGCCCTTGCGCAATCCGGGTGAATCAGGATCGAGAAGGTCCGCCCCGAGGGACGGGCCTTCTTCCGCGAGCCCCGGGCTCTGAGCCGCCAATGGAACCGGTGTCTGGTCGTTCATAGACCTGGGTGGTGGGCCTCACGACCCGCCACTTGTTCACCCCAACCGGATTCCAGTGCCACTTCTCACGGTCGCCACTGGAACCATCAGGAGTTTCTATGTCCCAAATTATACCTGCCCAGGAAGGGCAAATCTTCGCCGAGGAGAGGTCCGGGAAAGAAGAGCCTTGCTCACCGATAGGTTTACAACCTATTGTTTGATAGCCACTTCCACCTTCTCCTGGCCCATGAGACTCTGGGACATCCTGATCCGAAGAGGTGTTGATGCATTTTCCAGAGGCATTCAGTCACCAACTTCCAGGCATGATCAACGTCGATAAGGCCGTAAGGTATTTTGATGCCGGGCATCTCACTGACCGAAATGCGTTCGAATGCCCAGATACCCACTGCTCAGCGCCCTTGATCCTGAAGGCACTGCCAGTCAATACGGCAGGCCAGGGTCCGGTCACTGGGAAATGTGACCCCTACTTTTCCACGAGTGGAGATAAGTCCAGCCACGACCCTGCCTGCGAGTTTCTGCGTGCAGAGATCATTGGTCCGACCTTCATCCGAACCAGACCGAACTGGAAGGATGATCTCAAGAACATCAACCTTGATGATGTATTCGATTTGATGCGCCCAACCATCGTACGCCCACAGATAGCAGGATCAGGCTCAAGTTCCTCTTCCAGTGCCGCTCATCGTTCTGTCATCGCCGTACAGAAAGCACAACGGAAGAACCTGAGCCACTACTCTGTGCTTGAATCCGTCGTGGATCGGTACTTGGGTTTACCGGCTCGTCTGGCCGCAAAGAAGTGTCTTCGAATTGCAGGACGGCGCCTGACATACACAGACACCTTCATTGAGATGAAGGACATTGGTCCCAAGGGACTGGGGCCAAACGATATTCGAATCTACACGGGGGAAGCACTGCTTAAACCAAACCCCAAGGTCGGTGGTGGATACGGTTTCTACCTTCTGGATGACACATCAATCGCGGGTGTGATTCACCGCGGTGCCTACAAGATTTGGGCAAGTTTCCTGCAACCGAAACCAGGGAGTGCGCTTGGTCCTGGAATCACTCGAATGGCCAGACGCCTTTCGAATGCCATCGGGACAGTCAACAACGGAAAGGTCAAGGTCAGGTTGTATATCCTTGGTGGGTACAAAATATCATCCCAGCATATAAATGGTGCCCAACAGGAGTGGCTGAATTTTCAGGTGGCCAATCTTGATCATGTCCACTTCGAGATCATCTGACGGGTTTGTCTCTCCTTGTGGTCATCTGGACCTTGTATGGCGCAAGTAGCCGAAGGATTGCGATCGCGAAGATAGTGGCAAGCTCATAGGGGATCTGTAACGAGATCCGATCGGTATCCTTCTCGACCACGACGGGATCATCCACTCCAATGAAGATAACCGACAGGTGAACCCCTCCACCGCCGCGCAGGGTGGCGACATATTCGGCCGAAGCATGCTGGAGGGCCGCATCCCGATACATAGCGAGGCGTTCCGAACGGTCTTCCGACCAATAAAGCAAGGAAGGGGGTAGTTCGGCACGCAGTTCATCCACGATCGCGGTACTGGTCAGCCTTGTCCTTCTAAACGATTGGCGTAGCCACCGGGACATCGAGGCTTCGTCCCGGTTAAGTTCGTGGTTCTCGCACTCGGATTCCAAGTCGGGTGGGATTTCAGATGTCATGGAATACCCCTTGATGTGGTCCGGATTCTGGCCCCAAGTCCGGCCGCCTAGCCTCAAATGTCACGGAGCGTCAGTGACGCTCACGGTTGTCTGGACAGGAGACAACACCACTTTGGGCGCTGATCCGGTCATCGGGTTTTGTTCGGGACCATCTAGATTGGGTGTGTGCATATTCATGGGATCTTCCGGCGCCACCAAAGGGCTACCGAGATCATCAACCCGAAGTATTTTTTCTCTCGATCTCAGATGTTCCATTTTTTATTCGACCAAAGGGCCTGAAAAAGTCGAATGATTCGATGTTCTATTCGACGCGTAAATACAGTGTGCAAGCGCGTTTCGATGGATTACATTGGTCGTCCGGAGAGACTTATCACGAGTCGTTTCACGCGAGGGGTAATGGCGCATGCACAAGATGGATCCTCCTCATCTCCTTCCCTCTCCAGGGGGAGGGACCCTCCATGTCGGACCTTGTGAACCAGGACCGGGATGCGCCTGCCCTGGAGGTGATTCGCCTATCCGTGGAAGACCAGGAGGCGTTCGCCAAGGCTCTGCTGGATCCACCGCCGGTGACACCAGCTCTGGCTAGGGCTTTCCAACGCCGCCGAAAGCGCCTGAGGCCTGGCTGACGGGGTGAAGCTGCTCCTGGGCACCCGTCATCAACCTCCCACGAAAGAGATCCATGCGCCTGGTTTGCATCTCCGACACTCACAACACCCACAGGGCCCTGCATCTTCCAGATGGGGACGTTCTCATTCACGCGGGAGATGCCACCGGGCAGGGGCTCAGTCTGGAGGTGGAGCGCTTCTTCGCCTGGTTTGCATCCCAACCCCATCAGCACAAGATCCTCGTCGCCGGGAACCACGACTGGCTCTTTCAGCGGCATCCCGATATGGCCGCCCAGCTTCTGGCAGCCCACCCTGGCATCACCTACCTTCAGGACTCCGGGATCGAGATCGAAGGCGTCAAGTTCTGGGGTTCTCCCTGGCAGCCCTGGTTCTGCGACTGGGCCTTCAACCTTCCGCGCGGAGGCGAGGCCCTCCGCGAGACCTGGAACAAGATCCCGTTGGGTACCGAGGTCCTAATCACCCATGGGCCGCCCTGGGGGGTGCTCGATCAGGTGCATGGCTGCATTCACCTGGGTTGTGAGGCACTGAAGATTCGTCTTGCCGCCGTCCGTCCTCGTGTCCATGTTTTCGGGCACATCCATGGCTCATACGGAGTGGCTCGGTCCAAGGCCACCGCCTATGTGAACGCGTGTAGTTGTGATGAGGACTATCGGCCCACGCACAAACCCGTCGTCCTTGATCTTCGCCCCAAATCCATCAAGGTCCATGGAATCGAACCCAACGTGCGGTTGGAACGCCTGGAGCGTCTGCAGGAGGCCCTCATGCACACAGAGAAGGATGTCCGCGAGAAAGTGTTGTACGAATTGCCTCCACACCAGATTGATGGGCTCCACGAGATGGCAGAAATCCGAGGGATGAGGACGGAGGCTCTGCTCCAGGATTATGTAGAGCGTGGCCTGCACTTCGACTTGGCGAAGCACCTTCGAGTCGAGAAGAAGCCGAGCAAGCGACCCATCCCGTTCACCAAACTGGAGGATGGTCGTGCCGAAACCTAAGCCCCGGAGGACCCTCTACCCCAAATTGAAGAAGGCCCTCCAGGAGTTGGACCCATCCTGGTCGGGCGAGATCCCCGAGTTGCCAAAGCCCATAAGTTTGCCGGAAGAGGGCCGGAAGCGGCTCCGGGCAGTCTTATCCCGGGCCGACGATCCTGATGAGGCATACGGGCGAATGGCTGCTGCCGCCCTGCGTATGTTCTACATGATCTCCATGAAGTGGGGCCTTTCTGAAGAGGATCAGAAGGCGATTCTGGGGGTGGACGAAGATCTCTCGATTGAGGCCCTGGTAGATAGGGGAGCCACTTCTCTCGACATGGAGGCCATGGAATGCTTCTCCCACATCCTTGGCATCTACAGAGCACTTAACACGCTCTTCCCCACTGACTCTCAGGCGGATGCTTGGATCAAAAAGCCCAATTACGCGCCCTTGTTCATCGGGAGGACAGCCCTTCAGATGATGAGGGAAGGAATCGTCGGGCTCCGTGCGGTGAGGGCATACCTTGAAGCCGAAGCTCCCAGTTCCCACCCTCACCGGAGAAGTAAGGGGCTCGATATGGGCCCCTGGGATCAGGGCTTGAGTCCGAAGGGAGGGGGGGAGCCGTGATGAACGAGGGGCTGCCCGTGATTCAGATCGAGAGCATCCATCGGGCCCTGCTCTCCATCCCTGATTCATCTACGAGGATGGCGGCAGTTCGGTACCTGGATTTCCTGCGAACCGTTCTGGGGGTCCAGAGTGCTCGCATTGTCCAACTGAACCGAATGATCCCGCCCGACATGCAATTGCACGATGCCCATAGGGTGAGTGTCGCCTTCCGGGCATTCTTGAACCTGGCCAAAGTTCTAGGTCTAACTTGGGCCCAAAAAAGTTCCCTGCTCGATGTCCCGGAACGGACCCTGCGCCGTTGGGCTGTGAAGGAACCTCGCCTTGACGCAGAGAAGCAAAAACGGATGGGTATCGTCCTGGCTATTTACTACCTGGCAGGAAAGGCATTCCAAGACGATCCCAAGGGATGGCTACTGCGGCCGAATTCTCACCCTAAACTGGAAGGACGACCGCCCCTCGCTCGAATGCTTGATGGCCGGTATCGAGATTTGGCCTTGGTTTACGCAATCGCGAGGTCCTTCGAGCCTTAATGGAATATCTACTTGGGATGTGTAAGCTCCTCCAGGGGTTTAGACCACACCCCGAGTCACGTTCCCGATCGGGAATAAATGCATCAAAAGGCCTCACAAACATGAAATTATTCCCGATCGGGAACAAAAATGAACACACTCCCCGCGCTCTTTCGTCTGTTGAGGTTTCCTCTGTTGAGTCTGGAGGAGGTCGGGACTACCGTCCGACGACTCCGTAAGGAGCAAGGCCTGCGTCAGGATGAGCTGGCCGGAGTTGCAAATGTCGGTCTGCGCTTCATCGTGGACTTGGAGGCCGGGAAAGACACAATTCAGATGGGTAAGGCCCTGAAGGTGCTGGAGGCACTTGGGTGTGTGCTTACATTCTCGACGCGCTCGGATCTGTACAGGGCACTGATGGGAACGGACCAAGTGCCAGGCTCGGAAGACTGAAGGGAGAATGGCTGAACCTCGAGCTGTTCCATTCCAACGCAGAGGGCATGGGTAAATTGGTCGCCTGAAAATACGACTGCCTGTGTGGTCAGCTTGTCGGATTTCTGCCTTCGCTTGGCATAGGATTTCGGTAACTCGAAAGCCACCTCCGCCTGGAAATCCAGTCAAGGGTCGTAGAGCCCAGGATTGAGAGGAATCGAGCGTGATCAATATTCAATTTTGCTCGACAAGACATATCAAACCTTCCATTTGTCGTCGACGTGCCCGAGGTTGATCGGGGCCGTTAGGTGGTTGCTTCTCGCCAGCCTCTTCTTCCGGACCTCATGCGTCTGCACGGCTAAGCTGAGGTAGAGGAGGGCGGACCGTGAAAGCTGCATCAGCTTGATCGCCTTGGCGACAAATTCTTTCTTTGTCTGGATGTTTGAAAGCTTGTCGCCCAGAAAGGACTCAAACTGGGGTCTGCCCTCCGACCTGAATGAGAAGTCCACCAGTTTCAGAAAACGATGCTCGGAGCATTGCCGGAGATAATCGATTTCCTGGGCTTCTGGCTCCATGGCGTCCCTGAAGCCGGGCCGATTCTCGGACAAATCCTTGCTAAGCCAGTAGAGGCCGCGCAGGGCATTGTTCTCCAGGTCCGTGAACAGTGGATTGATTCCCTTTTTCTTCTCACGTTGCGTGTACCAGATCGTCTTAATCGAAACGAATTTGATAGGGATACCAACCTTGATGTACTCGTTCACGAAGTAAGCGACCTTGTCGAACAGGCTGTAGGCGGCCCGGAAGGCGATGATGATCTTTTGGGTGTGGATGGTATGTGAGGAGTAGTCTAGGGTGTTCACGATCGAGACGTCCTTGTCCGAGTAGTGGAGCCCTCTATTGTGGATGCCTTCGTAGAGCAGAAACCTCGCCGAAACATATTCCTGCTTCAGCTGGTTAAAAAAGCTGAGGGCCCATGGCCCTTCGTGGAGGTCCGTGGTGATAGTAGGCAGGTGGAGAACATCCGCTGCCGCGACCGCAAGACTTCCCAAATCGTTCAACGGGTTCAGAAACAGCCGCTGATTGAGGCACCACCTCCTGTATTGCCTCTCTCCATGGGTTTTGCCTAGTGAATAGGTGTTCAGGTCGAAGTCCTTGTCCACGAAGTCGCCCAAATTAGATCGAATGAATGCCATCGCATCGGCAAAGATATCCGTGGAGCCTGGTTCCAGGTCTATCGGGTGCTCCAACGCCGTCGCCATGTCGCGGTAGGCCCGATGAGCGATGAGATTTTTGTGTGAGGGATCAGGGACGAAGCGGCTGTAGTGGAGAAGCCCGTAGCCCCGGTTTGCCATCGCCATACCGAATGGAAGCGCCTCCAATGCTTTATCCCAGTAGTAAATTGCCTCAACGGGCCTACCAACTAGGCTCAGAGCGTTCCCGAGGTTGGTCGAAGCCTGACAGTACCGGACCTTCCCTGTCTGGGACCTTGAGCCCTCAAGGAGCTTGTGTGCGACTCTCAAGTTGAATATTTCGGCCTCAATATCTTCGTCTTCCCAGTTCTCCAACGTATTCTTGCCAGGCTGGCATGCCCTCTTTCCGGAATGGGCGTTGGCGAGAAAGTAGTACAGGGCGCCGTTCCGCTTAGCGTCGCCGTCTTCCTGCAGCTGGTCCTTGATCAGGTCGATGCATTCCTGAAGCTTCGACATGTCGCGAGAGAACCAGGCCTCATCGACCTTGTTCGCGAGCTCTTTTACGGAGGGCTTGGATCCTGCCATGGGTCGACTCCCGGACTCGGAAATTTCAAGGCATGCAAGGATTATCAGCGGGAAGACGCCGGCGTAAGCATTGCATCATTGTCGGGGCCTCAGGCATGAGATCGTTTATCTGGCGTCCCGAAGCCGAACCAGGAGTGAGGAGTATGACCTTCTATCTGGGTTTCTAGGCCTGACCAGCTAACTGGACCTAAACCGCCCTCTTATGGTTTCGCCAGCCTGTCAGATTGGCCATTTTCACCACTTAAATGAGGCCAAATCGGAGTGGAATCGGACAAATTGTGCTCCCTACCCCGAACGTCATTTCGTTCACGACACAGCCTGCTAGGGGAGGTGGTGGGACCTGAAGCAAGCCCTACAAGACTTCCATGACCTCTACAACCGCCACTGACTCATCGAGCGCCACAACCACCGGTCTCCCGCCAAGGCCCGTCAGGATCTCCTTGGCCGCAGGGTTGCCGCGTGAATACACTAGACCCACTGTCCAAGAAATTTCGGGCGGTTCACATTGGCGATATGGAGACGACATGGAATATTCCATTGAGAAGTTTTGGCGCCCGCGATTTGCTTCAGTCGCGGCTCAAACCCCTCCGAGACAGCTGCCCGGCTGGAACCCTTCCGCTGAGCACGCAAGTTCCTTCGTTGAAGCCAGCCTTTCGCTTCGCCGCGACTTCAATGACCTCTCCCAGAGTGTGTGGCTAATCGCAGCCCCCGGCGCTGTGGGTAAGTCAACCTTGGCGCGCGAGATTTGTGCGGCAACCAATGCTATCTACTTGGATCTCGCCGCAGCGGCTACAGTAGCTGGCAACTACCTAGTCGGTGGCATGGTGAATGGCCGCCTATGGGACGCGTGGCAACACGGCTCATCGACTCTGCTCATAGATGCTCTAGACGAGGCGCGCTTGCGCGTAACCCAAACATCGTTCGAAGACTTCCTAGCAGATGTCGCCAACGTAGCAGGAAGTCATAAAGTTCCGCTTGTTCTGCTTGGTCGAGTTGGAATAATCGAGGAGGCTTGGGCGATCCTTAACGACAAGTCGGGACTCAATCCGCCGATCTTCGACATCGAACTCTTCGACGCGGACCAGGCTAAAGCGTTCGTATTGGTCGCCCTCAATCGCCTCGCCCTTACGAAAGATTCAATTTCAGGAATGAAGATCTATCCGCATTTGGCAGAGGCACTTAGTAATCACTGCTCCGTGTACGAGGAAGCTGCGCAGTTCCTAGTGGACCACTTGACCACTGCGACAAGCGCTGATGGTCGCCAGTTCGTGGGTTACGCACCCGTGCTGGATGCAGTAGCGACAGTCATTGCATCGGAATCCAATCCCATCAAGATTGGCGAGGCTATGAAGTCGATCCTTCAGGGTCAGATCCTAGGGCGCGTAACGTCTGAAGTGATGATTCGTGAATCCAGCAAGTTGGCAGCTCAATTAGCAGTAAGTCTCCCCGGGGTTAGCACCTACGGGCTCTATGGGTCGGCCGAACAGCTATCGAGACTTGCGTCGCTAGTTCTTAGGACTGGTACGCCTCAAATGCCTGCTGGTCTTCCCCAGCATGCGGTTGCAACATACGAGGATGCAGTTCAGAGTCTCTTGCCACAGCATCCTTTCCTTGACAGCAAGGAACCCAAACCCTCGGGAGCGGTATTCGCAGCCAGTATTCTCGCTGCTGCACTCACGGGGGACGATACGCAGCTCGTGAGAGCAGCCGAACGGATGGCCGGCAGCGGCCCAAACACACCCAATCCGTTTCTGCTTGAATTCTATCGCGAAGCATCAGGCAAAACAAAGAAGAGCCCTGCAGAGCATGTGGGCCTCTTGTACGCTTCGCTTGAGGCCACTGCGGGTGTGGGCGATGTGGTGCGGCTATCAGCCGAGGGCGAAGAATCGCTGGAAGTGGAAATGACTGTTATCCGGCAGGACGGAGTCGAGAAGCGCTACGACTTCGAAACGACTAGTGGCAGCACTCTTCGTTTGGGCCGACGGGTAAGCGGCGTCAATGTTGACGCAGAAGCAACCGATGTTGAGCTTGGCGAAGGAGGCCAATTGGAACTGGTCGCACCTGTTGCCATCCACTCTCGCACATTGGCAATCAATTGTTCCGAGTTAGTAGTCAAACCTGATCACGCCGGGGCAGTGGATCAGACCGTGTATCTTGAAGCCGCAGAGGCCTTGGCTGATCCAGGCCTTCGTCCTCCAATTGTCCGCACGGGAGCGAAGCTACAACTTGCCTGGCCCGAATCCAAGGTTTACCCATGGACTCCGTTCTCTTCTGATGCCAGTGAGGACTCCGATCCTCGCATGGCCGAAGTCCAGCGTGGGCTCCGCCGCCTCTGCATCTCTTTCCGTTCCCACAGCAAGGGCAGGCTTGCACGGTACAAGGGGAAGGTGGAGCACTTCCGAATGACAAAGGGAGCTATTGGTATTGCACTTCGCGAGCGCCTCTTGGCCGACAAGGTGATTTCCCTAGAAGGGTCCATGTATTATCTCGAACCGGATGCCCTTGGAAGGGTCGTAGGCGTTGGGTTCCAGGACCTAAAGTTCAAGCACTACCCATCGAAGTCGCGCGTATACCTCCAAGAGGTTCTCAACAGCCTGGACGTCTAGGTAATGTTGTCCACCCGAAACCGACAAACCAAAAACAAGTTCTCGACACTTGATACTGGGAGATATAGGGTCCCCTTGGGAGCACACTGGTCATTCGGAATTTGGGCAGAGAACCCAAAAGGGTAATCCAACCTGAAGCCAAGATTCACCCCCCCCCAGTATTAAAGCTGACCCAGGAGTGAGGAGTATGACCTTCTGGCTGGGTTTTTAGGCCTGACCAGCTAACTGGGCCTGGACAGCCCTCTTGCCCAACTTTCTGATGGCCGCTATGGCAGCCAGCTGCTGCTGCCGTGGCCGAGACTTCCCTGCCTCCCAGTTGTAGATGGTCTGCGCTGACACACCCAGTAGAGTCCCCATATCCCCAGCAGACACCCCAAGCTTTTCCCTGTGGGCGGCGAGCCTCTTAGCACTGAACCGGAAGCGGGCAGTCCCATCTCCTTCCGGCTCTACGGACACCTTCTTGGATCCCTTCTTCTCAAGCCGGGCATGCTGCTTCTCTAAAACAACCACCCGTCGCTTCAGTTCCGCGATGTCAGATCGATACTGGGCTGAAGCCTTCTTGAGCCCCTCTAGTTCCCTGCGGACTTCCTTCCGAGCTAGGCGTAGAACCTCATCCTTCATGGCAGAGACAAAGTTTGGCATTTTGAATCTCCTGATAACAGGATCGTCCGGACGTGACGTCCCTCTTCATACTAGATTAGAACATCTTAGATAAATGCTAGTTGAACTCCAACTCCCCCTTGTTAAAGGCTTAGGGCAGCAAATTCCTTGCTTCTTGAACCAGAATAGCCTTTCATGGGTTTCCTACCCATTTCGTTTTTACGCCCAGGAGCCTCCCATGAATACACCGGAGACACTCACCAAAGCCGACCTGTCCCGTCACCTCATGGAGCATTTGGAGATGGGTAAAAAGGATGCTGGCCTTCTGGTGAGCACCTTCTTGGAGAGCATCATCGAGTCCCTCCGGACCGGTGGTGGCGTCGAGTTGCGTGGGTTCGGCAGTTTCCGTCTGCGGGAGCGAAAAGCTCGTCAGGGCCGTAACCCCCGCAATGGTGAGAGAATAGTGATTCCAGCCAAGCGGGTGGCCTACTTTAAATTAGGCAAGGAACTGCACACCAAGCTCATCGATGGATGACGAGGAGGAGTTCATAGGGCCCAGCCACGTGAGCCGAGGAAGCGAGAAGAGGAGGAGGATCGGAAGGCAATGCCGGAGGAGGCGGAAAAGTCAGGATCTGACAAATTCTGACGAGACCAGCCATCCCCATAATTCCGCCATGGTCCTGAAGATGCGAATGTTCAATGCTGGTAAAGCATTGTAACCCTCATACATTCGAACTAACCCGAACTGAACATCTTCAGGGGCGGCCACAGCCAAAACGCGAATCCCGATTAGCAAATCAAGCTGGTTCTTGTTGATCTCTACCAGCTGTTGAATGTCGACTGAGGACACATCGAATTTAGTGACGCCTTCTAGGTTCAGGATGAAGTGAGTGATCAGACTCCAGTTGAGGTCTAAATCCCTGTTCTTTAGCCCGGCTTCGATCATTTCCTTCCCGGTGATATCCCCGTTCCAAGTTCGCAGGATACCGGTGCCACCATTTATCAATTCTGTGTCATAGGGCATGCGTGTAACCTCGATGGCTCATTCGCTGTCATCAATCCGGGAAGTACACTTTCAGGGTGGATGCCTACAATTGTATCTAAATCCCTCCAGGTCAACAACCCTTGTGGCACAACAGTAATGACCGACGGAGCTGGCATCCAGGCTAGCAATTCGATCCCCAGGTCAATCCCTCTATAGCGACAACTCTAAGGTCAGCAGATCGCCTCCCCTCGCGAGTTCTTATGGTTTTCATGGTCAATTGCGGCAGGGTGGATAATCGAGGGATGATCCCCGCCGAGAATGATCCCCTCCTTAGTCATTCTGAATCTCTTGACTATGGAACCAGTGGCCACGAGGACCTCCATGATCAGGATTTGATCCAATGGCTTGCTGCTAATGGCGTTCGTCCACCGAATTGGTCTATTGATCCTTGCGTATTCGACCTTGGAGAACGTCAAATCACAGGCGAGAAGAACCCATTCAAGCTTCCGGATCAGTCAGTCGTTTCTGGCGTGTACCTTTTTTACAGTCGATCCAAAAACGGAATCGTTGCCCTGTATGTAGGGAAAGCTGCGAATCTATGGAATCGTATGCAGACGCACTGGTGCCGCCCTGGAGAACGCGGTTGGATCAATAGCTATTTAGAAGATATTGATAAAGGAACTCTTGATGATGTTGTTATGGCATGTGCTTGGAACGAGGAAGAGCGAGCTGGTATGGAGGCGCAATTGATAAAATCTTTAAAGCCAAGGTACTGCCGCAGACAGGAATGAACGAGAATTGGATTTGACGCTCGAGTCCCGTGTTTTCGGGTTGAAAGAAGATGCCTAGGCATACATCAAGGCGATCACATGCCTAAAGAGGCGAACCGTGGGTAAATCCCGAAAAGCCCATCGGAGTTCGACCTCACGTACACGTGGGAGAAAATTGATGTTTCGCACGCCTCGTGCGGCCTTCATCTCCGACCGGATGCGATCCCAAATGAGATAAAGATTCGGTTTCTCTTTTTTGGTTTCCCAGTCCCACATGAGTTCCTCGGGACTCTTCTGAACCAGGTCTGGATATCCATCCTTTCGCAGGCCCGTGTACACCTTTGATTTGTTGGTAATGATCTTTGTTCCTCGCTCAACATGCATCTTGATTAAGGGATAGATCTCCGCACGGCTCCTGCTCGAGATCATAAAAAGGCGAAGTTGGTCTTCTGCGCTCAACATCCCCAGGAGCAAGGGGCGTTTCGGTGGATAAGAGCGTTTGGGAGGGGGCAGATTCAACCTCGGCTTGTAGACCCATGCGTCCACGTGCACTACACCGGCCAATCGACCTGTATATGCCGGCGCTGACTCTCCGATCCGGGTTCTGAGACGTCGTAGATATCCAGCTACCGTTCGAGTTGATAGCTCCATCTCTTTAGCTATGTGATTGATACTGAATTCTTTAGACCATAGCCAATAGATCAATAGGAAAGTTTCCTCCGCCCTTTGAAATGGTCTCGGAGGTGAATCAAGCTTTCGTGGTTTGTTTTTTTTGGGCATGACTTTGAATATACCCATTTCCTATTAACTCTCTCAGCTATGGGCAAAATTGGCCTATAAAAACTAACGAGAGCTTTTCAAACTGTTCAAGTCTGCGGACCCCTGCTCACTTCTCGAAAGATCTGCACATGCCTGCACACCCTCCCTGGTCTCCCGAGGACATCGGTCTGGCCCTCAGTGCCAAGGGCTGGTCCCTGCGTCGGCTCGCAGAGGACCTTGGTATGTCCCCCAGCGGGGTGTCCTATGGACTAAGGACAGGAAGCTCGCTTCGGCTTCGGGAGCGAGTGGCGGAAATCCTCAACACCAGCTGGACCTATTTGTGGCCAGAACGCTGCCCTCCGCAGTGGAGGGATGGTGATCCACCCTAAACGAGTCGAGGACGGGCAGGCACCCGTCCTCGATCACTACATGGAAGGGAATCCAGGTCATGAACTCCGAACCCCAAGATATCCCCCTTATGGGGGGTAGGCAAGGTTCTAGCGTAAATATCCCCAGCCCAGTCGCTGGGGAAGCTAGGGAAACCACGACGGGCCCAGGGGTGGTCGTTACATACCCCTTCCGGGGCCAAGCCTATTTCCTCAAAGAATCGTGAGCGCTCTGGGCCACCTGGGAGTCCATCTACCGATGGAGTGGATCCTGCAAGTCCTAGGCGATACAGGCAAAACCACCATCCGCCGGCGCCGCCTGCCAGCGGATATCGTGGTCTGGATCGTCATCTGCCTCTCAATCTTCCGGGGAAGGTCAATCTCTGGGGTTGTCGAGGCCCTCGACTTGGCTCTTCCAAGTAGCACGGGCGGCTTCGCCTCCAAGAGCGCAATCGCCCAGGCTCGACAAAGAGCTGGTGTTGCCCCATTCCAAGAGCTGTTTCGTAGATCGGCCGCCGCATGGACCGCGAATCAGTCCCCCGATCAGGCCTGGAAAGGCCTGACCCTCTGGGCTGTAGACGGGACCACGATAAAGACCCCAGACACGCCCGAGATGCTGAGGAAATTTGGGGCCCAGGCATTCGAGAGCGGCAAACGGTCTTCCTACCCGCAGGTCCGAGGCGTAACATTAACATACCTTCCTACAAGAATTATGGCGGACGCGGCCTTTGGAAGCTACAACATCAACGAAATGCGCTACGTCGCAGACCTGATCCCAAGAATCCCCGGTCATTCCCTCACCATATTCGACAAGGGATTCATTTCAGCAGCCATCCTTCTTGGGCTGTCAACCGTGGGGGAATCGCGGCATTTCCTAATCCCAGCGCGAAGTAATCATCGCTGGGAGGTCATCTCGGGAACCGATGAGGATGCCCTGGTCGAAATGACGGTATCGAGACAAGCCAGACTTAAATCACCCAACCTCCCCAAGAAATGGATAGCGCGAGCCATCAGAACCTACGACTTGGACGACAACCCTCGAGTCTTGCTCACATCTCTGCTGGACGAGCAGGAATACCCTGCGCACGAGATTTGCTCGCTTTATACCCAGCGATGGGAAGTGGAGACCAGTTACCTTGAGGTCAAGGTTCGAATGTTCCTGAACTCCCTGACCCTGCGGTCCCTCACCGTGGAGGGGATCAAGCAAGAGGTATGGGGTGCATTCATCGGTTACAACCTTGTGAGGTTGTCGATGGTGGAATCGGCGGCCTTAAGAGACGTCTCTCCGAGGAGGTTGAGTTTCAAGAGGGCACTGGAGCTTCTACAAGACGAGCTGATAGTTGAAGCTGTTGCCCCAGGCACAACTGAAATCCCTGGCGGACTCATCCATCGCCGTCGCATCCAGCTTGCCAAGGAACTACTCCCGGAACGGGAAGGTCGTCGCTTCCCCCGCGTGATCAAGTCGAGGCCAAACAAGTACGATGTCCGCTACTCATTCGTCAATTCAAAAGGTGTGAAGAAGGATCGTGGCTCGAAGAAGGTTCGCAAAAAAAAGAAACAGGGGCGGTTGGGCCCCTGTTCTCCTTAAGTGAACGGCATTACCCCGAACGGGGCCCTTTCGCATGATTTCAGTGGCTTCTAGTCGCGCTTCTTCTCCTCGTGGGGCTTTTCCCGGGCCGGCTCCGGCCTTTGAACGGGCCGAGCCTCCCTCTCCGGTGCCTTCGGGGGGTCCGGGCGGCGCTCATCGATCCTGGGACGCGAGTCCGCAGGTCGGGCGGGCGCCGGATCGGGGCGCCGATCCTCCATGCGGGAACGGGGATCCACGGGCCGGGCGGGCGCCGGATCCGGGCGCCGGTCCTCGAAGCGGGAACGGGGATCCACGGGTCGGGCGGGCGCCGGATCGGGGCGCCGGTCCTCGATGCGGGAGCGGGGATCCACGGGTCGGGCGGGCGCCGGATCGGGGCGCCGGTCCTCGATGCGGGAACGGGGATCCACGGGCCGGTCCCGGGGCGCGATCGGGTGTTCGGTGGAGATGGTTCGGCGGCGGTCCTCGAAGGGGACCCTCGCCGGGCCGCCATCTCCCAGGGGACGGGGGCCCCGGCTGGGCGGGGGGGTCATGTCATGGCGGAGGATGGTCCGTCCCGTGGCGGCCTGGGCCTGGCGCTCGTAGGCGACCAGCCGCTCCCGGCCCACGTCCCGACGGAAGGCGGTCTGGACCTGGACGGGATTGCGGAATTCCCCATTCGACACCATCAGCGGAGACCGCCGCCAGGGGGCCCGGAGGTCGCGACCACCCCCTGGGCCATTAAAGGCCCCGAGGACATGGGCATCCGAATAGATCCGCGTCCGGACGTTGGGCGCATTGATGAAGTTGATGGACACCACGTTCCAGGCATACCCTCCTCTCCAGGCCCCGTAGCCCCAGGTGCAGGGGGTGTTGTAGTAGCCGAGGGGCGCCCACCCACAGTAGCCCGGCGTGTTGTTCCAGGCCACCCAGGCCGGGCTGTAGTTGACCCCGGGGATCCAGCACCAGCCCAGTCCCGCGCCCCAGTGCCAGCGGCCATGGTGGTAGGCGACGTAGGCCCAGGGCTCGTCGGACACCCAGGTCATGCCCCCCGGGTAGGGCGCCCAGCGCCCGTCGGCGTAGGGGCGCCAATCCTCGGCCACGCCGGCGGGCTGCCAGACCCATCCGAACTCGTCGGACTCGATCCAGCGGCCGTGACCGTCCAGCTCGTCCGCGTAGTAGCGGAGCTCGGGCGGGACGCGGTCCCAGCTCTCGCCGCGCGGAATCACCACGGCACGGTCGCTCCAGCGGTCGAAGTCATCGCCATCGTAGGTATTGAAGTCGCGCACCCGGTCGAGGCTGTCCTGGGCGCTGTACACCGTCAACCGCTCTCCCGCGTTGATCCGCCCCTCGGTCCGGGCGTTGGCGAAGGCCACGCGTCCGCTGAGGACCTTCAGCCGCACGACCTGGTCCCGGTCCACCTCCAGGGTGAAGGCGCCCATGTCGTAGCAGGTGGTTGAGCCGGACGGGGTGTCCACCCGGAACCGGGCATCGGACTGTCCCCCCAGCAGCACGCGGAGCCGGCCGTAGTCCAGCCGGAGGAGCACCTGCTTCTCGCCCTTCAGGTCGGTGAAGAGGGCGGCCACGGTGAAGCGGGTGGCGCCGCCAAAAACCACGCGAGTGCCGTCGCCCAGTTGCAGAACGCCACGGCCGCGGCTTTCCACGACATCGCCCTCGGCAATGGGTGTGCCCCGGCTCAGCAGCTCGTCCAGCTCGCCCTTGCGGATATGAACTTCCCCCTCCACGATCCGCACCATGGCATAGCGATCGGGCGCTTCTCCCTGGTAGGTGTCCTCCTCATCCTGGTCTGGATCCGGCAGCTGGGACGGCGGTGGAGGCGGAATCCGGGCGGGCGGCGGCGGAACCTGGGGACCCGCCATGAGGAGAACCGCCGGAAGCAGCAGTACAGCGAGTCGGGCGTGGGTGAAGGTCGGGTTCATGAGCCCTCCGCAGGAAAGGATGCCAGATCCCCGGGGACCGGGTTCCGGACGAGAACAGCGAGGGTCGTGCCAGGGTTCGGCCTTTAGAGTGCCTAACGAAACCCCACGGCGCCTCGTCGGGGTTTCGTTAGGCACTCTTAGTCCTTCGGGAAGGGGATGAGGGCGGTTCCGGGCTTGCTGTGATCGGCCTGGGGTCCCAGGGCCGCCAGGCGAGGCAACAGGCCGATCCAGGGGATGGACCATTGCCGCGGGGCCCCCCGGTCCACATCTCCGGCCCCCACCTCAAGGCGGTCCGGAAGAAAGCGCAGGCTCAGGTCCCGCCCCGGCGGCAGGGGCAGTTGCAGGACCTGCGCCGTGGCTGGATGGACCACGGTGAGGACGGCCTCACCATCCTCGAGGATCCAGAGCAGGCCCCGCAGGAAGGGGCGGAAGTCCTCCGCGACCCACTGGAGCCCGCCCAGCCCCTGGCTCAAGGGCGAATCCCCCGGAAACAGCCAGGTGCCGAAAGGCGGTGCCAGCGGGACGCCCCCGTCCCGCCAGGCCTTCAAGGGGCGCCCCGGAAGGCCGGTCTTCAGCCGGATGATCCCGCGGGCGTCCAGGAGGCTGAGGGTGCCGTCCCCCGCAAGCCGGACCTGCAACGGGCCGCTGGAAGGCACCGGGTCCGAAGGCGCTTCGGCTCGACCTGAGCCTGAGCCGACCTGCCAGTCCAGGGGGGCGAGCCGCTCCCAGGGCAGGGCCTGATGCCCCTGGGCGGCGAGGCTGGAGGCGGCCAGGGCCGCCCCCATCAGGAGGAAGGCGCCCAGCCGCACAGGGCCTCCAGGTTGCGGGTGGTCCGTTCGGCCAGTTGCTCGGTGGAGATCCCCCGCAGCTCCGCCACGGCCGCGGCCGTGAACCGCACGAAGCCGGGCTCGTTGGGCTTCCCCCGGTAGGGCACCGGCGCCAGGAAGGGCGCGTCGGTCTCCACCAGGATGCGATCCTCGGGGGCCCAGGCCGCCACGTCACGCACCGCTTCGGCCTTCTTGAAGGTGGCGATGCCGGAGAAGCTCAGGTAGAACCCCAGGTCCAGCGCGCGCCCGGCGAAGGGCCGATCTTCGCTGAAGCAGTGGATGATGCCCCGCACCGCCCCCGCCCCCTCTTCCTCCAGGATGCGGAGGGTGGCTTCCGGTGCCGACCGGGTGTGGATCATCAGGGGCTTGCGGAGGGCCTTGGCCAGGCGGATCTGGGCTCGAAACGCGGCCTCCTGGTCCTCCCTCGGGCTCAGGTCGTAGTGCCAGTCGAGTCCCGTCTCGCCGATGAAGCGCACCGAGGGGTCGGCCGCCATCAGCCGGAGGGCGGCTTCCGTTTCCGGCGACCAGCTCTTCGCCTCGTGGGGGTGCACACCCAGGCTGGCCTGGACGCCGGGCACCCGGGTGGCCAGATCCAGCACGGCCCGGGAATCCTCCAGGTCCGTCCCCACCGCGATGAAGCCGGTCACCCCGTGCTCCTTGGCCCGCAGGAGCGTGGCTTCCACCTGGTCCGCCGCCAGGTGGGATCCCGTGAGGTGACAGTGCGCGTCCACAAGCATGGCCCCATGGTCTCACGGCCAAGGGCCACGCGGGATCAGCCCAGCCGCTTCCTCACCAGGCGCTCCACGGGCACACCGCCCTTGAGATGGCTCTCGATGATCTCGGGTACGTCCGCCGGCGTCACATGGGCGTACCAGATGCCGTCCGGATAGACCAGCACGGCCGGGCCGATGGCGCAGAACCCCACCGAGCCGCAGTGGCAACACTGCACCTCCCCCTCCCGATTGCCCTTGTAGAACAGGAGGTTCTCCTCGATCAGCCGGGCCTTGAAGGCCTCCAGGACGGCTTCCGAGCCGTTGGCCGCGCAGCTTTTCGCGGTGCAGACCAGCACCTGCCGCCGGAGGAAGTCGCCCATGATCGGGGTCAGGGCGGCGTCCTGATCCGGCGTGGGCAGCCGTCTTGTCTCGTCCATGGGGGCCACCTCGGACCCCCACCATACCAGCCCTTCCTCCACCTAAATGGAGGGCCCCAGATTCGTGCCAATCCGGCGATCAAAATCAAATTACTGTGTGGTTATTTAATTAATAGTGATGATAGTCACGAACGACTTGATCTTGTTAACAACCTAATCATCATCAATCGCGAGGTCCCATCACGCCTGCCTCTTACCAGGTCGGGCGGATCCCGGGATCCCAGCATCCTCCCGTCCCGCGGGCTGGCTGCGCCCTGTCTCCAACTCCCTTCCAGAAAGGAACCGCTCCATGCGCCACACACTGAAGGCCCTCGCCGTCATCACCCTGATCGGCCTGCCCCTCCTCGCCGAAGGCGGCAGCGACACCAAGGGCAAGTACTACTTCAAGAAGAGTTGCAAGTCCTGCCACGCGGCCGGTGGCGTGGGCAAGGAAGTCACGCCCCTCATCAAGACCCAGGCCCAGTGGAAGGCCTATTTCGCCGCCGGCAAGCACAACAAGGGCACCGAGCCCCTGAGCAAGGTCGCCAAGCCCGATCAGGTGAAGGACATCCAGACCTTCCTGACGGCCCACGCCTCCGATTCGCCCCAGCCCATGACCTGCGGCTGAGCCCGCCAGCAGCGGCCCCTCTCCCCCACCCCAACCACCCCTCAACCAGGAGAACACCCCATGAACTCCCGCATCATGCTCGCCCTCGTCGCCATGCTGGCGCCCGTGGCCCTGAGCGCCCAGTCCAACCAGGACCTTCAGAAGGAGATCGAGAATCTGAAGATCCAGCTGAAGGCGGTTGAAGAAAAGGCCACCGCGGCCCAGGAAGTGGATACCCGCCTCGTGAAGGTCGAAACCAAGGTCGCCGGCGACAACATCCAGTGGGGCGGCGACCTCCGCACCCGCTTCGATGGCGCCCAGGAGCACTTCAAGCCCTACCAGCAGTTCAACGGGTTCATGGCGACGCCTTCGGGCCCCGCGGCCGGCATGCCCATGCTGATTCCTCCCACCCAGGTGCCCGCCCAGGACTGGACGAACTCCGTCCAGTGGTCCACCCGGCTCCGCCTGAACATGGGCATCACCATCAACGAGAACGCCAAGATCATGGGCCGGCTCGTGATGTACAAGATCGCCGGCGGGGCGGACGTGCCCACCTTCAACGGCTCGCCCAACACCATCGCCACCTCCTTCACCGCCGGCCAGGTGCCCGCCACGGACGCCCTCCTGGTGGAGCGGGCCAGCCTGGTCTACCACTTCCCGGCGGTGGCCAGCATCCTCTCCATCGGCCGCCAGAACACCACGGATGGCCCGCCCCTCGAAGTCCGCGAAGGCAGCGAGCGCAACGCCACGCCCCAGGCCCTGGCCGTGAACGCCACCATCGACGGCATCGGCTGGAAGTTCCAGCTCGAGAAGATCGGCTTCCCCGATGGCACCCTGCTCGGCTTCTGCTACGGCGTGGGCTACGAGAGCGGCTTCGGCGGCGGCGGTGCGGTCAAGCAGAACCAGACCGTCGTGGGCATGAACTTCACCGGCTTCAACGGGACCAATCCCTCCGCCATCACCCCGCAGGTGGGCACCATCGGCCCCCTGAAGGACACCACGGTGCTGGGTGCCATGTACGACATGCCCCTGCTCTTCCAGATCGGCGATACGGTCCAGAGCGCGAACCTCTACCTGGGCTACAACCGGCTCGGCAACATGACCGACATCCCCTTCGGCAGCACCATCAACTTCCCGATCCCGGGGATGACGCCCTCCACCCAGTACGTCACCGCCACCGCCAACCTCGGCGACATGGACCAGGTGACCGCCACCTGGAAGCACAAGATCGGTGACCAGTTCACCTATTTCGTGAGCGGCGGCTACCTCAAGAGCCACCCGAACGGACAGTCCTCGCAGTACGGCGCCTACTGGAACTTCCCGAACGCCATGCCCGCCGGGTACCCCACCGGCCTCCAGCAGCTCTCCGGCTTCGGCGGACTGATGGGCGACGCCAACCACAGCGAAACGGCCTCGGCCTACTATGCCGGCATGCGCTACGACCCCACCCCGACCCTCGGGTTCGGCCTGGAGTTCAACCACGGGTCACCGCGCTGGTTCACCTACACGCCCGCCACCGGCGAGTACACCGACAAGCTCGGGGCCCGTGGGGACGTCTGGGAGGGCTACATCCAGTGGCAGTTCGCCCACAACGCCTCCTTCCGGGTGGGCTACATCGACTACAACTACACCCACGCCTTCAGCGGCTGGCAGATCGACCCTGCGGCGATGCCCGGCCAGAGCTGGGAGGCCTCCTACAACCTGAACAACAACCCCCTGCTCCAGTACTCCTACCCGTCCACGGTCAAGAACTACTACGCCGCCATCGAAGTGAAGTTCTGACCTTCCCCCTCCGGGAGCAGCCAGCCCGGAGGCACCACCCGGAACCGAGTCCCTTCGCGGGCATCACCAAGCCCGCGAAGGGCGCCTTGGAGCCAACCCGGTCCAGCGGTTCCAGATCATCTTTGCCCTTTCTCGTCCAGGAGCGTCCATGCCTCATCCCCCCCGAAAACCATCCCCGCCCCGGATGAGGCGGATTCTTCAGCTCCTTGCGGGCCTGCTCGTCCTGGTTCCCCTGTCGCTCGGCGCCCAGGAGCCCGCGACCTCGCCCGCGCCCAGTGGGCACGGTTCCTACCTGGGTGTCCATGCGAAGCAGGACAAGGCTCAGACGGCGGACCACAGCAAGTTCAAGATCCTCCAGGGTCCTTTCAAGGACGGCGATGGATCTGCCGTCACCCGGGCCTGCCTCAGCTGCCACACCAAGGCCGCCCAGCAGGTCATGGCCACCCAGCACTGGCAGTGGCGCGTCCCGGAGAACGGGCTCGAAGGCTATGGCAAGGCCACGCATCTGGTCAACAACTTCTGCATTTCCACCATCGGTGGCAACACCGCCTCCTGCGCCCGCTGCCATGCGGGTTATGGATACAAGGACAAGACCTTCGATTTCTCCAACCCCGAGAACGTCGACTGCCTCGTCTGCCATGACACCACCGGCGACTATGAGAAAGTCGACGCCGGCATGCCCAATCCCGCCGTCCCGCTGGCCGATGTGGCCCAGAAAGTGGGCCGCCCCAACCTGAAGAACTGCGGCGTCTGCCACTTCTTCGGCGGCGGCGCCGACGCCACCAAGCATGGCGACCTGGATGACACCATCCTCACCGCCCCGCGGGCCGAGGATGTGCACATGTCCCAGCAGGGCGCGGGCATGTATTGCGTCGACTGCCATGCCTCCAACAGCCACCAGGTGGGGGGACCGGACTACGTGATCCCCGCCGACAAGCGTGAGCAGCCCAAGTATCCCGGCGAAGAAGTGTCCCGCATGGCCTGCTCGGCCTGCCACACCGAAGCGCCCCACAAGTCCTACATCCTGAACCGCCACTACCAGAAGGTGGCCTGCCAGACCTGCCACATCCCGGCCTTCGCCCGCGGCACCCTCGGCAGCAACCTCTGGTGGGATTGGTCCACTTCCGGCCGCCTGAAGGATGGCAAGCCGTACAAGGAAGAGGACGCCAACGGCTTCGAGATCTACAACAGCATGCACGGCGAGATGACCTGGGGCCGGAACGTGGTTCCAAACTACGTCTGGTACAACGGCAACATGAAGTTCACCCGCCTGACGGATACCATCACGCCCCCCAAGACCGCCAATGACTCCTACGTCCTGAATCCGGTCGAGGGTTCCTACGCGGATCCCAATGCGAAGATCTGGCCCTTCAAGTTCCACGAAGGAAAGCAGCCCTATGACCCCGTCCTGAACAAGCTGATCGCCCCCTATACCGCCGGCCCGGCCGGATCGGGCGCCTTCTGGGGTGACTGGAAGTGGGAACCGGCCATCAAGATGGGCATGGCCACCGCGGGCCTCCCCTATAGCGGCAAGTACGATTTCGTCCGCACCACCATGCTGTGGCCCATCACCCACATGGTCGCCCCCAAGGAGCAGGCCCTCACCTGCACCGAGTGCCATTCCAAGAAGGGCCGGCTTGCCAATGTCCCGGGCTTCTACCTCATCGGTCGTGACCGCGGCAAAGGCGTCGATTTCATCGGCTTCGCCGTCATCATCCTGACCATCCTCGGCGTGGGTATCCACGGCGTCATCCGCTACCTTCACGGGCGCCACTAGGAGGCATCATGCGACGCGTTGTCCTGTATGAAAAGTTCGAGCGTTTCTGGCACTGGGCCCAGGCCCTGATCATCATCACCATGATGCTGACGGGCTTTGAGATCCGGGGTCTCATGCCCCACATCTTCGGCTTCCAGCGGGCCGTCACGGTCCACAATGTCCTGGCCGTGGCCCTGGTGACCCTCATCGTCTTCGCCATCTTCTGGCACATCACCACGGGCGAATGGCGCCAGTACATCCCGACCCGGAAGTTCCTCAAGGAGATGGTGGCCTTCTACCTCACCGACATCTTCAAGGGGGCTCCCCACCCGGTGAAGAAGCACCGGATGGCCAAGTTGAATCCCCTGCAGCGCCTGGCCTACCTGGGCTTCAAGGTCATGATCATCCCGGTGCAGGTCACCACCGGCGCCCTCTTCTACTACTACCCGAACCTGCAGCACGCCTATGGCTGGTCTCCCTCCGCCCTCTGGTTCATCGCCGTGGTGCACGTCCTCGGCGCCTTCGGCCTGGTGGCCTTCCTGTTCGGGCACATCTACCTGACGACCACCGGCCACACACCCACGACCAACATCAAGGCGATGATCCTGGGATGGGAAGACCTCGAAGATGAGGATTACTACGACGAGAACGCGTAGCTCCGGGTCTACCCAGCCACCATCGGAATTCCATGTTTTTCGGGGGCCCCATCCTGGGGCTCCCGCCCTGTACGGCCGGGAAATCTGCCGAAAAACCATGGCGCGTTTTGGGCATAAGCTCATAATTGACTAAGAGGTGTCCATGCCCCGCCCTTTCTGCTGCAAGAAGGTCCAGGCTTTGCCCGCCTGCCGCATCTTCAAGCCCCAGGGCATCCCCCTTTCCCAGCTAAACGAGATCGTCCTCTCTCTGGAGGAACTGGAGGCCCTGCGCCTGGCTCACGGGATGGGGCTCTACCAGCAGGACGCCGCCGAGTGGATGGCCATCTCCCGCCAGACCTTCGGGCGGCTGCTGGATGGGGCCCACCGGAAGGTCACCCGGGCCCTGGTCGAAGGCCAGGCCTTGAGGATCGAGGGCGGCCCCTCCCGCCTGAACCCGTCGGAGGAGGGGGCGGCCTCCTCAAACCGCCCATCCACCCAAGGAGATCCCATGAAAATCGCCATTCCCACCATGGACGAGCAGACCCTGTCCGCCCACTTCGGCCGCAGCAAGGCCTTCCTCGTGTTCGACATCGAAAACGGCCAGATCCGCCACCGCGAGGTCCGCCCCAACGTCCATGGCCATCAGGCCCACGGTCATCAGGAACACGGGCACGCCGGACATGGCCAAGGACACGGCCATCACGATCACGGCGGCTTCACCGCCCTGCTCCACGACTGCTCCGTGGTCCTCAGCCGGGGCATGGGCGCGGGCGCCTGGAATGCCCTGAGAAGCGCCGGGATGAAGGTCTACCTGATCCAGCAGGCCGTCTCCGCCGAGGAGGCCGTGGCCCTGTTCCTGGCCGGTGGGCTCACGGAAAGCGAGGAAGGGATCTGCCGGGCCCACGTCCACGCCTGATCCCCAGGAGACAGCCCATCCGCATCGGGCCCATCCCGGGCCCGGTGTCGGAGGCCCAGTCTTGATTCAATGAATTGACGTGTAGGCCAGGCCACCGTCCGGAGCGAGGAAGACGGCCTCGGTATCGAGGAGCCCCACCAGGCGATGGCCCTGGTCCAGGGAGGTGGGCAGCCACTCCACGGTGCCCCTCGCGAGATCGAACCGGGCCAGGAGGAGCCCCTTCGAGTCCGGCGCACCACAGGAGCGGACTTGCTTCGGCGTGAAGACACCGAAGATCACGTCGCGGCCGGCCCAGGAGAGCATGGGACCGCGGCCGACGGGCCCGAGCACGGCGTGGTCAGAGGTGGCGTTCCGGGAAGTGAAGAAGAGCTGCCCGGGATCCTTCGGCCCTTTAATCGGGTCGAGCACCGTGAGGGCCAGGCTGGCGCCTTCCGCGATGTAGATCGAATCGTCGGCCCCCAGAGCCATGCGGTTGATGGGCACCCGCAGAGGCTCGGTGGCGGCTTCCTTGACCTCGTTCTTGTCCCCGAAGGTCCAGAGGAGGGCGCCCGTCTTGAGGTCCCGCTTTTCCAGGTAGGGCTTCAGGGTGCGGTAGAGGAGGAGGATGCCGTCCCGCGCCACGGCCATGTCCTCCACGGGGCCCGGAATGGGAAGGATGTTCACCGGGGCCCCCTCCTTGCCGAGGACGGCCAGCCGGCCCTCGCAGACCATCCAGACTCGGTTGTAGGAGTCCAGCACCCAGCGTTCGGGCACGGCGGTGCATTGGGAGGGGGTTGCCGAAGCGCCCTGCGAGGCGGGTTTGGCGGAAGCAGACGAAACCCGCTGGTGGTTGGGAATCCCATAGAGGGTGGCCGCCGCGGCACTGTAGTCGGACACGACCTTCGGCGGGGCCGCCGAGAGCTTTGCCGCCGCTGATTTCTGGTCCGCCGGCAGGGCCACCGGGAGAGAGGCCAGGAGACCGCCCCCCTTCATCCACGTGCGGAGGGAGCGGGCGGCGGGATCAAAGAACATGAAGGACCCGTCCACTTCCTGGAAGGCCCAGCCGGAGGCGTGTTTGCCCGCGTCCCAGCCCTGGGCGCGAAGTGGCGTGGCAGCGGCCGCACCGATGATCATGAGGACGACGAGGAATAGATGACTCATTTATCACCTGCCTATATTTTATTATGCAAATAGACGCCTTCAGTTGAATGCCGAAGGCTGTGATCCAAGGCACGACATGGACCATGGACCTTCGTATCCATTGATGTGAAAAGGCTAAGCAGGCCCTTGTCGGGGTGATCAGGCGGCGTGGACGCGAAGGGAGGAACCGACCTGAGCATCGGGCCAGGGATCGACAAGGCGCTCGCAAAAATCCTGGCAACCACCTGCTGGACAAAGGCTTGGCCCGCGCCCAGCATGGACTCATGCGCGCCCCCACAACGATCCTCCTGGTGGACGACGAGCCGGGCATCCGGCGGTCCCTGGGCGAAGCCCTGAAGGACGAGGGCCATCACGTGGTGAAGGCGGAACGCGGCGAACAGGCCATCGACCTGCTGCACAACCCGGACGGGGAAGGAATCCAGCTCATGCTCCTGGATGTCTGGCTCCCGGGGCAGGACGGCCTCGAGACCCTGAAGCAGGCCAAGCAGATCCGCCCCGAACTGCCCGTGGTGATGATCTCGGGCCACGCCAGCATCGACACGGCCATGCAGGCCACCAAGCTCGGGGCCTTCGACTTCCTCGAGAAGCCCATCGATCTCGACCGGCTCCTCCTGGTGGTGGGCAATGCCCTGCGCCAGTCGCGGCTGGAGCAGGAGAACCAGCGCCTCCTCGCCGAGGTGGAGGGGGGCCGCTTCTTCCTGGCGGACAGCCCCGCCATGAAACGGCTCATGGCCGATGTGGCACTGGTGGCGCCCACGGAGGGCCGCGTCCTCCTCACCGGCGAGAACGGCAGCGGCAAGGAGGAGGTGGCCCGCCTCATCCACATGCAGAGCTCACGGAGGGGGGCCCCCTTCGTCGAAGTGAACTGCGCGGCCATTCCCGAGGAACTCATTGAAAGCGAGCTGTTCGGTCACCAGAAGGGGGCCTTCACCGGCGCCGTGCGCGACCAGAAGGGCAAGTTCCGCGAGGCGGACGGCGGCACCCTCTTCCTCGATGAAGTGGGCGACATGTCGCTCAAGACCCAGGCCAAGGTCCTACGCGCCCTCCAGGAGGGCCGGGTGGAGCCCGTGGGCGGGGGCGGCACCGTGGGCGTGGATGTGCGGGTCATCACGGCCACCAACAAGGATCTGGCCGGCGAGATCACCCGGGGGCGCTTCCGGGAAGACCTCTACTTCCGCCTCGCGGTGGTGCCCCTGCGCGTCCCGCCCCTGCGGGAGCGCCCCGAGGACATCCTGCCCCTGGCCGAGGCCTTCATCACCCGCATCGCCCACCAGTACGGCCGCCCGCCCAGGCACCTCGGGCCCGAGGCCAAGGACACCCTGCTGCGCCACGACTGGCCCGGCAACGTGCGCGAGTTGAAGAACCTCATGGAGCGGGCCGTCATCCTGGGCCGCGGCAGCGAGATCGGTCCTCGCGACCTGGGTCCCCTGGCCGCCCGCCATCTCGCGGAGCAGGACCCCTTCTCCTTCCCCGAATTCGCCAGCCTCAAGGACGCCAAGGACTGGTTTGAGTCCCAGTACCTCCAGCGCGAGTTGCGCCTCCAGAACGGCAACATGACCCGCGTGGCCGAGCGGGTGGGCATGGACCGCTCCAACCTCTACAAGCGCCTCAAGACCCTGGGCATCGAGCCCCGGGAAAGCTGAACCTATGACGGATCGCCGGTGGTTCAAAATTGGTGAAGCGGCCCAGTTGGTCGGTGTCAGCCCCAAGGACCTGCGCTACTGGGAAGATGTCATTCCCGACATCAAGCCCCGGCGCAGCAAGGGCAACCTGCGGTACTACCATGTGGACGAGCTGCCGCGCCTGAAGCGCATCAAGGGTTGGCTGGCGGAAGGCCTCACGGTGGCCGATTGCGCCGAGCTGCTGGCCCACGGGCACCTGGTTCAGCGCCTCGACCTGGGCCTCGAAGCAGAGGAGCTGCCGGCCCCCCCGATCCAGAAGGTCAAGTCCCCCTTCCCCAGGCTCCTCCGCACCAGCTCTGACCTGCAACCCATCCTGAAGTCCGTGCGGGCCCTCTACGAACGCCTATCCGCGCCACCAAAGAGCTCCTAACCGCACCCGACGGTGCCGCGATGAAGCCAGCCAGGATGCACCGCAAGGAAGGGCCCGCAGGGCAACGTGGCTCGTTGTCAAAGGGACCTGACGCCGCGGGGCGCCCGGCCGGCTTCATCCCTCCGGGCGAGGGGCGGCGGGGAGGCTCCGCCTCCGCGAACGCCAGTGAGCGGGAGGGCCCTGCGGGGCAGGGCCCGTCAGGCGGAGGGCGATCCAGCGTCACCTCCAGCGATCGCGGCGCAGTGCGCCGCTCCTGCTCGCCTCCGGCTCGCAGAGCTGGAGCCTCCGTCGCGCGTAGTGCCTGCTACGCTTTGACTCGCGTTCCTCGCCTCGCTCGCCCGGCACCCCTCGCGCGGCGATGTGGGGTGCGGTTAGGAGCTCATTGCCTTGACCTGAGTGCCCAGCCGTTCTACAGTCAAAGGTTCACGGCGCGTGGCGCAGCCTGGTAGCGCACTACCTTGGGGTGGTAGGGGTCGGAGGTTCGAATCCTCTCGCGCCGACCAAAACACCAGAAGGGCCCTCGCAAGAGGGCCTTTCTGGTGTTTTGACCCATTGTTTCGAGAGGATTCGAACCTCCGAGTGGGATCGTGGAGACAGCGCGGGGCGCTGTCGGAGCGAGACCGGGGACGGCGAAGCCGGACCAGTTCGAATCCCGCCCCGGTGGGACGGCGCCAAATACGGAGAACACCCCGGGGTGGAGCCTCTGTGGCGCTGGAACAAGACCGGCGGCTGGCAAGGCCAGACGCGGTTCGAATCCCGCTCCGATGTGGCGGCGCTGAATACGGAGCATGGCCCGCCCCACCCCGGCATGCTGCTCCGCCAGACGCCCCTGGCGACCCAAAAAAGAAGGGGCCGACGGCCCCTTCTTCTCATGGCATTTACGAGACTACTTCTTCTTCGCGACCTTCTTCGGGGCGGCCTTCTTCGCGGCCTTGGCGGCCTTCGAGGCCTTGAAGCTCATGGACTTCGAGGCGGCGATCTTGATGGGGGCGCCGGTCTGGGGATTGCGGCCCGTGCGGGCCTTGCGGGTCTTCTGGCTGAAGGTGCCGAAGCCGACCAGCGTCACCTTCCCGCCCTTGCCGACATGGCCGGCGATGGATTCGAGGAGGCAGCCGATGGCAGCAGCGGCGGCGGCCTTGGTGATGTCGGCAGTCTTGGCGACGGCTTCGACGAGTTCAGCCTTGGTGAGGTTCTCGGCCATGTGGTTGGCCTCCTGTATGAAAGCGCCGACGGGCGCTGAGTGATGTACCGCTTGGATCTTGCCTCAAATCTGAAACAGATCAAGCAAAGATAATCGTTATTTTTTTTTGCCGCACCCGCTTCTTCTCCAGGATCTGCGCGGCATCGGGGATCCCGACCCCAGGGGACGATGCGGCCCGCTCCTGGATCCACCCTGGCTCCAGGACCCCGGAAATGAAGCCCCGGCGGGCCTTCCAGAGCCGGACCAGCCCTTGGCCCCCCATGCAGGTGCGCGGTCAGGCAGGGGGTTCCGTCGGTCAGGCGTCCTCGTCCTCGAAGGCCTTGCGGGCCTCTGGGGTATCCACATCGCGCCAGCCGGGGAGGGCGTTGTCCAGGATGCAGTGGGGCAGGGACTCGGCCAGGGCCCGGAGAGACTGTGCCTGGGAGTCGGCCAGGGCCGAGCGGAGACCGTGGGGCAGCAGGCCCCCGAGGGGCTGGAGGTATCCATCCCGCCTCCCGATGACCCAATGGCGCTGCCCGGGGTCCGCCGCCTGGGCGAGGGCCACCCAGGATCGGAAGTCCTCGTTCCGCCAGCGCACCTGGTCGCAGGCGACGACCCACCACAGGTCCACGGTGGGCGCCGGCGCCGCGGCCCAGTGTTTGAGGGCCACGGCGGGTCCCCGGCGGGGATCATCCATCACGGGCAGGTCCGGACGATCCGAGAGGGCCTCCCCCAGGACTTGCACGGGTCCATCCGGGAACACGGATTGGAACACCGCGACCAGGTAGCTGCCCCAGGTGGTCCCGGAAGGGTGCCGCAGGTCATGCTTGGGTGCGCCCATGCGGGCGCCCCGGCCGCCGGTGAGGAGCAGCAACCCGACCTTCATCCGCCGACCTGCCACATGCCGCGGGAAAGCATGGGTTGATCCCCGTGGCGCATGGGGTGGCAATCCAGTTTTTCATGCATGGCCTGCCTGACCAGCCGGGTGAGATCCTCCGGAGAGGCATGGTTCCGCAGGGGTTCCAGGAGATCCACGGAGGCATTCCCGAAGAGGCAGGCCTTCATCTCCCCGCGGCTGGTCAGGCGCACCCGGTTGCAGCGCTCGCAGAAACAGGCACTGAGAGTGGAAATGACGCCCACCTTGCCCGATGAGCCGGGGACGGCAAAGATCCGCGCGGGGCCTTCCTCCAGGTTGACGGTGGGTTCCTCCTGAAGCTCGACCCCCAGGCCCTCCTGCACCCGCCTGAGGATCTCCTCCGCCGGGAGGAACTGGTCCACATCCCAGCCGTTGTGCTTGTAGGGCATGAACTCGATGAAGCGCACCTGGAAGCCTTCGGCCACGGCCAGACGGGCCAGGGGCACGATCTGATCGTCGTTCCAGCCCCGCATGACCACCGCATTGAGCTTGGTCTTCAGGCCCGCAGCACGGGCCCCGTGGATCCCGGCCATGACCCGGGAGAACCCGTCCTTTTGCGTGAGGCGCCGGAAGGAATCCCGTTCCGCCGCATCCAGGCTGATGTTGACGCCGAGGAGGCCCGCATCGTGAAGCCCCCGGGCGCGGCTGGCGAGGTGCATGCCATTGGTGGTGAGATGGACCCGGCCGTCCACTTCCGGGGCGATCATCGCCACGATGATTTCCAGATCCTTTCGCAGCATCGGCTCCCCGCCCGTCAGGCGCACCTTCCGGATGCCGAGCTGCGTGAACAGCCTCACCAGGGCCACCACTTCGTTGCGGCTCATGGCGGGGGATCCGGTGGGAGAGGGGGCGCCCGTGCGGGGGCGGCAGTAGATGCAGGACAGGTTGCACTGTTCCGTGATGGAGGCCCGCAGATAGGTGATGGGGCGGCCCAGGCCGTCCTTCAGGCAATCCTTCACCCGCAGCATCTGCGGAACATGATGTTCGCCTGATGGAGGTAGGGCGTCGGTCACCGGGGGCTCCGCTCCCCTCAGGATCCTCGCTCTAACCAGCCGGATCAGATGGTTTTGCCTTTCATCACATAGTCTCTGGAAGCAAGTTGAATCGCGTCTAAGTAATTTATTAAATAGCCATTAATATCAATATTTAAGATAAATCATTCCAGTCCGATGAAACCCTGGATGAACCCTTGACGGCCCGCCGGGAATTGAATGATCTATTTTATATAATTTTATTTATTTCAATATTTTAATGCCTCAGTTACCCCACCTGCTCTGCGGAACTCCGCCATGACCCCTTGGTTCAAGGAACTGATGTCCGAGCTCCACCTGCGAAGGCAGGTGCTGCTGGGAGCCCTCATCTGGACCCTGGCCATATCGGCCTTCCTGGGCATCGGAGTCCACTACTCTCATCGGGAAAACCGCGATCTGGCCTTGACCCGGGCCCGGGAAAACTTCCAGAAAGAGGTGCTGATCAGCCTGATGATCACGCAGCCCGGAGGCGGCTATGCCCTGCCGGGCAGGGCCACTTTGGCGGAGGCGCCGGTCCGCCGCGGCATCACCTCTGGAGAAATGCCCTTTGCCAGGGGCATCCCGGCCCACCTGTCTCAGATCTCCCATGACCTGGGCCTCGAAGAGCCCCTCTTGAAGGGGCATATGACCAGCCTCAACCCCCTGCGTCCCGAAAACGCGGCGGACCCCTGGGAGCGGAAGGCCCTGCAGGAACTCCATGCGGGGCAGAGGGAATACTGGGAGGTGGTGACTTCGGCGGGGCGGCCCGAGCTTCGTTTCATGGGGGCGCTGGTCACCCTGGAGGGATGCCTGGGCTGCCACGCCGCCCAGGGCCACAAAGTCGGAGACATCCGCGGTGGCATCAGCTTCACCCTTCCCCTGAGTCAGGATTCAAGGGTGCTCGGCGGGTCCCACAACTTGGCCATGAGCGCGGGCCTGGGGATCGTCTGGATGATCGGTATCCTGGTGATCCTGCTCGCCGGCCGCTGGAACCTGAATCGGCGCGAGGAGCGCAGGCGTGCCAACGAGGCCTTGCGAGAGAGCGAGGAGCAGCTGAGGACCATCTTCGAGACCTCGGAAGCGGGCATCATCCTGGTCTCTCCGGATGGCAACATCCGCTTCGCGAACCACCGGATGGCGGAGATGTTCGGGACCACGCACCTGGATTTGATCGACACGCCCTACACGGACCATCTGCATGCTTCCGACCTGCAGGACGGCCGCGAGCGGCTGCATCAGATTTTTGACGAGGAGATGAGATCGATCTACTGGGATCGCCGGTATGTCCGCGTGGACGGCACTGACTTCTGGGGGCACATCTCCGGGAGGCGATTGGACAACCCCGACGGCAGCCCGAAAGCCTTCGTCGCCGTGATCACCGACATCACCGAGCGCAAGGACCACGAAAGGAGGCTGGAGCATCTCGCCCACTTCGACTCCTTGACCTCCCTGCCCAACCGCGTGCTGCTGGCCGACCGCCTGCGCCAGGACATCGCCCAGGCCCACCGGCGCGGGCAATGCCTGGCGGTGGTCTATCTCGACCTGGACAATTTCAAGCCCATCAACGACCACCATGGACACGAAATCGGGGATCAGCTGCTGATGACCCTGGCGACCCGGATGAAGCAGGCCCTGCGCGAAGGGGACACCCTGGCGAGGCTCGGAGGCGACGAGTTCGTCGCCGTGCTGCTGGACCTGTCCGGTGTCGAGAGCAGTGTGCCGATCCTCACCCGCCTGATCGCCGCCGTGAACCAGCCGGCATGCATCAACAATACCGCGCTCCACATCTCCGCCAGCGTGGGGGTCACGTTCTATCCGCAGGAGGAGGAGGTGGGGGCGGAGCAGCTGTTGCGCCAGGCCGACCAGGCCATGTACCAGGCCAAGCTGGCCGGCAAGAACCGCTACCACATCTTCGACGCCGAGCTGGACCGCAACGTCCGGGGCCATCACGAAAGCCTCGACCGGATCCGCCAGGCCCTGGCCGAGCGGGAATTCATCGTGCACTACCAGCCCAAGGTGAACATGCGCACGGGGGCGGTCATCGGCGCGGAGGCCCTGATCCGCTGGCAACATCCCGAACGGGGCCTCCTCCTGCCGGCGGCGTTCCTGCCGGTGGTCGAGGATCACGCGGTGGCCATCGAGATCGACGAGTGGGTCATCGACACGGTCCTGGCCCAGATGGCCCTCTGGCGGAAGGCCGGATGCAACATTCCCGTCAGCGCCAATGTCGGCGCCCGCCAGCTGCAGCAGGCCGACTTCGTGCAGCGCCTGCGCGCCCGCCTGGCCGCCCACCCCGGTGTCGGGCCCGGCGATCTCGAACTGGAGGTGCTGGAGACCAGTGCGCTGAAGGACATGGCCCAGGCGGCCCAGGTCATCAAGGAGTGCCGGGACATCGGAGTGATGTTCGCCTTGGATGACTTCGGCACCGGCTATTCCTCGCTGACCTACCTCCGACAGCTGCCGGTGGCCCAGATCAAGATCGACAAGAGTTTCGTCCTCGGCATGCACGATCACCCGGATGACATGGCCATCCTGGAGGGCGTGGTCGGCCTGGCCATCGCCTTCCGCCGCAAGGTCATCGCGGAAGGCGTGCAGACCATGGAACAGGGCAAGATGCTGCTGCGGCTCGGCTGCGAGCTGGGCCAGGGCTTCGGCATCGCGCGCCCCATGCCGGCCCAGGAACTGCCGGGCTGGTCCGAGGCCTGGCGCCCCGACCCGGCCTGGGTGGACTGCCCTCCGGCCAGCCGCGATGAACTGCGGCGGCTGTTTGCCAGCCTCGAGTACCCCTCCATCTAAGGCGTCACCATCGGCACGAACCGCACCGGCAGCACGGCCTGGGTCTCCATCCCCTCCGGATGCCTGCGCAGCAGGTAGAGTTCCTGGACGCCTTCAGCGGGGCCTACGGGCACGATCATCCGGCCGCCCACCTTCAGCTGCTCCACCAGGGCCCGGGGAATCCGCTCGGGCGCGCAGGTGACGATGACCGCATCGAAGGGGGCCGCTCCGGGCCACCCGAGGGTGCCGTCGCCGAGGCGGACCTTCACGTTCCGGAAGCCCAGCCGCTGGAGGTCGGCCTCGGCCCGGCGGGCCAGGGGCCCCACGATCTCGATGCTGTAGACCTCCGCCACCAGCCGGGACAGCACCGCCGCCTGGTAGCCCGAGCCCGTGCCGATCTCCAGCACCCGATCCGTGGGCTTCGGATCCAGCGCGGCGGTCATGAAGGCCACGATGTAGGGCTGGGAGATGGTCTGACCGTGGCCGATGGGCAGGGGCCCGTCCTCGTAGGCCTGGGCGCGCTTGGAGGCCGGCACGAATTCGTGGCGGGGCACCTGAGCCATGGCCGCGAGCACGCGGTCTTCCCGGACGCCCCGGGCCGCGATCTGATCCCGCACCATGCGCGTCCGGGCCGCCTCGAAGGCGGCCTCCTCGGCGGCCTTCGGCGGCGCGGGTTCCGGGTCAAAGCCCCCCAAGGCGAGCATCAAGGCCACTCCCAGAGGCCATCGCATGGCAACCAAGGTACATCCTTCCCGGTCCTGCGCCAGCGCCTCCCAGGCGGGGAGGCGCTGGCTGGCGGCGGGGTTCAGGCCTTCAACCGAGCGTCACTTCCATGCTGCCGGCCAGGCCGCCGGTCCAGCTTCGAAACCGCCAGGCGGCGATCAGGGCCTTGGCCTGGGCCGCCCCGGGGAAGGGCTGGCTGAAGGTGGCCGAGAGGACCTGTCCGGAGCCATCCACCTCCAACGCCAGCGTCGTGCCCGAGGGCAGGGCCGACAGGGCGGCGGCCAGGGCCGGGTCCCTCAGGCGCGCGGCCAGCTCCCGGTGGAGGGAGGCGGGGTCCGAGGTGCCGGTGATGCCGGAGAAGGCCAGGATGCGCCGGCCTGGAGCCACCTTCGCCTTCTCCCGCCGTTCCAGCCGGTCCTGAGCCGCGGCTTCGGCGACCCTGGAGGCCCGGGTCGCCTGTTCCATCATGGGGGGAGGCGCACAGGCCACCATGCGGGACAAGGAACCGCCATGGGCGGCCACGGCCGCATCGGAAACCCCCTCGGGCAGGGGCAGGGGCTGGGTGATCGTGGTGGCGGAGCCGCCGGCGTGGCGCACCTGGGTATCCACGGCCACGAAGGAGGTGTAGGCGGTGAGCAGGTGGTAGGCGAGGCCCAGGCGGGTGACCTCGGCCTTGCGGTCCGCGTCCGGGCCGAACTGATCGTAGTCCGAGAGCATCTGGATGCGCTGGCGGGCCCAGAGCTGGCGCAGGGCGCCGTGATCGCGGTCCTTCACCTGGCCCACCTCGAAGGTCTGGCTCCAGGGTCCGGCGCCGCTCAGGCCGGACAGCGTGACCGTGCCCCGGGCCTCGCCCTTCCACTTGCCCAGGCAGACGACGGGCCGGTCCGCCAGCACGTCCGGCAGCTGCAGGGGCTCGAGGTCCTGGATGTGGAACCCATTGGTGGTGAGCTTGAGGTTGGTGAGCACCGGCGACGAGACGTAGGCCCGGAAGCGCTCGGCCTCAAGGGCGGCCTGCTCAGGCCGGGTGATGACGAAGGCCTCGCCCTGCCCGGCATGGGCCATGCCCTCGATGAGGTGGCGGTTCACGGAGGAGCCGATGCCGAAGGCAAAGAGGTTCGCCGAACCCAGATTCTTCCGGATGAGGTCGAAGACCTGACTGTCGGCGCTGATGTAGCCGTCCGTGGAGACCACGAAGGTGCGCGAGATGCCGGGCACCCGTGGCAGGCCCAGGGCCCGGCGCATGGCGCTCCCCAGCTCCGTGCCGCCGCCGCCGTTCTGCTCGCGCACGAAAGCCAGGGCCTGCTGCAGGTGCTCGGGCGTGGCCTGCTGCGACGAGGGCGACCACAGCGCGGAGCTGCCCTCGAAGACCATCACGTTGAAGAGGTCCTGGGGCCGCAGGCCCTGGATCATCTCCTGCATGAGCACCTTGGAGACCTCGATGGGAAAGCCCATCTGGCTGCCCGAGACATCCATGAGGAAGACGAACTCCCGGGGCGGCAGATCCTTGGGCGTCACGCGCTTGGGTGGCTGGGCCATGAGCAGGAACGTGTTCTCCTCCCGGCCCTGGTCCAGCAACAGCCCCGATCGGACGCCGCCGCCGGCCAGCTGGTACTTCACGATGACGTCGCGGTTGCCGCCGTGGGCCTCGCTGGGATCCAGGCGCAGCGTGGCCTCGGCCTTGCCGTCGAAGGCGATGTTCGTCTTGTGGGTGTCGCAGCTCATGCCCTGGATGGGCAGGCCCGCCGACAGCTTCAGTTCCAGGTCGAAGGTGGTGGCGGGCTTTTCGCCGGCATGGGTGTAGGGATTGGCCACCCAGGCCTCGCCGGTGCTGGACTCGGCGCCCGCCCGGCCGGCGTAGCGGGGACCCACCACCGTGGGATAGACGAAGGCGTAGGTGCCTTCGTTCGGAACCAGCAGTTCCGTGTAGGAGAGCTCCACCCGGATCTCATCGCCCGGCAGGATGTTCGCCACGTTCATCTGGAACACGTTGGGCCGCTCCTGTTCCAGCAGCGAGGCGCTGCGCCCTTCAGCCTTCGCCCGCTCGTAGTCCGCCCGGGCCTGACCCCGCTCCTTGATCTGCGCCTTCAGCACCCGCTCCCCGATGGTCATGGTCAGGCCGTAGACCGCGGAATGGGTGGAGCCCGGGAACACGTAGATGGCCTCCAGGGGCTTCGTGCCGGTGTTGCGGTAGACCTGGGTGACTTTCACGTCGGCGATGACCCCCGCGATGGCCACCCTGGCCGAGGTGGACTTCAGGGGCAGCTGGTCCAGGGCGCCCTCCCCGCCCTGCACGAAGAAGTAGGGAGAGAGCGTGGTGTCCGCCTCGCCTCCCTCGGCGGGGCCCTGAAGCAGGGGGCGGCTGCGGGCCTGGGCCTCGCCGGGGAAGGACACGGCGAGGCCGGCCCAGCAGGCGAACAGTAGGGTGGCGGAGCGGCGCAGCGACATGGGTTCCTCCGAAAGGGCCCGCGCCGGCATGGCGCGGTTCAGGAGGGAATGACCCGAGGAGCCGGATCCTTTCACGCCATCGAAAAAAGAAATCAATCAGCTGAGGAGAGCGGAGGGGCGGAGGAAAGCAGAGAAGGAAAGGGGATCCAGGCCTTGAACGACCTTCCCCTGGAGTCGACAAGGCTCAACCGGAGTTCCTGGAAGAGCAAAAGCTGAAACCGCAGATGTCGCAGATGGGCGCCGACCCTCCCTGCATGGGCCCGCCGAAGGCGGCCTCCGGCCCTGCCGGAGGTCAACGGGGGCGCCGGGTTCGCGCCTTTTGGGGGGCCCGTGCCCCGGCGCCCCCGCTGAGCCCATGCTCGAAGTGGCACCCCTGAAAACAGTCATCCACTCGCGTTGTCCAATCTGTGTGAATCAGTGGAATCTGTGGACCCAAGCCCTTTATCTGTGCCATCTGCGGTTGAGCACATGCATGGTTGTCCGTGGCCGATAATCGTGTTGTTTTTCTCCGCTCTCCTCGGCTCCTCTGCTTGCCTCCGCTTCGTTTATTTCTTTTCAGGTGGGTGGATCCTGACCCGATATCCATCCACGGGCCCCGTTTCCGGCAGCCGGGTCGGATCGGCCACGGGGGTGTCCAGCAGGTAGAGGTCGAGGATGTCCCCGGCCGCGAGGCGGACGTCGCCCTGCCACAGGACCAGGGCCTCATCGCCGGCTTTCCTGGCC
>JARLGO010000093.1 GCA_031292655.1 Geothrix sp.
GCCTCCGACACCGCCGCGCTGCAGGTCCTCCGCACCTATGGCAGGGCCTGGGTCCAGCATGTCCGCGCGCTGCCCTCGGGCATTCCGGACACGTTCCTGGGCATGGTCTGGTCCGAGGGCCAGGAGGGAGGACCCGAGGCGTCGCGGAAAAACACCTACCTGCGGGCCGTGCGGAAGGAACCGGGCGGCTACCGGCTCCTTTCCCTGGATATGGGCGTCCTCGGGGACCGGGCCCAGGCGCTGGCCGGCGGGCAGGAGGTGTTCCGCCTGAGCCTCCGGAAGGATGAGGGGGAGGGCCGGGGCAAGACGAGGATCAAGATCCGCGAGAGGGACCGGGAGACGGAGGCGCCCGTCCTCCTGGGCCAGGAGGAGCTCATCGCGACCTGGACCAAGGGGCAGCCCCTGAAGGGGAGCGGGCTCTTCGCCCCCTTCGGCCTGCCGCCCCTGGCCTTCTCGATCACGGAGTGGTCCACGGGCCGCGCCCTGGTGCTCACGGGCACGCCGGAGACGAACCTCTACGCCCTGTTTGCCGGGTTCCGGTCCGGGGACCGGCAGGTGCTATCCGAGGGCACTGCGAAGGCCATCGGCATCGTCGTCCTGGTGCTGCTGGCCCTGGCCCTGGCCCAGGCCGTGGCGGCCCTCCTCGGCCTGGGCCTGGCCTGGTCCCTCGGGCGGGCCGTGAACGACCTGCACGGGGGCGTGAAGCGGCTCAGCCGGGGCGATTTCTCGGCGCGCATCCGCCTGCGGGGCAAGGATCAGGTGGCTCACCTGTCCTCGGCCTTCAACGAGATGGCCGCCCGGCTCCAGCGGGCGGACTCGGAGCGGGAGGAGCGCCTGCGGATGGAGGAGGAGCTCCGGGTCGCCCGGGAGGTGCAGATGCGGCTTCTGCCCGACCTGGAGGCCCTGCGGGTGCCTTCCGTGCGGGCCACCATCCTCCCCGCCCGCGAGGTGGCGGGGGACTACTACGACGTCTTCCCCCTGGCGGACGGGAGCCTGGCCTTCCTCATCGCGGATGTGAGCGGGAAGGGCACCAGCGCGGCCTTCTACGCGGCGGAGACGAAGGGGGTCCTGTCCGCCCTGGACAAGCAGGCCCTCGATCCGGTGGAGGTGGCCGACCGCCTGAACGCCATCTGGTGCCAGGGACACGGGCGCCGCCTCTTCCTCACCCTGGCCTATGGCACCTTCCACCCCCGGACGGGGCGGTACCAGTTCGTGCGGGCCGGACACCCATGCGCCTTCCTGCGGCGCGCGGGGGGGCCGGTCCTCCGCCTGCACCCCCGGGGCATGGGCGTGGGCCTCAGCGCCACCCGGTTCCGGGGGGCGCTGGAACGCTGCGAGGGTGTTCTCGAACCCGGCGACAGCCTGATCTTCTACACCGACGGGCTGACCGAGGCCCAGGCCCCCGATGGCAGCTTCTACGGGGAGGATCGCCTGGCGGCCCTGCTGGGCCTGCCCTCCGAGGATCTGCAGGCGTCCATCCTGGCCGACGCGGTGGCCTTCGCCCAGGGGCGCAGCTTCGCCGATGACCTGACCCTGCTCATTTTGCGCCGCTGAAACAGATCGCGCGATTCCCAATCAGCCGGCGGCTTCCTTCAACTCCCGCACGATCTCGGGCGCCTGTAGACGGGCCCGGCTGAGGGCCTTGGCGAAGAGCGCCTTGGCTTCGTCGGCGTGGCCCTCGCCCCGGGCCAGCCAGGCCTGGGCCCGGAGCAGGTAGGGGGTCTCCTCGGTCGACAGTGTCCGGCTGCGGTCGAGCAGGGCCCGGGCCAGGCCGCGGTGCCCGTTTCGCGCCAGGCACTCCGCTTCGCCCGCGAGGCAGTGGGCCTCCATGATCGAGTCCTGGAGCTCCTGGTGGAGCGCCAGGGACTGCCGGTAGTACCCGCCGGCGAGGTCGTACTTCCCGGCGGTGCGGTTCAGCTCGCCCAGGTTGTAGAGGGAGAGGGCTTCCATGGGCTGCAGGCTGGCCTTGCGGGCCTGTTCGAGGCACTGGCGCACCAGTCCCTCGGCCCGGTCCAGGTCCCCCCGGGCCTGGAAGACGCTGGCCAGGCCCATCAGCGTGTAGACCAGACCATTCTGGTCGCCGATGGCCTCGCGCAGGGCCTGGGCCTTCCGGTAGAAGGACTCGGCGCGGTCGAGGCCGCCCTCCTGGGCCAGGGCCAGGTCCCCCAGGTTGTTGGTGATGAAGGATTCGCCCCACCGGTCGCCGAAGGCCTGCACGGTCTGGAGGGCGCCCAGGTAGTCCGCCTCCGCGCCCTTGAGGTCCCCCCGCTCCTTCTTCATCACCGCGAGGTTGTTCAAGGTCCGGGTGGCGCTGAGCCGATCGCCCGCGGACTGGAAGATCGCCAGGGCCTGCTGGTACTCGGCTTCCGCCTCGGCGGGCTTGTGCTGGCGCTGGAGATTGACCCCGAGGGTGGCGTGGATGCCGGCCTCGAAGGAGGCCTCGCCCAGGGCCCGGGCCAGGTCCAGGGCCTCCCGGGCCGCGCGGTCCGAGGCCTCCCAGAGGCCCCGATCCCCGTGGCGGATGGCCAGGTGGTGCAGGGCCTTCATCTCGTAGAAACGGTTGCCCTGGGTCCTGGCGGCCCAGCGCGCCCACTGGAAGACCGGCTCGGGCGCGGCGTCGGCCAGGCGGCTGAGGCAGCGGGCATAGCCCAGGACCGCGGGGGCGAAGTCCGGGGCCCCCTGGGAGGCCTCCTGGAAGGCCGGGGCGGCCCCCTTGAAGTCTCCCCGGTCCATCAGCTCCGAGCCCCTGGCATAGGCCTCCATGGCCGCGGTGGGCACCTCGGGCAGGAGGCTCCGGGGCCGGGCCGCAAAGGGATCCACGGCCTTCATGAGATCGCCGGCCACGCTCCGGGCCAGGGGCAGGGACACGTCCAGGCGCCCGCCGGGCACCTGGACCTCGCCGGTGTGCCGCACCTTCCCGCTGGCGTCCACCAGCTCGAAGGACGTGATGAACGACCCGTCCGCCCCCTTCTTCAACGCGCCCCGCAGGAGCAGCTGGGTGCCGAGGGCCGAGGCCAGCCTCAGCTGATCGGGGGTGCTGAGGGCGCCCTCGGGCGCCAGGCGCAGGGCGCTGCGCGCCTTGGCCAGCGTGTCCAGGTCGAGGGGGGCCAGCCGCGGGTGCTCGCGGAGGGCCGACTCGATCATCTCGGGCAGGATGGAGCGCGCGATGGGGTCCATCCGCGCCTCGCTGGTCTGGTTGAGGAAGGGGAGCACGGCCAGCCGGGCCGGCCGCTGGCGGACGAGGTCCGCAATGACGCCGCGACCCAGGAACCAGTTCAGGGCCCCCGCCAGGAGCAGGGCCCCAGCCACCGAGAGGGCCGTCCAGCGAAGGAGGCTCCGGGGCTTCAGCAACTCGCCGAGGGTGGCCGCCACCCGGGTCGCGCTGGGCCGCTTGAACGGATGGGCCTCCAGCATGGCCCGCAACAGCTCGGAAGTGCCCGAAGGCAGGCCGCGCACCTTCAGCTCCCGGCGCGACCCTTCGACGATGGCGCGCATGCGGGTGCGCCCTTCGCCGGGAAAGGGATGCTCGCCCGCGAGCAGCTCCCAGGCCAGGATGCCCAGGGAAAAGACATCGCTGGCGGGACCGGCCGCCTGTCCCTGGATCTGCTCCGGGGAGGCGTAGCTCGGGCTCCCCATGAAGATCCCGGCCTGGGTGAGCCGGTCCCAGGAGTTGGGGCCCGAGGCTTCCGGCCCGGTGCCCCCGGGCCTGGGGAAGGCGCGACGTTCCGGGCCCCGCCAGGGTTCGGCCTCCTCCGGCGCCAGCAGCAGCGACAGATTGGGCACGGCCGTGGGCGTGATCTGGTTTTCGGACGGTCCGCGGGGGTCCACGAGCCGGGCCAGCCCGAAATCCAGCACCTTCACCCGCGGGCCGTGATCCACGCTTCCGGGGGCGACCATGATGTTGCCGGGCTTGAGGTCGCGGTGGACGAGCCCCTTGGCGTGGGCCGCTTCCAGCGCGAGGGCCACGGACCGGATGACCTGGAGCTTGTCGCGCAGCTTGAGCTCCGGCGCGGCCTGGTCCAGGGTCCGGCCCTCCACGAGCTCCATGGCGATGAAGGTCCCCCCGGGCCCATCCACCCAGTCGTGGATCTGGCAGACGTTCGGGTGATTCAGCTGAGCCAAGGCGAGGGCCTCCCGGCGGAACCGCTCCGGCGCCCCCGCCTCCCGCGCCTCGTTCGCCCTCAGGGCCTTCAAGGCCACGCTGCGCTCCAGGGCGGCATCCCAGGCCCGGTAGACTTCGCCCATGCCGCCGCTGCCCAGCAAAGATTCCACCTTGAAGCGTCCGACCTGGGCCCCGGGCTCGAGGAGTCGCCGTCCCGGGGGCTGGGCCAACACTTCCTGGGGGTCGTTGGACATTCTGCACCGGCAATTTTTTTTACCTTAGCACATACATCATGCCTGGCCTCGATCTCAAATGATCTTGGAGGCTTTCAGGTGCGAAGGGATCAGTCGAGGGTGGCCTTCCGCTCGCCATCGGCCCAGCGAAGGCGCAGCGCCGCCCCGGAGGGAAGGGTCCCGGCCCGGGTCACCGGCCGCCCATCCGGTCCCAGGGCCAGCACGAACCCGCGGTGGAGGGGGCCCGTGGGATCCAGGCCCTGCAGCCGTTCGGCCAGCACGGCCAGGCGCTGATCCCGCTGCTGGAGGGCGCGCAGGAGGGCGGGGTGCAGCCGCTGCCGGGCCTCCCGGACCCGGGGGAGGTCCGCCTCTCCCGCGGCCAGGGGGCCGGCGTGGGCCAGCCGCTGGCGAAGCAGCGCCAGCCGCGCGGCTGCCCCGTCGAGGCCCCGGCTGGGGTGGGCCAGGGCCAGGCGCTGGGCCAGGGAGCCGAGCCGGGCCGCAGGGCCTGTCAGCGGATCCACCCGGTTCAAGCCCTGGTCCACCCGCAGGTTGAGGGTCGTCTCCAGGCCCCGCAGGCGCCACAGGGCCTTGGCCGTGAGGGCCTCCACCCGCCGCCGTAGGTCGGCCCCCAGGGCCGAGCGGTCCGGCGTGGCCAGTTCCGCGGCTTGGCTGGGCGTGGCCGCGCGGCGGTCGGCCGCGAGATCCACCAGGGTCGTGTCGATCTCGTGGCCCACACCGGTGATGGTCGGGATTCGGCAGTCGGCCACGGCCCGCACGAGCTCGGGATCGTTGAAGGCCCAGAGGTCCTCCAGGCTGCCGCCTCCGCGCACCAGCAGCAGGGCCTCGCAGCCCCAGTGGGGGTCCTGGAGTTCCTGGATGGCCAGGAGCGTTTCGGGCACGCAGCGGTCCCCCTGGGCCGCGGCAGGGGCGATGAGGAGGTCGATGCCCGGCGAGCGGCGGGCCGTCACTTCCAGGACGTCGCGCAGGGCCGCCCCGCCCAGGGCCGCCAC
>JARLGO010000094.1 GCA_031292655.1 Geothrix sp.
AAGGAGCTGGAAAAGGAGAAGCGGGCCCTTGAGCGAAAGCTCAAGCGGGCCGAGTGGCTGCTGGAAATAGCAAAAAAAGGTGCGGAACTGATGGAGAAGATGACGCTGGGCCCTCAGTTCGAGAACGACGACAGCGAATAACGGCCGCCCAGGAGCTGGCTCCGGAGATCGGCCCCCTGGCAGCCTGTGAGGCCATGGGGGTATCCAGGGCGACCTTCTACCGGGAACGGAAGCCCAAGGGGCCCTCAGGCCCCAGGCCCACCCCCAAGCGCGCCCTTTCCGATGAGGAAAGGCAAGCGGTCCTGGCCGTATTCCATAGGGAGGAGTTTGTTGACCGGCCACCGGCCACGATCCACGCCACCCTGGTCGACCGGGGAATCTACCTCTGCTCGACCCGAACCATGTATCGCATCCTCGATGCCGCCCAGGAGGTGAAGGAACGCCGCAAACAGGCCACCCATCCCGTCTACGTGAAGCCGGAGCTGTGCGCCGTCGCGCCCAACCAGGTCTGGAGCTGGGACATTACGGACCTGAAAGGCCCAGTGCGGGGGTCCCGTTACAAGCTCTACGTGACCATCGACTTGTTCAGCCGGCTGGTGGTGGGCTGGACCCTGCAATACAAGGAGGACGAGGAGATCGCCAAGGAGTTTCACCGTCAAAACTACATCCGGCACGGCATCCGTCCCGGGGAGCTGATCCAGCATTCGGACAATGGTCCAGCCATGATCTCGAACACCGTAAACCAGTTGCTCATCGACCTCGGTGTCACGCGGAGCCGCAGCAGACCTCATGTTTCCGATGACAACCCCTACTCGGAATCCCAGTTCAAGACCCTGAAATACTGCCCCTGGTTTCCAGAACGATTCGGATCCATCGAAGATGCTCGGAGCTTTTGCCGGCGCTACTTCCATTGGTACAACCACACCCACCGCCACAGCGGCATCGGGATGATGACGCCGGCCAGCGTCCATGAGGGCCGCGCAGAGGCCATCTATGAAGCCCGGCAGGGCGTACTCGACCTGGCGTACCAGGACCACCCGGAGCGCTTCCCGAAGGGGCGCCCGAAGCCACCGGCGCTGCCGGGGCCGGCCTGGATCAACCGGCCTGCATCATTAGAAAAGGAAAAAATTGCATGATGATTACCCCCCGCTGCGGTGAGGTGTGGGAAACCCGAAGGGTTTTCCAAGGGGCTGTGGGAAACGCGAAGCGGTTTCCATGGTCCCGGCGGCTCTCCGCAGCCGTTGGGGCGGCGCCTGAACTCAGGCCGCAATCTGTCTCAAAGTCGTTGACACGTTCCG
>JARLGO010000095.1 GCA_031292655.1 Geothrix sp.
CCATGAATCTTCCCAACCTCCTGTCGCTCGCACGGATCCTCATGGTTCCGATCCTGGTCGTGGTGCTCATGACCAAGGTGACGAACCACGAAGTGATCGGCGTGCTGGTCTTCTGGGTGGCCTCCATCACGGACGCCCTTGACGGCTACCTGGCCCGGCGCTGGAAGCAGGTGACGACCTTGGGCAAGCTCCTGGATCCCCTGGCGGACAAGCTGCTGGTGTCCGGGGCCCTGATCTCCCTGGTGGAACTGAACCTGGCGCCCGCCTGGATGACCTTCGTCATCGTGGCGCGGGAGTTCGCCATCACGGGGCTGCGCGGCATCGCCAGCGAGGAGGGGCTCACCATCCCGGCCGGTCCCGTGGGCAAGTGGAAGATGGGCTTCCAGGTGGCGGCCATCTCCTGTCTCATCCTGGGTCCGCGGCTCGACTACTGGCTCTACGAGTGGACCCACAAGGAGATCTTCCACTTTTTCATCCAGCTGAACCGTCCCTACACCTTCTTCTGGGGCATGGGCGTGCTGCTGCTCTGGGGCGCCGTCATCCTGGCCATCTGGAGCGCGATCTCCTACTTCCATGATTTCTGGAAGGTGGTGGGACCTCGGATCATGGCGGAAAATGGCCACCTGACTGGACCGAAGGACTCTGAATGATCCGCAAATACCTTCTCGCCGGCTTATTTACCCTGCTCCCCCTGGTCGTGACCCTGTGGATCCTGGAGGGCATCTTCACCGCCCTGGTGGGGCGCTTCCGGGGGCCGCTGACCTGGGTGGCGCACCAGGTCCATGTGGCGGATCCGCCCACCTGGGGGCTCGGACTCTTCTCGGCCCTGACCACGGTGCTGCTCCTCTTCCTGGTGGGCGCCCTGATGGGCAACTTCGTCGGCCGCCAGCTGCTGGCCTGGCTGGACGAGCTGATGATGCACGTGCCGGTGGTGAAGACCATCTATGGGGCCACCCGTCAGCTGATGGGCGCCATCCAGTCGGGGCAGGGCGGCAGCTTCAAGGAAGTGGTGCTGGTGGAGTGGCCCTATCCCGGCTCGTTCACCCTGGGCTTCGTCGCCAGCCGGGACTGCTCCTGGGTGGTGCCCGAAGGCCAGACCATGATCGCGGTCTATGTCCCGACCTCGCCCAACCCGACCTCCGGCTACGTGGTCATGATCGAGGCTTCCCGGGTGCGGCCCGTGAACCTGAGCGCTGACCAAGCCCTGACCTGGGCCGTGAGCGGCGGGGTGGTGGTGCCGGATATCCAGCGGGGCCGGTGAATGGATCCCTCCGGCTCGGTGTCGCCCTGCCCGTGCTGCGGCAATCCTCTGCCCAGCTTACAATTTCAAACTCTTGATGGGGGGGTCCCATGGCCATATTGACCTGGAATCCAGCCTGGGAAACGGGCATCGAGCTGATCGACCACCAGCACCGGCAGCTGCTGGGGCAGTTTGAATCGCTCCTGGTCGCGATCCACGAGAACCGTCCGGAGGAACAGGTCCCGGGACTGCTCGCCTTCCTGTCCGAATACGTGGAGACCCACTTCTCCACCGAAGAAGACCACATGAGGGCCACCCGCTATCCCGGCTACTTGGGGCACAAGGCCATTCACGACGACATGCGCACCCAGGTGGCCCAGCTGGTGGAGGGCTATCGTGCGGATCACTCCGTGATGAATGAAGGGGTGCTCGTCTTCCTGACGGATTGGCTCATCGGCCACATCCAGGAGCATGACCGGCAGATGGCCAACCACCTCTTCCTGTTCAGCGGCCGGACGCCGGGGACCGCCCCTTGAACGGGGCCTCCCTTTGAGCTCCGGCACCGGGCCCCTGGAGAGGTCCCTGGCGGGCAAGCGGATCCTGGTCACGGGCGCCGGCAGCGGCCTCGGCCGGGCCGCGGCCAGGCTGTTTCGAGAGCGTGGGGCGGAGCTGGAGCTGGTGGGGCGACGCCTGGCCGCCCTTCAGGAGACCCTTCCAGAGGCGCGCCACAGCCCCCTGGACCATGCGGACGAGGCGGCGGTGGCGGCTTTCGCCGCCGGTTGCCGGCCCCTGGATGGGATGTTCCTGGCCGCGGGGGAACTCAGGACCGGTTCGGTCGAAGGCACCCCGACGGCGGACTTCGACGCCATGATCCGGGCCAACCTCCAGGGTCCCTGGCTCATGGCCCACCACCTTGGCCCCAAGCTGAGGGACGGGGCCAGCGTGGTCCTGGTGGGCTCCAACATCGCCCTGCGCGCCATTCCGGACAGCGCGGCCTACAGCGTGGCCAAGGCGGGCGTCCACATGTTGGCCAAGGTGCTCGCCCTGGAATGGGCGGCCCGGGGGATCCGATGCAACGCCATCGCCCCCGGGCCCATCCACACGCCCATGGTGGAGGCCCGCCTGGCCGCCAGCGCTGATCCCGCCGGGGACCTGGCGCGGCTGGCAGCCGTGAATCCCCTCCGGCGCTTGGGCACCGAAGCGGAAGTGGCGGCCCTCGCCGCCCACCTGCTGGGGGATGAAAGCGCCTGGACGACGGGGGTGGTGATCCCGATCGATGGTGGTGCGGACGCGGTCTACTAGGCCCGCTGGCCAGG
>JARLGO010000454.1 GCA_031292655.1 Geothrix sp.
CCCGCCTAAGATCACGCTGACCAATCCGGCCAACGTGGCTTCCGGCGTGGCGCTCAACGCCACCGTCAACGCGACCTTCAGCGAGGCGATGGATCCCCTGACCCTCAGCACCGCCACCTTCACCGTCCAGCCCAGCGGCCCCCCCTTGGGTGCCCTGGTCCTCGGTGCGGTCACCTATGACGCGCTGACCCAGATCGCCACCTTCACACCGACCAGCAATTTGACTCCGAGCACCACCTATACGGCCACGATCACCGGCGCCAAGGACCTGGCCGGCGATGCCCTGGTTGCCGGGCTGGTGCCCAATCCCTGGACCTTCACCACGGGCACGGGCCTCGCCCCCGGCGCCGTCGCGCTCGGTTCGGCCAGCACCTTCGGGATCATGGCCACCTCCGCGATCACCAACACCGGGGCCGGCACGCTCATCAACGGCGACGTGTCCCTGGATCCCGGCACCTCCAATGGGCTCCTGCCCGTCCAGGTGAACGGCACGATCCACATCAATGACACCGTGTCTGCCCAGGCCCGGGCCGACCTGCTGATTGCCTACAACTTCGCCAAGGCCCTGCCTCCGGGAGTCACCATCTCCGCCGGGGCCGACCTGGGCGCGCTCTATCCCACGGGCATCCCTCCGGGAACCTACACCTCGGGCAGCACCATGCTGGTTTCGACGCCCCTGACCCTGGATGCGGGTGGCAACGCGAATGCCGTCTGGGTCTTCCAGATCGGTTCCTCGCTGACGACGGGAGCCAGTATCTCCCTGGCGAACGGTGCGCAGGCCAAGAACGTGTTCTGGGTACCCACCTCGGACGCGACGGTCGGCGTCGGCACCATCTTCTACGGAACCATCGTGGCGGGCCGGGATACCACGGCCAACACCGGGGCCGTGATCAATGGCCGGATCCTGACGGGCGCCATCACCGCGGGCACCATCGCCCTGGACACCAATACCGTCAACGTTCCTGCTCCTTGAGCGCAACCACACGCCATTCAAATCTTCTGAGGAGTCCAATATGAGAATTTCAACCATCCCGGGAACGCTGAGTCTCGTTGCGCTCACATTGATCGCCAGCCCGTATGCAAGGGCGCAGGACTCCGGTTGGTACCTCGGGGCCAATGTCGGCCAGTCCAGGGCGAAGATCGACGACACCAGGATCACCAGCGGCCTCCTGGGTTCAGGCCTGGGGGTCACCACGCTCCAGGACCATGACAAGGACACCGGGTTCAAGGTGTTCGGCGGCTACGAGTTCAACCGCTGGTTC
>JARLGO010000455.1 GCA_031292655.1 Geothrix sp.
CGGTGAGTGAATCCACCTTGAGGTCGCGCAGCTGCTCCGCCAGCTGCGGTTCCAGGATGGAATAGGTGCCGGCCGCGCCACAGCACATGTGCCCGTTGGACACCGGCCTGGGCTCGAATCCCGCCGCCAGCAGCAGACCCTCGACCACGCCGCGGATCTGCTGCCCATGCTGCAGCGTGCAGGGGCTGTGGAAGGCCGTGGAGGGCCCAGGACGGTCCTTCCGGGTGGCCTCCAGCAGGGCCGCCAGGGGCGCCTGCTCCTTCGCAATCACCTCGCTGAGGTCCCGCACGGCCGCCGCCACCCGGGCCGCCTTTGACGCGTAGGCCGGATCCTCCTGCAGCAGGTGGCCGTAGTCGCGCACATGGACCCCGCAGCCGGAGGCGGTCATGACGATGGCCTCGGCCCCGGCCTCCAGCAGGGGCAGCCAGGCGTCGATGAGGCGACGCGCGTCCGCTCGGGCCGCCTCCACGTCGTTCAGGTGGAACCGGAGGGCGCCGCAGCAGCCCACACCCGGCGCCTCGAGCAGGGTGATGCCCAGGCGGTCCAGCACCCGGGCGGCGGCCGCGTTGATGTTGGGGTACATCGAAGGCTGCACGCAGCCGGCCAGTTCGATCATCTTCCGGGGGTGATGGTTCGAGGGCCGGGTTCCCCCCCCGGCCCTGGCGGGGACCTTGGCTTGCAGGACCCGGGGCAGCAGCGGGCGCAGCATCCGGCCCAGCCTCAGGGCCGCACCGAAGAGGCCGCCCCGGGGCAGTGCGTTCCGGAGGACGCCCCGGAGCAGCCGGTCCCGCCCCCGGCGCGGCACCTTCGCCTCCAGCACCTCGCGGCCGATGTCCAGGAGCCGCGAGTAGTGCACCCCTGAGGGACAGGTGGTCTCGCAGGAGCGGCAGTTGAGGCAGCGGTCCAGGTGCGTTTGGGTCTTGGCCGTGGGCTCCTCGCCCTCCAGCATCGACTTGATGAGGTAGATGCGGCCCCGGGGCCCGTCCAGCTCATTGCCCAGCACCTGGTAGGTGGGACAGGTGGCCGTGCAGAACCCGCAGTGCACGCAGGCCCGCAGGATGGCCTCGGCCTCCTGCCCGGCTTTCGTGTCCTTGATGAAATCGGCGAGGTGGGTTTCCATCAGAGGTCCGGAAACAGCCGCCCGCGGTTGAAGACGCCGTGCGGATCGAAGACCGCCTTCAGCCGGCGGTGGATCGCGGCCAGGGGCTCGGGGAGGGGCGTGAAGACGCCCGAGGTCCGGTCCCCCCCGCGAAACAGGGTGGCGTGGCCCCCGGCCCGGCGCGCCCGGTCCCGCAGCGCGGTGGCATCGAGTTCCCCCCGCAGCCAGCGCTGGGCGCCCCCCCACTCGATGAGACTGTCTCCCGGCAAGTCCAGCGGGGGGGTGGTGGGCGGCAGGGAGAGGCGCCACAGGGGCGCGCTCCCCGAGAAAAAGGGGAGCCGCTGGTCCCGCAGGGCGGCCCAGTGGTCCGCGGCTTCTCCCTCGGGCACCCGCTCCCCGCCCAGGGTCGCGCAGGCCTCCCGGACCGCCGCCTCGGCGCCGGCGAGCCGCACCGTCAGCGCCTGGTCCTCCCAGGCGGTGGACATCACGGGCAGCGGCCTTCCCGCCCACCGGTTCATCGCCTCCAGGGCCCGGTCCTGGGGCAGCTGGAAGCGCAGGGTGGCCTGGGCCACGGGCCGGGGCAGCACCTTGATGGACGCCTCCAGGATCAGGCCCAGGGTGCCCAGGCTCCCGGCCATCAGGCGGGACACGTCGAAGCCGGCGACGTTCTTCATCACCTGGCCCCCGAAGGTGAGCACCCGCCCCTCGCCGTCCATGACCTGCACGCCGAGCACGAAGTCCCGCAGGGCCCCTTGACTCGCCCGCCCCGGCCCCGACAGCCCTGCGGCCAGGGCCCCCCCGAGGGTGGCTCCGCCCTGGAAACCGGGCGGCTCGAAGGCCAGCCACTGGCCGCGCTCCGCCAGGGCCGCACCCAGCTCCGCCAGGGGGGTGCCGGCCCGGGCCGTCACCACCAGCTCCGAGGGCTCGTAGCTGACGATGCCGCGGTGCCCGCTCACGTCCAGCGGCTCCCCGGCCGGGGGGCCCCCGTAGAAGTCCTTGCTGCCGCCGCTTCGGATGCACAGGGGTTTCCGCTGCAGGATGCGTTCCCGGAAGGCCTCGACGCTCACAGCCGCTCCAGTTCCGGGAAGGGCAGGGCCCCGCCGTGGACGTGCATGCGCCCCATCTCGGCGCAGCGGTGCAGGGAGGGGATGGCCTTGATGGGGTTGAGCAGCCCTTCGGGATCGAAGGCGCGCTTCACGCCGTGGAAGGCCTTCAGCTCATCGGAGGTGAACTGCTCGCACATGGCGCCGAGCTTCTCGAAGCCCACGCCGTGCTCGCCGGTGATGGTCCCGCCCAGGGCCACCGACAGGCGGAGGATCTCCGCCCCGAAGGCCTCCGTACGTTCCAGCTGGCCCGCCACGTTGGCGTCGTAGAGGATCAGCGGATGCAGGTTGCCATCGCCGGCGTGGAAGACGTTGATGCAACGCAGGCCGTAGGTGTCCTCCATGGCGGCGATGGCGGTCAGCATGTCGCCGAGGCGCTTCCGGGGGATGGTGCCGTCCATGCAGTAGTAGTCGGGGGAGATGCGCCCCGCCGAGGGGAAGGCCGCCTTGCGCCCCGCCCAGAACCGGATGCGTTCGGCCTCGTCTTGGGAGACGCGGATCCCCGTGGCGCCGCTTTGTTCGAGCACGGCCCGCATGCGGGTGATCTCCTCGGCCACCTCCTGGGGCGTGCCATCGGATTCGCAGAGCAGGAGGGCGGCGGCGCTGAGGTCGTAGCCCGCGTGGACGAAGGGCTCCACCGCCGCGGTGGCGCCCTGGTCCATCATCTCCAGTCCCGAGGGGATGGAACCCGCCGCGATCACGGCCGCCACCGCCTCGCCCGCCTTCCGCACATCGTCGAAGCTGGCCATGATGCATTGGGCCGTTTGCGGCTTGGGGGTGAGCCGGACGGTCACTTCCGTGACGACGCCGAGGAGCCCCTCGGACCCGGTGAACAGGGCCAGCAGATCGTAGCCGGGCGCGTCCAGGGCGTGGCTCCCGAGCTCCAGGATGTCCCCCTCGATGGTCACCACCCGCAGGCGGAGCAGGTTGTGGACCGTCAGGCCGTACTTGAGGCAGTGCACGCCCCCGGAGTTCTCCGCCACGTTCCCGCCGATGGTGCAGGCGATCTGGGAACTGGGATCCGGCGCGTAGTAGAGGCCATGGGGCGCGGCCGCCTCGGAGATGGCCAGGTTCCGCACGCCGGTCTGCACCGTGGCCTCCCGGGCGACGGGGTCGAGGTGGAGGATGCGGTTGAGCTTGGCCAGGCTCAGCAGCAGGCCCTGGGGGTGGGGCATGGAGCCGGCCGAAAGGCCCGTGCCCGCGCCGCGCGGCACGATGGGGACCCCCGCCCGGCGGCAAGCCGCCAGGACGGCCACCACCTGCGCCTCGTCCTCGGGCAGGGCCACGGCCAGGGGCAGCCGGCGGTAGGCGGACAGGCCGTCGCATTCGTAGGGGCGCAGCAGCTCCTCGTCGGTGATGAGCGATTCGGGCGGCAGGATGGCCGCTAGCTCCGCCAGCCAGGAGGCGGGAGGCGCCTCGGGAAAGTCCGGGTCGCGGTCGGAGGTGTGTTCGCGCACCCTCACCTCCGCCTTCCGGTCCCCGGGGGGAGCCATGGCTTCACCCCCCCCTGCAGCTGCGTGACCAAACGGGATCCGGCGGGAGACATGGGCAGGGACCTTCTTGAAGGAACCGAGGGTGCCTGGATCCTCCTCTCCTCCCGAAGGCGGTGTCAAGCCGGATGCTTGATGGCCGGCTCGTGGATAAAAGCGTCTTCAATGGGCCGCTTCGGGGGAACGCCCCCCGGTCCGGAGGCCCCTCTTGCGTGCGATCATTTCCGCGGAGGCTCTATGGCCAGGCAGGCGCCCGCCCCCTATCGACCCGAGTGGGTTCCCTTTCCCGGGATGCACCAGGCCTTTTCCCTGGTGGGCTCGAAGGGGACCCTCTACTGGCGGGGCACCAAGGGCTGGTGGGCCCAGCGGCCGGGCAGCGACGGCATGGTGGGCCCCTTTTCCCGCGACCACCAGGCCCGGAAGTGGGCCGAGGAACCGGCCCGGCTGGCCCACGAGCAGAAGGTCCAGGCCGCCCTCACACAGGCGGCCGCCCGGTCCGCCGATGTGGAAAGGGCCCAGCAGAACACCTGGGGCGCCCTGCCCCCCGGCGAACGCAAGCTGCGCCCGGGGCAGGTCTGGGGGATGAAGCAGGAGGCCTTCAAGGACCACCAGGTGCTCATCCTCCAGCTCCGGAAGGAGTCGGTCCTGGCCCTGGTCCGGTCCGACCGGAAGCCCTGGGGTGTCTGCCCGCAGGACGTCCGGAGCCATCACGCCCTCCTGCGCCTCTACCGCTACCAGGGGGAGGCGAAAATTCCCAAGGGCAAGCTCCGGGAGTAGGAATTTTTTCGATTGGATGCGAGAATCTCCCAGGTTCAACCCCACCCCCCGTCCTTTTAAAGGCGAATCCCATGAATCGGTCCAAAGGCCTATTTGCGGCGATCCTTCCATGCCTTCTCGCTCCTGCCCAGACGCCGCCTTCGGCCCGGGCCGTGGCCCTGGTGGAGCAGGCCCTGGCCTTCGCGAAAGAGAACGGCATCACCCGGTTGATCGAAGAGACCAACGCGCCCCATGGCAGGTTCCATGCGGCCCGGGCGGACGAACCCTACATCTTCATCTACGACGAGCGTGGCCTGGCCAGGGCCTGCGGCTACTGCACAGAACAGGCTCAGGGCCAGAGCCGATGGAACCGGCAGGACCCCGATGGCGTGATGATCATCCAAAAGCTGCTTCGGGTCGCCAAGAACCAGGCGAAGGGCTGGGTCGATTACAAGTACCCCAATCCCGCAACCAACCTGCTCGAGCAAAAGACATCCTATTTCGGATTCCATGACAGCATGCTCATCGGATGCGGCATCGATAAGGAGGCGCACTGAACGGTTGGATCCCCACTCCGCTCGAGAACCGAAGGGCATGGGTCCTGGCCCTGGCGGTCCTGATCCTGCCCCTCCTCCCGATCGGCTGCGGGAACCTGGGGTTCGGCCCGAAACCGGCCAAGGTGACCATCAAGTTCGTCATCTATGACAACGACAACACCTTCGCGGCCACCGTCTACGCTCAGGAGGTCTCCACCGGCCTGACCACCAAGTTCGCCTATGGGCCGCACACGCCCTCCCTCACCGTGGACTTGAAGGTCCCGGGGACCTACGTGTTCTACGCGCGGCTCGTGGAAGCGCCCGACGATTACCACTACGGGTTCACGGGGTACCAGGCCGGAGCCTACGGCCACATGACGCGAGGGGGGACAAGGGACGCCTCCACCAACCTGATCGCGCTGGACATCAGGCCGGGGGCCCAGTACCGGGTCTTCATCAGCGACAGCTGGGCGGTCCTGCCAGAACCCGGGAAGCCCGTCCGGGTGGCCTGGCACCGGGAGTAGGGGCCTCCCCCGCTCCCATTCATCCTCGGGAAAGGAAGGCCTCCAGGAGCGGCTCCACCAGGTCCCTTCCCCGGAGCATGTTCAGCCAGCGCGCCGGAATGGCCCTCACCCCGTCGCGCAGGCCGGCGATGCCGCCCGCCACGCAGGCGGTGGTGTCCGTGTCGTTCCCGAACTGGATGGCAGCCCTGACCACCGATTCGTAGCTCCCCGCCTCCACGGCCTGGACGGCCGAGAGGAGCGTGTCCACCACGTGGCCCGTTCCCTTGGCGGGGTCCGGGTTCCGGGGATGGATTCGGGCCTCGTACTCGAGGCGCTCCGGGGTTCCAGGGGGGAACCTGGCTTCCAGCCGGTCCATGGCCTCGGTCCAGGGCCGGCGGGAAGCGGACAGGACAGCGCGGGCCCAGAGGCAGTAGAGGGCGCAGCAGAGGCCGGACCTCACATGGCCGTGGGTGAGGCTCGACTGGAGCATGGCCTCGGCGATCAGGTCCTCATCCGGGCCCTCGTGCCAGAGGGCCAGGGGAAGGACGCGCATCAGCGCCCCGCCGCCATTGCTCCACTCGCCCCTCGGGGCGCATTCCAGGAGGGGTCGGCCCTCCAGGAACCGCTCGAGGGCCCGGCGGGTCTGCAGGCCCACATCGAACACATCGCGGTCCACGGCCAGGTACCCGTCCCGGAGCCAGCGGCAAAGCCGATTCATGAGGTCACCGGGATCCACCCGGCCCTGCTCCAGCAGGGAACTGAGCAGGCACAGGGCCTGGGAACCATCGTCGCTCCAGGTGCCCGGCTCGACGCCCAGGTGGGCCCGGCGGAAGCCCCGGGGCGGGATCATCTCGATGCGGTCGAAGGGAGGGATGGCCTTGGGCGGCGTGAACTCGTAGGGGACCCCCAGGGCGTCGCCCACGAGCAGGCCCCAGATGCCTCCGGCGATGCGATCCGCTCTCGTGAGGGAGGAGGCCATCAGCAGAGCAGCTTCTTGACGCGGTACTCGCCGCCCAGCACGAGGTACTCCTTCTCGCTTTCCAGCCAGTTCCGGGGCAGGAGCCCGCCGAAAAACACGATCTTGGGGAGCGGAACCCGCACCTTCCAGACCGAGGAGCCGAATTCCCAGGCGACTTCCGGATCGGAGGTGAAGGAACTGAGGTTGTTGAGCGCCACGAGGGAGCCGTCGCCAGCACCGTCGCGGTGGACGGCGTATTCCTCCGGGTCGTGGGTGCCTCGGTAAAGCGTCATCCACCGCTCGCCGGGAAAGCGGCGCGCCAGCTCGTACTGGCAGAGGGTGTAGGCCAGGTCAAGCTGCCGGGTGATGGTCTTGGGCCCGGCGTAGCGTTTGTCATTCAGATACTTCATGCGGGCCGCGGGGTCCTCGGCGAGGATCCCGCCGTGGTAGGTGGCCAGCAGCCCGAAGCGGCTTTCGACCCAGCTCTTCAGGACCGCGCCCGAACGGCTGTTGCTGTCGATCCTCCACCCCAGCAGGAAGTGGATGTAGTCCCTC
>JARLGO010000456.1 GCA_031292655.1 Geothrix sp.
GCATTGGCTCCGGTCTGCTGCTCCACCAGCTTCTGGACCCCATCGATGACCTGGTAGGGATCCTGGCCGGCGGGAACGACGATGTTGAGCTCGTCCCACATCCACTTGCCGGAGGTGGAGAAGTTGAAGAAGTGGCCCTCGATGGCGAAATTGTTCACGAAGGTCACCCGGCGCCCCGTGGGGTGTCCGGCATCGCTCCAGCTGCCCGTCTCCAGGATCACCGTGCGGAGCAGCCCGATCTCGACCACCTCGCCGCCCACACCGCGGATCTCCACCCAGTCCCCCAGGCGGATGCCGTTCTTGCCCATGAGGATGAACCAGCCGAAGAAGGCCACGATGAAATCCTTGAGGGCGACCGTGAGGCCCGCGCCGGCGAGGCCGAAGACCGTGGTGGCCTGGGCGGGCATGCCCACCACCATGAACCCGACGACCAGGACGGTGACCACCCGGATGACCACCTTCAGCACGGACTTGGAGGCCCCGGCGGAAAGCCTCTCGGCCGTTGCCGAGTGGTGGAGCCGCCAGTCGATGACCAGTCCGAGCAGGTAGGCCGCCAGGACCAGACCGAGGATCGCCATCACCTGGGCAAGCAGCGCGTGCAGGGCCGCATTGCGGTACCCGTCCGCCAGGGCCAGCCAGGCACCGTAGGTTTCGCCAAGGGCCTGTTGGTCCTGGATCCGGCGGGCCATGGTGGAGAGCCTGCGCTCCACGTCGCCGAACTGCTTGAGGGACGTCACGGCGGCCTTCGCCTCCTCCCGTCCGAGCTTGCGGCCCGCCCCCCCCTTCATGAGCGTGGAGGCCGTGCTGCGGGCGGCCTCGCGGTCCTCCTTCTCCTTCTTGGACTGGGCCTCGATCTCCGCCCTGCGCTTGGCCAGGGCCTGCTCCTTGGCCTGGGCTTCAAGCTGGGCTCTTCCAAGCAGGACGACTTTGCCCCGCTGGGTCCGCCATTCCAGCACCCTCCCGATCAGGCTGCCGGGCTGGAAGGCACTGGCGGGACGGGCTGCGGCCATGGCCTGGGAGGATTCCCGGTCGGCGGCTTCGTGGGACTCCTTCAGCCGCCGGATCCTGGCCTGGGGATCCCCCCCGATCCGGGCCAGGTCGTCCGAAGCCGTCTCCAGCTCGTCCTTGTCCAGCTCCAGCTGGGCCTTGGTGATGTCGATCTGGCTTTCCAGGGAGGCCTTCCTGGATTCCGGCGCCCCCGCGAGGAGCCGGCTCAGGCGGGCCACTTCCTGTTCCCCCGCTTCCACGGCCGCCTCGGCCTTGGCCTTGGCTTCGGCCAGCTTTTTCAGCTCGGGCGTCTTGGGCACGGAAACCGTGGCGGCGCTGTGCAGGGCGAAGGAAAAGGCGAGGTCCACCGAATGGTTGCCCAGCCGCTCCGCCTGGAGGGCCAGCTGCTTCTCCTCGAAGGTCGTGGCCAGCGGAACCAGGCTGCGGGCCGTGAGCAGGGGCGTCTGGTCCACCAGCCGTTCCTTGACGGGGGCGTTCCGGCGAAGTCCCCGGACCTCCTTGCCGGGCGTCGCGGGACTGGCCGCCCCTTCCTGGACGGGCTGGGCCGGGGGCTCGCGGGTCCACATCCAGCCCACCGTGGCCGCGGCGGCCAGGGACAGCAGGAGGGCGGCGGGCAGCCGGCTGCGGACATTCATCCGATCAGACAACCATGAACCGGGCCGGAACGCAAAGGCTCCGGATTCACTTCCCGAAGAGGTTCTTCATCACCATGAGGGCCATCGCGGGGTTGGCGGCGAGGCGCCGTTTCATGTAGTGGATGGCGTACTTCCAGTCCTCGGCGAAGGGGACGTAAAGCCGGATGATCTGGCCCCGCTTCACGATGTCCTGCTGGAGCTGGGTCCGGGGGACCCCCAGGAGCATCTGGAACTCGTAGGCGTCCTTCGGGACGCCGCGCCGGTCCAGGTACTCGATGCACCGCCGGACGAGGGGTTCGTCGTGGGTGGCGATCTCGGGATAGTGCCCGCGGTCGAGCAGCAGCTGCACGTACTCGAACAGCTTCTCCTTCATGTCGGGCTTGTTCTGGAGGGCCACGTCGGCAGGTTCACTGTAGATGCCGATGCAGATCCGCACCTTGCAGCGCTTGGCCGGCAGCGCCTTGATGTCCTCGGCGGTCCGGAAGAGACGGCTCTGCAGCACGATCCCGAAGTTGTCGAACTCGGCGCGAATGGCCTTGAACATCCGCAGGGTGACATCCGTGAAGTGCCGGTCCTCCATGTCCAAGGTGATGTGGAGCCGGTGCGCGGCCGCTGCCTCCACGATGCGGCGGAGGTTCCCCTGGCAGTAGGTTTCGCTCTCGTTGATGCCGAGCGAGGTGGGCTTGAGGCTGATGCTGGCGTAGGGCCGGTCCTTCAGGGCCTCGATCATGCGGAGGTACACCTGGACCGTGGCTTCCACGTCCTCCCGGCGGAACACCTCCTCGGCCAGCAGATCCACGGTGGAGTAGATGCCCAGCCTGCTGTGGAGATCATCGGCCTTGGCCACCCCGCTGGCGATCCCCTTGCCCGCGGTGTAGGGCGCGGCGAAGGTCCGGACCAGGGGCCCCGGCATGAGATCGATGATGGTGTTTTTCAAACCCACGGTGTTCCTCCCGGTGTACCCGCCCTTCCCGACCCACTCGCGGGAATCGGGGCGCGCTACAAATATAGCTCCACGGCCCGCGCAGGATTGCCATCGCCTCTGAGTTGTGACGAGAGGCCGGATCCCGGGAATCGCCCGCAGACCCGCCATCGGCGGGCCTGCGGGCAGATTCCAGCCCGACTCGCGGGGTGGGTTTTTCGATCGGGATTGCTGGAGCCAAGGCGCATCTGTTTTGACAGATCAGAAAGATGAAATCCCCTCCAGGGAGATAACTGGGGCTCCGCTGGGGTCAGACGGATGGGGGATTTACACTTTGTTATTTGTAGATGCCGCAACCGATCACAACGCCGTCCTCGGCCAGGACAAACGAAGTCTTGTGCTCGATCTGCCTCGTCTCCGGGTTCATGCGCTTGTATTCCACCCAGCCGCCGCCCTTCTTCTGGCCCACGGCGACGAACTCCTTGGTGTACTGCTTCCCGTCCGGATCCTTCACGTTCAGCCGGTTCACGCCCAGCAGGTTGGCTTCGGCGCCATGGGCCAGCACCACGCCGTTCAGGTCGTAGACGAACAGGTAGAGGGGGTTCCCGGGTTTCGCATGGAACTTCCCGCTGGCCTTCTGGACCTCGGCCACCAGGGCCGCCTTCCCATGGGTCTTCAGGAAGGCGTGGCCCTCCTTGACCAGGGCTTCGGCCTTGGGCCTGTCTGAGGTCTGAGCCGAAAGCGGAAGCACCAGGATGAAGGCGAAAACGGGTAGCAGTGCGGATTGGCGCATGGGGTCCCTCGTTGTGGTTTGGTTAGGCACTCTAGCCCCTGAAACCACTCCTGTCGAGGACCCCGGACCTGGATTGCCGGCCTCCTTTTCCGATGGCCGGGTCCCCTCAGAGGATCCCGGCCGATCTCAAACGGTGATGCAGAGGTACTTGATCTCGAGGTAGTCCTCGATGCCGTACTTCGAGCCCTCCCGGCCCAGGCCGGACTCCTTCACGCCGCCGAAGGGCGCGACTTCATTGGAAATGAGCCCGGAGTTGACTCCCACGATCCCGTACTCCAGTCCCTCGGACACCCGCCACACCCGGGCGTTGTCCCGGGCGTAGAAGTAGGCGGCCAGTCCGAACTCCGTATCGTTGGCCATGCGGATCGCCTCCGCCTCGTCCCGGAACCGGAAGAGGGGCGCCACCGGCCCGAAGGTCTCCTCGCGGGTGACCTTCATGGTCGTGTCCACGTCGGCCAGGATGGTGGGCTCGTAGAAGCAGCCTCCCCGCGCGTGGCGCCGGCCCCCGGCCACCACCCGCGCGCCCTTGGCGAGGGCGTCGCTCACATGCTCCTCGACCTTGGCGACCGCGGCCTCGTCGATCAGCGGGCCGATGGTGACTCCCGCATCCATGCCGTCGCCCACTTTCAACCGGCCCACGCGGGCCGCGAGCTTCTCGGCGAAGGCCTCGTACACGCCGTCCTGCACCAGGATGCGGTTGGTGCACACGCAGGTCTGGCCGGCATTGCGGTACTTGGAAGCCATGGCCCCGTCGGCGGCCGCGTCCAGGTCCGCGTCATCGAACACGATGAACGGGGCGTTGCCGCCCAGTTCCATGGAGGTCTTCTTCACCGTGTCGGCGCACTGGCGCATCAGCACCTTGCCGATCTCCGTCGAGCCCGTGAAGGTGACCTTGCGGACGATGGGGTTGGCGGTCATCTCGCCGCCGATCTCGCCGGCCGAGCCGGTCACCACGCTGAACAGCCCCGGCGGCAGGCCCGCCCGCTCGGCCAGCTCGGCCAGGGCCAGCGCGGAAAACGGCGTGGCGCTGGCGGGCTTGAGCACCATGGCGCAGCCGGCCGCCAGCGCCGGGCCCGCCTTGCGGGTGATCATCGCCGAGGGGAAGTTCCAGGGCGTGATGGCGGCGCAGACGCCGATGGGCTGCTTGAGGACGAGGATCCGCTTGTCGGCCAGGGGGGCGGGAATGACGTCGCCATAGACGCGCTTGCCCTCCTCGGCGAACCATTCGATGAAGGAGGCCGCGTAGGCGATCTCGCCCCGGGCCTCCGCCAGGGGCTTGCCCTGCTCGGCGGTCATCAGGACCGCGAGGTCCTCCTGGTGCTCCATCATGAGGTCGTGCCACCGGCGCAGTACCCGGGAGCGATCTTTGGCCGCTTTCGCCCGCCAGGCCGGCATCGCCGCCTCGGCGGCGGCGATCGCCCGCCTCGTCTCGGCGGCTCCCATGCGCGGCACGGTGCCGATGACCATACCGCTGGCCGGGTCGGTGACCTGGATGACTCCCTGGCTGTCCGCGTCGCACCACCGGCCGTCGATGTAGGCCTGCTGGCGGAAGAGCCCCCCATCGGTGAGCCGGAAAGAGGGTGGGTTCTGATTCATGGGGCCCTGGCTCGGTGTCTGTCCTGAGTTCTGGGTTGAGGGATCCAGCCGCCCAAGGCCCGATTGCCTGGGGTTCAAGCCTTGGGAGCGCGGGAATGACTCCATGATAGGCGCCTACCCGTCACGCTCACAGGCACGGTCTAATTTGTAAGCATGTGCCGAGGGCTTGGACGCCTGGGATCGGTACCTTTGGTCGGTGGGGTGGCCACGTTCATCACCTCTTCTCTTCCAGCAGGTGACCCCACTGTCTACCCCCGGCTGGCCTAACAGCCTGCAAAATATCTTGTTTGCGTCTTGCGAGGGCGATTCAATCGGGATCGGAGCAAGGCCCTCTTAATGGCAGGACTGGCACAGGTGACAGGCCTACCCCGCGACGGTTGGATCTGATCCTGCCGGTGGCCTCGAATCGAGCCTGAACGAGGGGCCAGGAATGCCAGCGGTCGCGACCCGCCGCGGGTCTTGTGGCCGGAAAGCGGGCAAGCAAGACAGCGCGAACCCGCGAGTTGGGACGAGACGGGTATTTCAATTTAAAAGACTATTTTGGTTTCTTTGCCATTTTGAGGATGACGTCAGGAAGCTGCATCCCTGAGGCTTTGACATTGAC
>JARLGO010000096.1 GCA_031292655.1 Geothrix sp.
GTGGTCTGGGACATCATGCCTGCCACGTCCTGTCCCGTCGCCGCCTGCTGGCGGGAGAGCCCCCCGATGCTCGAGATGCTCTTGGCCATGACGCCGATGCGGTCGTGGATGGCCTGCAGGCTGGCGAGGGTGGCGTCCACGCTTTGGGCGCCGCCGGTGACCACTTCCTGGGTGCGCTGGATGAGGCCCTCGATCTCCCGGGCGGCGGTCCCGGACCGCTCGGCCAGCTTGCGCACCTCCTCGGCCACCACGGCGAAGCCCTTGCCCTGCTGGCCGGCCTTGGCGGCCTCGATGGCGGCGTTGAGGGACAGCAGGTTGGTCTGGCGGGCGATGTCCTGGATCACCGTCACGGCCCGGACGATCTGGTCCGTGACCTGCTTGATGTCCGTCATGCCGGCGGCGGTGTCCTGGCCCGCCTCGGCGCTGCGATTGGTCTCCTGCACGATGTCCTGGCTTTGCGTCTCGGCCTCCTGGGTCTGGGCCGCCACCAGCCCGGCACTGGAACCAAGCCCCCGCAGGGCCTCGGACACCTGCTCTCCGGCACTCTTGAGGGCCTCGCTGACCTGGGCGATCTCGGCCACGGCCTTCGACATCTGCTCGGCAGAGGCGGCCAGCTCGGTGCTCCCCGAGGCTGCGCGGTCCGCGTACTCGGAGACGTCCTTCACCGTTCGGCGCATGCCGCCGTTGTAGTCGTTGAAGGCCCGGGCGGCCTCTCCAATCTCGTCTTCCACCGTCACGGGGATCTGCTTGGATAGGTCGCTTTGCCTCAATCCCTCGACCAGCTGGTGAAGGGGCCGGATCATGCGGCGCGAAAGCGTCCGTGCCAGGAGGTAGACCAGGAGCGAGACCAGGAGTATGCCCGCCAGCATGACCAAGGCCACGGTCCGGACCTGGCGGTCGACATCATCGACATAGACCCCAGTGCCCAGGGTCCAGCCCCAGGGCGCGAAGGTGCGCACATAGCTGACCTTGGGGTACAGCCCCTGCTCCCCCGGTTTGCCGAATTCATATTCGTGGTACCCGCCGTCCGGTGGCTTGGCCACCTGCTCCAGATCCCGGAATAGGGTCGCCAGGGCCGGGTTGTCGAGATCATCCGTGGCCTTCCCCGCCCAGTCAGGGTGCAGGGGATGAATCACGATGCGGGGGCCCGGAGACTGGACCCAGATGTAATTCGTGTGGTCATAGCGGAGGCCCGCGATGACTTCCTTGGCCCGGGCCTGGGTGGCCTCAAGGGGATGGCCCTCGGCCCGCGCCTTGGCCTCCTGCGTCTCAAGCATGGTGATGGCCAGGTCCACCACCTGCCGCACCCCCTCCTTTTTCGCCTGCATGACGGCCGTGCGGAGGGCCGGCAGCACGTAGCCGACGAAAAAGAGGAGGAACAGGGCCACCGGCAGCAGGCTCAGGGCGACCGTCTTCCCCGCGAGGGAACGGAAACGAAACCAGCTCCGAACAGACACGGCGGCCTCCAAAGGCAATGCACACCCAGGAATTCTTGTCGTCACATACCGTTCAACTGTTTATTTTTGAAATTACATGTATTATAAATATTTTTTCCAATTCTTCAAGGGTGGGTTGACGGGTGACTATGAATGACTAAGATTTTATTCGGAAACGGCAGCATGATTTTCGAGCCTTGCTTTCGCCGTTCTCCCATCTCTCATAGGAGGACTTCATGAGCATCCTTCGCACCCGCACCCCCCAGGCGGTTCCGGCCACGGCGTCGACGCTGGAGCCCTTCCGCCTCATGCGCGACTTCCTGCGCTGGGATCCCCTCTGGGACTACGATTCCGGGTCGCCGTCCATGGCCTTCATGCCCAGCTTCGACGTGAAGGAAACCCCGGACGCCTACCAGTTCAAGGCGGATCTCCCGGGGATCCTCGAGGCCGAGATGGAGATCAGCCTCGAAGGGACCCGCCTCACCGTCGCCGGCAAGCGTGAGGAGGAGACCTTGAAAGACGGCGAGCGCGTCCACCTGGCCGAGCGCAGCCATGGTCAGTTCAGCCGCACCTTCACCCTGCCCGAGGATGTGGAAGGCGAGAAGGTGGTGGCCGAACTCCGCAACGGCGTCCTCACCCTGATGGTGCCCAAGCGCCCCGAAGTGAGGCCGAGGAAAATCAACGTCAGCCTTGGTTGAGGCCCGCCGGAGATCCGTTCCTAGCTCCAAAAAAGCCCCGGTTTCCGGGGCTTTTTTGGAGCTAGTTGTAGAAGAATGCCGGCGGGCCGAAGGTGCCGGGGGTGGTGGCGCTGTTGAAGCGGACCACGATATCTCCGTCCGCCAGCACCAAGTCCGGATGGCCATCGCCGTCCATGTCGGCGATGGCCACGCCCATGGGGCCATAGGTCCCGGCGTAGTTCACGGCGGGCAGGAGCGCGCCGGGGTTGGCGGGATCCTGCAGCAGGACCGACACGGCTCCCGGGGAACCCGGAAGGCCCTGGCAGGCCACGGCCACGTCGAGCTTGCCATCGCCGTTCAGGTCCCCCACGGCCAGCCCGCTGGCGCAGTACTCGGTCGCGTAGTGGATCGGGGTACCGAAGGTGCCGGGGGCGCCCTGGATGAGCACGCTCAGCCCCAGGTTGGTGGGGTTGGAAGCGGCGCCGTAGTTGGCGGTGAGCAGGTCCAGCTTGCCGTCCCCGTTCAGGTCCGCGGCCTTGATGGCCACGGGCTGGACCCCCGTGGCGTAGTCCACCTCGGGGGCGAAGGTCCCGGCGCTGGTCTGGAGGAGCACCGAGACAGTGTTGGCGGCGGTGGCCACGGCGAGATCGGCGAGCCCGTTGCCATCCAGGTCGGCCACGGTCAGGGCCTGGGGATCACCGCCCACGGGGTAGGACACGGGGGCGTTGAAGGTGCCGGCGGCGGTCTGGGTGAAGACCAGCACACTGTTGGCCCCACTGGCGGCCACCGCGATGTCCAGGAGGCCATCACTGTGGCCGCTGAGGTTGCCCACGGCCACGTCGAGGGGGGTGCGCCCCGGCGTGGCGAGGGTGATGGCGGGCAGGAAGGAGCCGGGGTGGGCCGGGTCCGCCAGACGGACCGTGACGGTCTGATCATCGGCGTTGGCCACCACCAGATCGGGGCGGCCGTCCCCATTCACGTCCGCCACCACCAGGTTGGCGGGACCGTTGCCCACGCCAAAGCGGGTGGGGGGCAGCGCGAAGCTGCCGGCGGACACCTGGTAGCGAACGGAAACATAGCCCTGGGTGGGCATTCCCCCGAGGTCGGTGGAAACCAGACCGAGGATGTCGGGCAGGCCGTTGCCGTCCACATCCGCCACGGCAATGGCGTTCACCACGTAGCTGGAACTGGGGCCGTAGCCATAACCGGTGTCGGAACCCGAGCAGCCGAGGAGGGCGAGGAGGCCTAGCGAGCCGAGAAACAGGCGGACACGGGGATGCATGGGGCACTCCTTGATCCTGGGATGAAAGGGTGGGATGTCAGGCCGGTGGCCGCAAGGCCGCGGAACCTTGGACCCCGAGTCCTGCCCTCTGGTTGAAGGCTCATATCTCCTGGACCGACACGGTCCAAGCAACCAGTTCCCGGGGCAGGAGGGCAGGCCAGTAGGCCACGATCTCCTGGGCCTTGGGCCGGCCCCCGGCAAAGCCCGTGACGCCCGCGGGTCCCGCCGTCACCAGGGGCGCGATCTCCCGGCCGAAGCGCTCGACTTTCTTCCGGTCCGGGTCCTTCACGCTGAGGCGCAGCACGATTTCCGCCGGGTCCTCGGGGGCCCCGGCCATGCCCGCGTGGACTGTGCTGGCGCCCAGGAACTCGGCGTCGGTGTGCTCGAACTCGAAGCCCGCGACCTTCAGTCGCTTCCACACGATGTCGGCGCAGAGCCGGGCCTTTTCCAGGGCCCGGGGGCCGCAGAGGGTCAGCTGGCCTGTGGCCTTGTAGCCCTTCAGGTAGGCCCCGCTCACCTTGAGGAAGGGCGTGCGGGGCTTGCCCGTGACGCCGCTCACGCGCACCCGGTCGGGGCCGGCCTGCTCCAGCCGGATGCTGGTGAAATCCGCCACCACGTCCGGCGTGAGGTAGTTGTGGGGGTCGCCCATTTCGTAGACCAGCTGCTCGCTCACGGTATCCACCGTGACCATGCCGCCGGTGCCCGCATGCTTGGTGAGGATGAAGGTGCCGTCCTCCGAGCACTCGGCGATGGGGTAGCCCACGTTCCAGAGTTCCGGCACCTCCCACCAGCGCGTGAAGTTCCCGCCGGTGCTCTGGGCGCCGCATTCCAGGATGTGCCCCGCCACCGTGCCCGCCGCCAGGCGGTTCCAGTCGTCGGCGGCCCAGCGGAACTCGTGGATGAGCGGCGCCAGCGTGAGGCCGGGATCGGTGCAGCGGCCCGTCAGGACGATGTCTGCGCCGGTGCCGAGCGCCTCCACCAGGGCTTGGGTCTGGAGGTAGACATTGGCGCTGAGGATCTCCCGGGGCGCGTCGAAGAGGCCCTCTCCGGTGTCCATGTTGGCCAGCTTCAGTCCCTGGGCCTGGAACTCGGGCAGCCGGGTCAGCACGTCATCACCCGTCACCGTGGCGATCCGGAGGCCGGTGACGCCCAGCTTCCTCGCCACCTCCAGCACGGCGGTCCGGCAGGCCTCCGGGTTCACCCCCCCGGCGTTGGCCACCACGCGGATGCCCTTGGCCTTCAATTGCGGCAGCACCCGCTTCATCAGGTCCACGAAATCGGTCGCGTAGCCCAGGTCCGGATCCTTCCGGCGCTGCTTCTGCATGATGGAAAGGGTCACCTCGGCCAGGTAGTCCAGGGTCAGGTAGTCGATGCCCCCGGCCTCCACCAGGCGCACCGGGGCGTCGATGCTGTCCCCCCAGAAACCCTGGCCATTGGCGATGCGGACGAGCTTGGGCATGAAGGCTCCGGTCGAGGCAACCAGTCTACTTGGCTCCCAGCACCCGCAGGCCGATGCCCAGCAGCAGGGTGATGAGGACACAGGCAACCGCGCCGCTGGTCTTCAGCCGCATCGTGTGCCGGGCGGCGAGGAAGAGCAGCACGGCCTCGGCGATGAAGAACA
>JARLGO010000457.1 GCA_031292655.1 Geothrix sp.
AGGTCGTCGGGGAACTTGCCGCCCTGGGCCTGGACGTAGTCCTCGATGGCGGAGGCGGCCCCCTTGCGGACCTGGCGCTCGCCCAGGTTGACGCCGCTCATGCGGGTCTGGGCGGTGAAGGGCACGAAGTGGGCGTCCAGGGCGTGGATGTCCCGTTCGCGCAGGCCGTACTGCTCCTTGGCCAGCACCACGATGCTGCGCCCTTCGGGGGTCTCGTCGGCCAGGGAGGAGAGCTGGGCCGCGTCGGCCAGGGCCTCGATGTCCACTCCTTCTGCCGGCAGGAAGGCCACGGCCTGGCGGTTGCCCAAGGTGATGGTGCCCGTCTTGTCCAGGAGCAGCACGTCCACATCGCCTGCGGCTTCCACGGCCCGGCCGGAGGTGGCGATGACGTTGGCCTGGATCATGCGGTCCATGCCGGCGATGCCGATGGCGCTGAGGAGCCCGCCGATGGTGGTGGGGATGAGGCAGACCAGGAGGGACACCAGCACCACGAGGGTCACGGGGTGCCCCTGGCCAGCGGCCCTGGTGGAGAAGATGGAGTAGGGCAGCAGGGTGGCCACGGCCAGCAGGAAGATGATGGTGAGGCCCGCCAGGAGGATGTCCAGGGCGATCTCGTTGGGCGTCTTCTGGCGCTTGGCGCCCTCCACCATGGCGATCATGCGGTCGAGGAAGCTCTCGCCGGGGTTGGAGGCGATCCGGATCACCAGCCAGTCGGAGAGCACCAGGGTGCCGCCGGTGACGGCGGAGCGGTCCCCGCCGCTTTCGCGGATGACGGGGGCGCTTTCGCCGGTGATGGCACTTTCATTCACCGAGGCCACGCCTTCCACCACGTCCCCGTCCCCGGGGATGGTCTCCCCGGCCTCCACCAGCACGAGGTCATCGATGCGCAGGTCCGGGGCATCGACGATGTCGAAGGCGCCCTGCCGGTCCGTCCCGCGCAACCGCCTGGCCTTCACGTCCCGCTTGGACCTGCGGAGGGAATCTGCCTGGGCCTTGCCCCGGCCCTCGGCCATGGCTTCGGCGAAGTTGGCGAAGAGCAGCGTGAACCAGAGCCAGAGCGCGATGGCGAGAATGAACGTGGCCCGGCCCTCGCCATGGCCGGCGAGGGCCTGCACCCAGAGGCCCGTGGTGAAGGCGCTGCAGATCCACACGGTGAACATCACCGGGTTCCGGAGCTGGTGCAGCGGGTTTAGCTTGCGGAAGGAGTCCCCCACCGCGCGCCGCACGAGGCTGGGTTCGAAGAGGGGGCGGGCTTGACGATAGGTCCCAACTCGCGCATGCGCGGGTTGGGGGATGTCCTGGCGGGAATGGGAAACCATGGTCGTCTCCGGAATCAGCGCAGTGCGAGCTGCTCGGCGATGGGGCCGAGCGCCAGGGCGGGAATGAACGTGAGGGCCCCCACCAGGAGCACGACGCCCACCAGCACGCCGATGAACAGGGGCGTGTGGGTGGGCAGGGTGCCCAGGCTTTCGGGGGTGTACTTCTTCTTCACCAGGGAGCCCGCGAGGGCCAGCACGGGCCAGAACACGCCGAAACGGCCCAGGAGCATTGCCACGGCCAGGCCGTAGTTGTAGAAGTGGGTATTGGCGTTGAGGCCGGCGAAGGCGCTGCCATTGTTATTGGCGCAACTGCTCCAGGCGTAGAGGATCTGGCTGAAGCCGTGGGGCCCGGGGTTGCTCACGGAGGCGGTGGCGCTGGCCACCAGCACCGATACCGCAGTGCCGATGAGCACGGCGGCGCAGGGCAGGAGGATGGCGATGGAGGCCATCTTCATCTCGAAGGCCTCCACCTTCTTGCCCAGGTATTCCGGGGTGCGGCCCACCATGAGGCCGCCGATGAAGACGCCCACCAGGGCGAAC
>JARLGO010000097.1 GCA_031292655.1 Geothrix sp.
TCATCTACACGGTCCTGGCCATGGGCTGGCGCGGCGCCGCCACCCACTGGCAGCACTACGAGAAGGCCTACCTGCTGCTGGCGGGCCTGGCCACGGGCCTGGTGCTTTCCGTGCACTCGGTGGTGAGCTTCGACTTCGCCACCTCGGTGGTGCCGGGCTGGCACATGACCATCTTCCCGCCCTACTTCGTGGCCGGCGCCATCTTCGCGGGCTTCGCCATGGTGGTCATGGTGCTGGTGGTGGTGCGCGAAGGCATGCAGCTGAAGAACCTCATCACCATGCGGCACCTGGAGGTGATGAACAAGGTGATCCTCGCCATGAGCTGCATCATGGGCTACAGCTACATGATGGAGGGCTTCACGGCCTGGTATTCCATGAACGAGTACCTCCACCGCGCCTTCATGAACATCATCACCGGCACCTACGGGTGGGCGGGCTGGATCACCATCACCTGCAACATCTTCATTCCGCAGCTGTTCTGGTTCAAGAAGTGCCGCACCAGCTACTTCTGGATGATCCTCGTGGCCATCGGCGTGACCATCGGCATGTGGTTCGAGCGCTTCGTGATCATCGTGATCTCCCTGCACCAGGACTACCTGCCCTCCGCCTGGCGCATCTACAAGCCCACCATGATCGACTTCGGCGTCCTGTTGGGCACCTTCGGGATCTTCTTCACCCTGGTCCTGCTCTTCGCCCGGGTGCTGCCCGTCATCGCCACGACCGAAGTGAAGGGCATTCTGCCGGACGCGCAGCCTTCTCACCATGGAGATGAGCGCCATGTCTGAGACCTCCTACTCCGTCCTCGGCATCTTCGACACCCCCGATGCCTTGATGCAGGCCATCCCCAAGGTCCGGGCCTCAGGACTCGGCACGGTGGAAGCCTACACGCCCTATCCCATCCACGGCATCGATGAGGCCCTGGGCCTCCGGCGCTCGCCCCTGGGCGGCATGGTGCTGGTCATGGGTATCCTGGGGGCGATCACGGCCTTCGGATTCCAGTACTGGATCAGCGCCATCGATTACCCGATCATCACCGGCGGCAAGGGCGCGGGCTCCTGGGAGGCCTTCATCCCCATCATGTTCGAGGTGACGGTGCTCTTTGCCACCTTCACCGCGGGCCTCGGCATGCTGTTCCTGCTGAACAAGCTGCCCTTCTTCGGACACCCGGTGCTCTCGTCCAGGTCCATCAAGGGCATCACGCGGGACCGCTACGTCCTGGCCCTGGAAGCCGAAGACGAGGCCTTCGACAGCGCCGCCGCCGCCGAGGCCCTGCGCGAGGCCGGCGCCATCGAGATCGAGATCCTGCCGGCGCCGGATCGCAGCCCCTTCCTCACCAGCGACTTCATCCTGCGGACCCTGGGCGGCATCTTCGCGGCCTGCGTGGTGGCGGGGCTGGCCATGTTCTTCGCCACCAAGTGGTTCCCCCTGCTGGCCCCGATGCGCTACATGGAGGACCAGCCGCGGCTCAATGCCCAGAAGCCCTCCGCCTTCTTCAAGGACGGCCACGGCATGCAGCGCCCCGTGGCCGGCACCGTGGCCCGCGGGTACCTGCCCACGGCCACCGGGACCCAGGACGAGGCGGCCTCCCTGGTGAACCCCCTCCCCCGCACACCGGAAGTCTTCGCCCTGGGCCGCAAGGTCTTCACCACCCGCTGCGAGGTCTGCCACGGCGCCCTCGGCAACGGCGTGGGCAGCCTGACCGCCGCCTATGGGGGCAAGCCCGCCAACCTGCAGGCCCAGCAGTTCCGGGACTACCCCGATGGCAAGATCTACTGGGCCATCGTGAACGGGAAGAACGCCATGCCCTCGCACGCCCCCTATCTCACCGAGCGGGAACGCTGGGCCGTGGTGCACTACGTGCGCGCCCTCCAGCGCGCCCAGAACGCCAAGGATGAGGACCTGAAGGTGGTCGCCCCATGAGCCAGCCCAAGAACACGTCCCCCCTGCTCTGGGGCGCCACGGCCCTCGGCGCCCTCGGCGTCCTCGCCAGCTACGCGCTCGCGGGTCCCGAGCGCTTCTGGGCCAACTGGGTGCTCTGGTTCATCCTCATGTTCACCCTGGGGCTCGGATCCCTCTTCATCGTGGCCCTGGAGCATCTGGTGAGCGCCAAATGGAGCGTCCCCGTGCGCCGCATCCCCGAGCGCCTCGCCACCCTGCTGCTGCCCGCCATCCCCGTGGGCCTCATCGCCCTCGGCGCCCTCCCGGTGCTCTACCCCGGAACCCGGCCCGAGGCGGCCCAGCATCCCATCCTGGCCGGGAAGGCCTTCTGGCTGAGCCTGCCCTTCTTTTCCGTCCGCACCCTCGTCGCCTTCGCCCTCTGCGGCCTCGGCCTGGCGGTGCTGGTGGGCGGCTCCCTGAAGCAGGACACCACCCGGGATCCGGCCTTCAACTTCCGCGCGCGCCGGTTCGCCCCGGCCTTCATGGCGATCTTCGCCCTGGTGATCACCCTGATCGCCTTCGACTGGATCTCCGGACTGACGCCCGAATGGTACAGCGACATCTTCGGCGTCTACGTCTTCGCCGGGGCCTTCCTCAGCGGACTGGCCGCCACGACCCTTTCGGTCCTCTACCTCCAGGACCAGGGCCGGCTGGAGGGCGTGCGCGGCGACCACCTCTACAACCTGGGCGGCTTCCTCTTCGCCTTCACGGTGTTCTGGTCCTACATCGGCTTCGCCCAGTACATGCTGATGTGGTACGCCAACCTGCCCGATGAGGTCATCTACTACAAGGTGAGACTTGCCGGTTCCTGGCGGGTCATCACCATTGCCCTAGCTTCCCTGCACTTCGTGCTGCCCTTCTTCGCCCTGGTGACCCGGGACGCCAAGAGGGATCCGAAACGCCTGCGCCTCGTCGCCGGCCTGATGCTCGGCGCCCACGTCCTCGACATGTACTGGCTCATCTTCCCCGCCCTCGGCGGCCGACCCCGCTTCTCCTGGCCCGAGCTCAGCTTCGCCCTCTTCTTCCTGGGCGGGATCCTCCTCTGGACCCGCGGGGCCATGCAGAAGGGCGAGGACATGCCCGTGGGCGATCCCTTCCTCCGCGAGGGTCTGGAGTTCCGGCTATGAAGCTCAGCGACTATCTCTCTCCTGAGGAACTGAAGCGCCTGGTCTCAGCCCTCCTGGTGGTCCTCGGCTTCATCGCCATCGCGGCCTTCTTCGGCTTCACCGTGGTGCCCGGGCTGCGCTACCAGGCCCATGATTCGGGCGAAGCCCAGGTCAAGGCCGTCCAAGGCGAGACCGGCTGGCTGGATCCCACGGACTACCCGGCCATGGCCCGGGAGGTCATTCCGCCCATCGATCCGAAGACCGTGATGACCCCCAATCCGGCGCTCATGGCCCGAGGCAAGACCCTCTTCGCCCAGACCTGCGCCACCTGCCACGGACCCGAGGGCAAGGGCGACGGCCCCGCCGGCGCCAGCCTCAACCCCAGACCCCGCAATTTCACGGCCCCCACCGGCTGGAAGAACGGCACCCGCCTCGAGGACATCTACAAGACGCTGGACGAGGGCATCAAGGGCAGCTCGATGGTGTCCTACAACTACCTGTCCAAGAAGGACCGCATGGCCCTGGTCCACGTGGTGCAGTCCCTGGGCGCCTTCGATCACGGCACCAGCGACCCCAAGGCCATCGCCAGCCTGGAGCGGCTCTTCGCCACCGCCGGGGAGGTCATCCCCAATCGCATCCCCGTGGATCGGGCGGTGACCCTCCTCTGCCGGGAATACGCGGAAGCCCACCCCCAGCCTCCCACGACCACGACCCGCTGAGGAACCATGACTCATCCCTCGATTCGACGCGTCCTTCTGCCCCTGGCCCTCTCGGCCCTGGCCGGGTGGCTCCATCCCCTGCAGGCGCAGGCCCCGCCCCAGACCCCCGCGCCCACCTTCAGTCCCGAAGAAGTCGGCATCAATGAAAAGCTGGGCGCCACCATCCCCCTGGACCTGGTGCTGAAGGACGAGGACGGAAAGCCGGTCTCCCTGCGCCAGCTCATCGACAAGCCCACCATCCTGACCCTCAACTACTTCCGTTGCGCCGGCATCTGCACACCGCAGCTCAACGGCGTGGCCGAGGTGCTGAACCGCACCGAAGCCGTTCCCGGCAAGGACTTCCAGGTCCTCACCGTGAGCTTCGACGAGCGGGACGAGCCCGAGATCGCGGCGCAAAAGCGCACCAACTACCTGGGCGAGATCACCCGCCCCTTCCCGCCTGGCGCCTGGCGCTTCCTCACGGGCCCCGGCGCCACCACCCAGGCCCTGGCGGACGCGGTGGGCTTCAAATTCAAGCGCGTGGGCGATGACTTCGTGCATGCCGCCGCCATCATCTTCATCAGCCCCAAGGGCCAGATCACCCGCTACATGTATGGCGTCACCTACCTGCCCGCCGACCTCCAGATGGCGGCCCAGGAGGCGGCCCGGGGCCAGGCCCAGCCCACCATCAACAAGTTCCTGAAGTTCTGTTTCAGCTATGACCCCGCCGGGCGCAAGTACGTCCTGAACACCACCGCCATCAGCGCCACCGTCATCATCCTGGCGGCCCTGATCTTCGTGTTCGCGCTCACCCGCCGGGGCCGCCGGTCCAAGTCAGAGGAGGGCGAATGAGCACGCATGCTTCCACGGCGCAGCCGAGCTACCTGGTGGATACCGGTGTGCGCAAGGGGCTGATGGCCTGGCTGACCTCCACGGACCACAAGCGGGTGGGCCTGCTGTACCTGTTCTCGATGGTCGCCTTCTTCCTGGTCGGCGTCGGCATCGGCTTCGTCATGCGCCTGGTGCAGCTGACCACGTTCCAGCACCTGATCACGGCCAGGACCTACAACGCCCTGTTCACGGTCCACGGCGTCATCATGATCTTCCTCTTCGTGGTGCCGGGCCTCCCGGCGGTCTTCGGGAACTTCTTCCTGCCCATCCTCGTCGGGGCCAAGGATGTGGCCTTCCCGCGCCTGAACCTGGCTTCCTGGTACTTCTATCTGGCCGGGGCCATCCTCGCCATCCTCTCCCTCTTCACGGGCGGGGGCGCGCCGGACACCGGCTGGACCTTCTACGCGCCCTTCAGCTTGAGGACCGGCACGAACGTCACCATGGCGGTCTTCGCGGCCTTCATCCTGGGCTTCTCCTCGATGCTCACGGCCATCAACTTCATCACCACCATCCACCGCCTGCGGGCGCCCGGCATGAAGTGGTTCCGGATGCCCCTCTTCTGCTGGGCCCTCTACTCCACCGCCTGGATCCAGCTCCTGGCCACCCCGATCCTCGCCATCACGCTGGCCCTGGTCATGCTCGAGCGCCTCTTCGGCATCGGCGTCTTCGATCCGGCCAAGGGCGGTGATCCCCTGCTCTACCAGCACCTGTTCTGGATCTACTCCCATCCGGCGGTCTACATCATGATCCTGCCGGCCATGGGCGCCATCACCGAGATCATCCCCACCTTCGCCAAACGCACGATCTTCGGCTACAAGGCCATCGCCTTCTCCAGCATGGCCATCGCCGGCGTGGGCAGCCTGGTGTGGGCCCACCACATGTTCACCAGCGGCCTGAGCAACTTCGCCCTGATGACCTTCTCGCTGCTCACCATGATCGTGGCGGTGCCGAGCGCCATCAAGGTCTTCAACTGGGTGGGCACGCTCTACAAGGGCAGCATCGACTTCCAGCCGCCCCTGCTCTTCGCCCTGACCTTCATCTTCCTGTTCTGCATCGGCGGCCTCACGGGCGTGATGCAGGGGGCCCTGGCCATCAACGTGCACATCCACGACACCTACTTCATCGTGGGCCACTTCCACTACGTGATGTTCGGCGGCACCGGCTTCGCCTTCTTCGCGGCGCTGCTCTACTGGTTCCCCAAGATGTTCGGCAGGATGTACTCCAAGAAGGCCATCTACGCCTCCTGGTTCCCCATGTTCATCGGCTTCAACCTGCTCTACTTCGGCATGCTGATCCTCGGCATGATGGGCATGCCCCGCCGCTACTATGTCCACCTGCCCCAGTTCCACACCATGCACGTCGTGGCCACCGTGGGGAGCTGGTTCCTGGTGCTGGGCCTCCTGATGTTCTTCGGGGCCCTGCTCCGCGCCCTCTTCAAGGGAGAGAAGGCCGAGGACAACCCCTGGGGGGGCGTGACCCTCGAATGGACCATCCCCAGCCCGCCTCCGCAGGAGAATTTCGAGGAGATCCCCACCATCACGCATGGCCCCTATGAGTTCGAACCGGAGGAGGCGAAATCATGAACTCGAACCCAGAGCCCAAGCTGATTCCCTCCTCGCCGGAGCCCGGCTTCGCGGGCTCCACCGGAGCCCACTCCGCCACCCGGCGGTCGGGAGGTGCGGCATGACTGGGCACATCCACAGGGATGACTTCGGTTCGCGCCTTGGCATGTGGCTGTTCCTGGTCACCGAGCTGGTGCTCTTCGGCGGCCTCTTCATCGCCTATTCCTACCTGCGCTTCCGCTACCCCGCGGAATTCCACCACGGCGGCTCGGAATTGAACGTCACCCTCGGCGTGATCAACACCGTGGTGCTCCTCACCAGCAGCCTCACGGTGGTCCTCGCCATCGTGGCCGTCCAGCGCGCCGAGAAGCAGCGGGCCGTGCTCTTCCTGGGCACCACCCTGGTCCTGGGCATCACCTTCCTGGTCATCAAGTCCTTCGAGTGGGCGGCCAAGTTCCACCACGGCCTCTATCCGAATTCGCCCCACCTGGCCACGCTGCCCCCGGGTGAGCAGGTGTTCTTCGGCCTCTACTTCACCATGACCGGCCTCCACGGCCTCCATGTCATCGCCGGGCTGTCGGTGCTGAGCGTCCTGCTCTGGTGGGTGGCCACAGACCGGATCCGCCAGGACCGCTACATCCACCTGGAGAACGGCGGGCTCTACTGGCACCTCGTGGATGTGATCTGGATCTTCCTCCTCCCCCTGTTCTACCTGGCCGCGTAAGGGCATCCCCATGAGCGAACACGTCGAGCCCTCGTCCGAACATCCCGTCGAGCACCCCGGGTACGGCACCTTCATCAAGGTCTGGGTGGCCCTGCTGATCCTCACGGCCTGTCTGGTGGGCATGAGTCACGTCAGCCAGACCTACGCCGTCTGGGGTCTGCTCACCCTGACCCCCCTCAAGGCGGGCCTGGTCTTCTACTTCTTCATGCACCTCCGGTACGAGGGGCCGCTGTTCAAGATCGTGATCCTGGTGACCCTCGGCACCCTGCTGATCTTCTTCGCCCTGCTCTTCTCCGACGTCGCTTTCCGCTGAGGCTCCCATGGACTGGATGAACCAAGCCGCCCTATCGGCCCAGAAGTCCGACGCGGTCTTCTTCTACGTGTTCGGGCTTTCGGTGGCGTTCCTGCTTTTCATCACGGCGCTGATGATCTACTTCGTCGTGCGCTACAGCAAGAAGCGCCATCCGAAGGCCGAGCAGATCGAAGGCCATGTGGGCCTCGAACTCGTGTGGACCGCCGTGCCCCTCGTGCTGTTCCTGTCGATCTTCTACTATGGCTGGACCAACTACGAGTACATGCGCCTGGCCCCCCGGGATGCCATGGTCGTCAAGGTGACGGCCCGCCAGTGGAACTGGTCCTTCGAGTACCCCAACGGCAAGCAGAGCAAGGTGCTGTTCGCCCCCCTCGGCAAACCCATGAAGATGGAGGTCCGCAGCAACGACGTGGTGCACGGATTCTTCATCCCCTCCTTCCGGCTCAAGATCGACGCCGTCCCCTCCCGCACCAACACCACCTGGTTCCAAGCCACCAAGCTCGGTTCCTACGACATCGAATGCACGGTGATCTGCGGCGTGGACCACAGCCTCATGCTGAGCAAGGTCGTCGTGGTGCCCGAAGACGAATTCAAGGCCTGGTACTTCGGCGGCGAGAACGCCCCGGAACCCGGAAAGAACCTCCGCACCGCCGAGGCGCATCCGGACCTGGGCAACCTGCCCCAGGGCCTGGCGGTGCTGACCGCCAAGGGCTGCCTCACCTGCCACTCCGTGGATGGCAAACCGAAGGTCGGCCCCACCCTCAAGGCGCTGTATGGCCGGGAGCAGCAGGTCCTGGTCGCGGGCAGTGGCCGGACCATCACCGTGGACGAGGCCTACCTGAGGCGGTCCATCACCGACCCCATGGGCCAGGTGGTGCGAGGCTATCCGCCCGCCATGCCCCGGATCCCGCTCACGGACCAGGAACTGGACGAGGTCGTGCGCTACATCAAGACCCTCAACTAGGAGCGCCCTCGTGAGCGTCGCCGCCCTTTCGGCCCCCAAGGCCCACCCGGTTTCCACCTTCCTCGAGCTGACCAAGCTCCGGATCTCCGGCGCCTCGACGTTCACGGCGGCGGCGGGGTACGTGGCCTGCCTGAGGGGGGTGAACGCGGGGCTGGTCACGACGCTTCTGGGCATCCTGCTGCTGGCCATGGGCAGCAGCGCCCTGAACGAGGTGCAGGAGCACAAGTACGACGCCCTGATGCCCCGCACGGCCCACCGGCCCATCCCGAGGGGGGACCTCTCCCCGGCCCGGGCGGCCTTCATGGCCATCGTCCTGGCGGTGTCGGGTTTCCTGGTCCTGCTCCTGGCCCACAACCTCACGGCCGCGCTGCTGGGGGCCCTGGCCCTGGCCTGGTACAACGGGTTCTACACGCCCCTGAAGCGGGTGAGCGCCTTTGCCGTGGTGCCCGGTTCCCTCATCGGTGCCCTGCCACCCGCCATCGGCTGGACCGCCGCGGGCGGAAGCGCCGCGGATCCCTCCATGCTCGCCCTGGCCTTCGTGTTCTTCATCTGGCAGGTGCCCCATTTCTGGCTGCTGGTGGGCCTGCACGCCGAGGGCTACGAAGGGGCCGGCTACCCCACCCTGGTGTCCCTCTTCGGCCGGCCCCGGTTGTCGCGCCTCACCTTCACCTGGACCTGCGGCACGGTGGCGGCCTGCGGCCTGCTGCCCCTCTTCCGCGTCCTCGTGTCCTGGCCCGCGGAGATCATGCTCGGCCTGGGCGCCGTCTGGCTCATCCTCGGCTCCCTGCCCCTGCTGGGATCCGGCCAGGATGCCCCCCTCTACCGCCGCGTCTTCATGAACATCAACCTGTTCGCCCTGGTCCTCACGGCCGCGGTGATCCTGGATCCGTTCTTCAGCCGCTAGAAGCGCCAGAGTGGATCATCGCTTCTGGTAATTCGCCTTCATGAACCGTACGTAGGCCATGTCCGTACCGCAGATGTGATGCTTCAGCCAACCCGCGAAGAAGGTGGCCACGTCCCGGGCCATGGGCTCGCCCTGGGCGAGCCTGGCCTGCAGGACCCGGACCCGCTTCATGAGGCGGGCATGCTCGGCGGCATGGGCCGCCAGGTCGGGGTAGGCCATTTCGCGCATGAAGAGCTCTTCGGTCTTGAAATGCTCCTGGGTGTACTTGGCCAGGAAATCCAGGCTCTCCTTGACGCCATCGCCCATGGATTCGGACCCCAGGGAGGCCGCCAGCCGGTTTACGGCGTCGAAGAGGGACTTGTGCTGGGCGTCGACCAGGGTGACGCCCGTCTCGAATCGGCTGTTCCAGAGGACTTCCGGCATGGGGCGCGCGCTCCAGGGATACACGGAGCATCGGCCCCTCCGGTTGCGGCTATGAATCCGGTGCCGGTAGTTCCAAGGGAAGCAGGCGGGCCCTCGTGGCCGCTTGCGGGCCGGACGGCCGGCTTCAACCTCCCGAGGGCGGGGATGGTCCCTAAGCGTGTCGGGAGAGAAGCTGGAGCGGGGCGGATTCCCCACGGCCTGGCTCGGAAGTGCCTACCCACCTCATGCTGGTCTTTGGAATTCCATGCCCTCACCTCCCACCCCCAACCTCCACCCGAACGGGGCCGCCCTGGCCGCCTTCGCCCTCCTGGCGAAGCGGCATCTGGGCGAGGAGGACCTCATCCTGGCCACCGGGCACCAGGGCCGGAGGAGGCAACTGCGAATCCGGATCCCGGAGACCGACGCCACGCTGGGATTCGCCGACCTCCTTGGAGCCCTGGACCCTGGCGCGCCGGATTTCCTGATCGAAGGCCGGGCCGCTCCCGGAGGGACGCCCATCGTCGGGTGCATCCACCTCGAGGCCGGAGGCGCCCGTCTCGAGCTCGAGGCCGGGCCAGAGCTTTCCAGTGCGGGACCCTGGCCTTCGGCCCACTTCCAACAGGTGTTCCATTCGATCCTCGGCGATCCAGGGAGGCCTTTGGGTGACCACCCCATGCTGGCCCCCGAGGAGGCCGCCCTGCTCCTCGGGCCCTTTGCCGGGCCTCCTCTGGATCCCGACCTCCATCGGGAAGAGACCCTTGCGCAGATCTTCGCGGCGACGGCCCGGCGCTTCGGCACCCGGCCTGCCCTGGAGGAGGATGGGCTCGTCCATACCTATGCCCAGCTGGATGCCGCGGCGAACCGCATCGCCCACCTGCTCCTAGCCCGCGGCCTGGGACGCGGCGCCCTGGTGGGACACTGGCTCCCCCGCGGCGTCACGGCCTATGCCGCCCTGCTGGGCATCCTGAAGGCCGGGGCGGCCTACGTCCCCCTGGATCCCGATTTGCCTCCGGCGCGGGTGCGCCAGGTGGCGGCGGAATGCCGCATGGACCTGCTCCTTTCGCCGGCTTCCAGGGGCGCGGACCCCGGATTGTCCTGCCCGGTCCTGGACCCGTCCGCCCCGGCCTGCGCCGCGGACCCCCTGCCGGCGGCCGGGCTGACCGCCGGACCGGAGGACCTCGCCTACGTCATTTTCACCTCGGGCTCCACGGGGACGCCCAAGGGCGTGCCCATCACCCACCGCTCGGCCTGCACCCTCGTTCGCGCCGAGCAGCGAGGCTTCAGGATCGGGCCCGAGGACCGGGTGTTCCAGGGCTTCTCCCTGGCCTTCGACGCCTCCGTGGAGGAGCTGTGGCTGGCCTGGGCCAGCGGGGCCTGCCTGGTGTGCGGGACGAAGGCCTTCATGCAGGCGGGGCCCGACCTCGGCAAGCGGCTGGGGGAGGCCCGGGTGACGGTGCTGTCCACGGTCCCCACGCTCCTGGGCCTCCTCGGCGATCCCATCCCCTCCTTGCGCCTGCTCATCCTGGGCGGCGAGGCCTGTCCCGCCGATCTCGTGAACCACTGGTGGCGGCCCGACCTCCGCATGGTCAACACCTATGGCCCCACGGA
>JARLGO010000098.1 GCA_031292655.1 Geothrix sp.
CACTGGCACGTGAAGGCCCTGGTGAACGGCATCGGCGCCCTGACGGCCCTGATCGTCATGCTGGTCATCGCCGTGACCCGGTTCCTGCACGGGGCCTGGATCGTCCTGTTCCTGGTGCCCGCCCTGGTCATCCTCTTTTTCAACATCCATCGCCACTACATCCGGGTGAAATCCATCCTGGCCGGCAGCCGCGCGGACTTCATCAGCCCCCGCAAGAACCGGGTGGTGGTGCTGGTTTCCGGCATCCACTCGGGGGTCGTCCAGTCCCTCAACTACGCCAAGGTCATCGCCGAGCACGGCGAGGTCGAGGCCATCACGGTGGACTTCCCCGATGAGCAGGGAAGGGACAGCGCGGGGCTGGAGAAACTCCGCGCCGACTGGCCCCGGTACTGCGAAGGCATCCCCCTGCGGGCCCTGCGGAGCCCCTACCGGAAGATCGTGGAGCCCATCGTGGACGAGCTGGACCGCATGCGACGGGCGGAGCCCGAGTACACCATCACGGTCATCCTGCCCGAATTCGTCACGGGCCACTGGTGGGCCAACCTCCTGCACAACCAGACGGCCTGGCGCATCAAGACCACGCTGCTGATGAAACCCAAGACCGTGGTGATCTCCATCCCCTACCACCTGGAACCCCTGGTGGAGTAGCAGGATCCATCACCGCATGCGGGCGACGGGACGGGACAGGAGCTCCTGGCCGCTGAGAAGTTCAGCCAGGGTCTGGTGGCGGGGCCCCAGCACCATGCAGAGGAAGCTCAAGGGGAAGCAGGTCACCGAGATCATGTGGACCAGGGAAAAGGCCATGCGCCGCTCGGGGGTGTTCTCGGGCAGCGTGACGCCGAAGAAGCCCATCATGGGGGACTGTCCCGTGAGCACCAGGGGCGCCATGAAGAGGATCCAGGAGGCGGCAAACAGGTAGGGGAAGACCAGGGGCCAGGCCCCCACGAACAGCCGGGCGGGGGAGAGGCCCAGGGCCAGGGCCGGCAGCAGCAGCGCCAATCCCTGGACCAGGGCCAGGAGCAAGGCCTCGGTGGCCTCGACCTTCACCAGGGGCCAGAAGCTGGCGGCGGACTCCTCGAGGCCGAGGGTGGCCCTGATGGCCGGGGGCGGCAGGGGCTCCAGGGGACCGGGTCGCTCCAATTCCTCCGGGCTCACCTCCACGGCCACCGGGGCCACCCGTCCGAGGGCGGGGGCGGTGAGCGCGCGCTGGGGAGGCTCGAAGGCCGCCTGGCCGAGGGCGGAGGCCTGGAAGAGCAGCGGGCGGCCCTGCCGGGGCGGCGCCAGGGCCAAGCCGCACTCCGGGCATTCCGCCGCGAGGGGCGAAAGGCGCGTGTGGCAGCTGGGGCAGGTGCGCCGGGTGGATTCCGTCATCGGTAACCACTATCGGGCAAAGGGGGCAGATAGAGAACCACCCCGACCCAGGATCCAGGTCCGGCGGCCTTTTCAGATGGGGCAAAAGACCCGGTTGCGGCCTGTCGCGGCCATGGGACCATCGGAGGTCCCGGCCTCGAAGGCCTCTGACTTTCCACCTCAGCCAGGCTCAGGCCGAAAAAGGATCCCGCGATGACCACC
>JARLGO010000099.1 GCA_031292655.1 Geothrix sp.
CCCAGGCGCTGCTTCTGGCGGTTCAGGGCCTCCTTCTGGCTTTCGACCTTCCGCTCGCGCAGGCCCTGGAACTCGCTCTCCTCGTGGCGAAGGGCGCCCTGGGCCAGGGCCACGGCCTCTTCCGCCTTGGCCAGATCGGCCTCCCACACCCCCAGGCGCTCGGAGGCATCCTTGAGGGTGGCCTCGAGCGCCGAGAAGGAATCCCCGGACTCCTCCAGCCGCTCGGTCAGGGCCTGCGTGCGCTCCTGCAGGCGGTTCCGCTGCCCTTGGGCTTCATCCCGGCGTTCCACCTGGAAGCCCCGCTCCTGCTCCGCCAGCTGGAGGCGCTGGTCCAGGGCCAGCATGGCGCTGGCGCGCCGGGCCTGGGCCTGCTGCTGCTCGTCCACGGAGAGGCGCAGGGACTCGACTTCGGAGGCCTTCTCGGACACCTGGGCCGTGAGTTCCGCCACGCGGCGTTCGATCTGATCCAGCTGGTCCAGGATCCGCAGCTTGGCCGCTTCCAGTTCCACGGCCTTCCCCGCGAGCAGGATGCGCTGGGTGGCCTTGATGTCGGTGTCCAGCTCCTTGGCCTTCCGGGCCCGGGCGGCCTGGCGGCGGAGCGAATCCATCTGCTTGTTCAGTTCGAAGAGGATGTCGTCGAGCCGCTGCAGGTTGCCCTTGGTCTCCTCCAGCCGCTTCTCGGCGTCGGCCCGGCGAAGCTTGTAGCGGGTGATGCCCGCGGCCTCCTCCAGCAGGACGCGGCGATCCTTGGGTTTGCTGCTGAGGATGAGGTCGATCTGCCCCTGCTGGATGAAGCTGTAGGCCCGCGTTCCCATCCCCGTGTCGAGGAGGAGGTCCTGGACATCCTTGAGCCTGGCCTCGCGCCCGTTGATCCGGTACTCGCTCCCGGAATCGCGGTAGAGGCGGCGCGAGATCGTGACCTCGCGGGTGGCCCCGGGCAGGGCGGGATCGGGCATCTCCAGCACCAGCTTCACCTCGGCCAGGCCCGTGGGGCGGCGCTGGGCCGTGCCCGCGAAAATCACATCGGCCATCTCGGCGCCGCGGAGCATGGAGGGCCGCTGCTCCCCCAGGACCCAGGCCAGGCTGTCGGAGATGTTCGACTTGCCGCAGCCGTTGGGCCCCACCACAGCCGTCATCCCGCCCGGAAAGCTGAGCTTCTGGGCATCGGCGAAGGACTTGAATCCATGGAGTTCGAGGGAAATAAGGCGCACGCAGTCAGCGCTCCGGGTCCAGCGGGTGGGAACATCTCCCACCATCATTCCACACCATGTGCAGGATCCGCTCCTTCCCTGCGCAAGGCCCCTTGGGGATCGGACCGAAGCCCGGTAGACTCAGATCTCCCCTAGGCCCCGTCAGGAGTCGTCTGTGCAGCCCTTCCCAGTCCCCGCCAGCGAGCCTGCGGCCGAAGACCGCTCGGGGGCTGGTTGGCGGCACTTTCCGGAGAGCCACCCTGAGGCCGGGGACCGGCTGTGAAGCCGCCTGCCTTCGCCACGCCGGACGCCTCTCTGCTGTGGCTGGAGGCCCATCGGGTCGTCGCGGCTGCCCACCGGCGCCCCCTGAACGGAGTGCCCACCGAAGACCAGCTGGCCCTGGCCCTGGGGGCCCTGCCGCCGGGGCCCACCCGCTGGGTGGTGGAAGACCTGTGGACGCCCTCCGTCCTGCTTCGGGATCTCACGGAGCTCCCCAAGGGGGCCGAGGCCCAGGAGGCCTTCTTCCGCTGGCGGTTCATGCAGGCCCTGGCCCTGGAGGCCCCCCACTTCGTCCAGGCCCTGGAAGTGGAACCCGGTACCTGGCTCGCCTCGGGCATCCGGGAGGATCTCCGCGAATCCATGCTCCAGCTGGGCCTGCGGCTCGACCGCGGCCTCCACGCCCTCACGCCGCGGTGGCTGCACCTCTACAACCTGTTGGCGCCCACCCTGGACCTGCCGGGCATCCTGCTGTCCCTGAGTCCCATGGGATCCGGAACCTATGCCGGCACCCTCGTGGCCTGGGGTCGGACCCTGTGCCTGCTGCGCCAATGGTCGGAGCCCATGACCCCGGAGGCCTGGGTCGAGGAGCGCCTCGCGCCCAGCGCCGCCTTCCTCCAGCGGGAATCCCGCACCCCGCAGCAGCTCTACATCTGGGGCGCCCCCGCCTGGCCCGAAAGCAGCCTGACCCTGCGTGTCCTCGACGACCGCTCGGTCCTGGGTGAGGGGAACTGATGGCGGTCCCGGTCCTCCACCTCAACCTCGCCCCCCGTCCGAGTCTCTGGCGCCAGCGTCACGTCGCTCTCGGCTGGGCGGGCCTCGGTGTGGGCCTCCTCTTCCTGGCCGGGGCCATCGGCTTCACTTGGCGCGCCTACCATCAGGCCGGCCGGGCCGGACGCGAGGCCGTCGGCCTGACCGAGGAGGCGCGACGCGCGGCCCAGCAGGAACAGCAGATCCGGGACTCACTGCAGGACATGGACGCCTCCCGCGAACAGTCCCGGTGGAAGCTGGCGGAACGGATCCTCCAGGAGCGCAGCCTCCCCTGGTCCCGGCTCACCGCCGAGCTGGAACAGTGCATGGTGCCCGATATGCGGTTGAAGGGCCTTCAGCGGGCCCGGGGCAACGCCCAGCAGGTGGTGCTGAAGCTCCGGGGCGAGGCCCGGACCCGCCAGGCCGAGGCCGCCTTTGTGGAGGCCCTGCGGGCCACGCCCGTCTTCGCCCAGGTCATCCTGGAGCGCGAATCCGAACGGGCCGGAGGCGGCTGGGATTTCGAGATCAGCCTCCCCACCGCGGCCGTGCCTCCTCCCTTCCAGGTGAAAGCCATCCAGTTGGGACCTGCGACGCCTGCCCCGGCGGTCAGCACGGCGGCCCGTCCCGCGGGACTTCCCGGGCGCACCCCGCCGGCGCCTGCCCACCCGGCCTCGCCCGCGCCCCGCCCGGCACCGACCGCCGTTGCCCCTCCCCCAGCACCCACGCCCCAAGGCCAGCACGAAGGGGCGCAGGTCCGTCCAGCCCTGCCGCCGACGGTGCCGGTGGAGGATGACGGGGCGCCAGGCCGGCGGAAGCGGCCGCCGAGGAGCCGCCCCATTCCCTCGAAGGACCCCGAATGAGAAGCCCTCTGCGCATGAGCCGCCTACGCTTGGCTGCGGGAGCCCTGGGGGTGGTGGCCGGCCTTGGGGTGGCCATCTTCGTGCTCCCGGATGCCTCCCAGCAACTAGCCCAGAAGCGGAAAGCCCGGCAGGAGGCCGAGCTCGGACGGAACCAGCAGATCCAGCAGCTGCAGGACCTGCGCCAGCTGTCCGACCGGATCCGGCGCGGGCAGGCCACGCTGGCCGACCTCGAGTCCCGCCTGCCCAAGGGTTCCGCCGGGGAGCTCCAGTGGAACCTCAGCAAGACGCTCCATGCCCTGACCCAGAAACATGGCCTCCGGCTGCTGTCCGTGAAGTACGGCCTGCCCAGCCGGGAGGGGGCCCGCGGCACGGATCTGGAAGCGGTGGAGGTGGAGTTCGTCGCGCTGGGCGTCTACGCCAACCACAAGGCCTTCATGCTCGACCTGGAGGGGTCCGGCCTGCCCTTTGCCGTGCGGGACGGCCGCCTGGAGGAAAGCCCCGAAGGCGCCCGCCTCGACATCGTGCTTCGCGCCTTCCGAAAGGCCAATGGTCCTGAGCGTGAGGAGGGGGAGACATGAGCGCACCCTCCACGGGCCTCGACTTCCAGGCCATGCGCCAGGAACTCCGGTCCAACCCCAAGACCCAGATCGCCCTGGCGGCCTTCGCCCTGGTCCTCCTGTACGCCCTCTACACCTTCCTCGCCCCGGAGGCCCCCAAGGGACGGAGGCCCACCACTTCCCGCACCGGATCCAATCTGGACCCCAGGCAGCTGCAGGGTCTCCGCCGCCTCCCGGACCTGGCGGCGCTGGGCAAGGCCGGTGAGCTGCCCCCGGCGGCCAAGGTCCAGCGGGACCTCTTCCTGTTCGAGGCCCCGCCCCCGCCCCCGGCCAAGGTGAAACCGCCCCCGCCGCCCCCGCCGCCGACCCCCGAGGAGCTGGCCCGCCAGCGCCTGGCCCAGGACAAGGCCGCCGAATATGCGGGGCGCCCCCAGGATCTGCGCTACCTGGGCTTCTTCAAGGGCAGCCCCTCCGGCACCGTGGGCGCCTTCATGAAAGGCGAGGAACCCGTCACCCTGACCACAGGCACACTACTCAAGGACCGCTGGAAGCTCGTAGCCATCCTCGATGCCCGGGCCGAGTTCCAGAACACGAAATACCCGGACCTGCGCCTGGTCCTGGAGGTCCGCGAGACTTCCAGCGGCGCACCCGTGAACCAATTCTGACCCGAAGGATGCCCCCGATGCCGATTAACTCCTTCGCCCCGTTCCGGAACACCGTCCTGTTGGCCGCCACGCTGCTGCTGGTGCTGGGATGCAGCCTCCACAGGGCCAACCAGGCCTTTGACGAAGGCCGCTTCGACGATGCCGTCACCGAGTACCGCAAGGTCCTCCGGAGCGATCCCACCAACCCGAAAGCCCGGATCGGCATCAAGCGGGCGTCCCTGAGGGCCGCCGAATACCACATGTCCCTGGCCCGCAAGGCGGAATTGCGCGGCAATCCGGATGCGGTCATGGCGGAACTGCGCAAGGCCCTGGTGCTGGATCCCGACAACCAGATCGCCGGGGAGTGGCTCCTCCGGCTGGAACAAAAGGCCGCCCGGGACAAGGCCGAGGCCGATGCCGCCGATGATCTCGAAGCCATGAAGGCCAAGGCTGACGCCGTGAATGCCGTCCAGCTCAACCCGCGCTCCATCGAGGGCATCGACCTGAACTTCAGCCGGAAGACGAGCCTGCGGGAGATCTTTGCGACCCTCAGCAAGGCCTCCGGGGTGAACATCATCGTCCACACCTCCTTCCAGGATCAGAACATCTCCATCGATCTGCGGGGCCTGCCCTTCCAGCGGGTGCTGGACACCCTGATGCTGCAGAACGACCTGTTCTACAAGGTCGTCGACAAGAACACCATCATGGTCTTCAAGGCCACGCCCCAGAACCGGGAGCAGTTCGAAAACGTCATCATCAAGACCTACTACCTGTCCAACGCGGATCCCAACGACCTGAGGTCCACGCTCTCGACCATCAACCCCCAGCTGAAGGTCTTCACGGACAAGCGGATCAACGCCCTGATCGTGAAGGCCAAGCCCTTCGACCTGGCCATCGTGGACCAGGTCATCCGCACGCTGGACAAGGCCAAGGCCGAAGTCATGATCTACCTCGAGCTCATGGAGGTGACCGAGACCAGCCTGGAGACCGTGGGCCTGCTGCCCGTGCTGAACGCCACGGACACCAGCGGCACCTACCGGATCGGGGCCACCTCCGTGAACAACACCTCCGGCCTGAACACCAACTCCGGCGGCTTCACGGGAATTCCCACCGCTGACATCCGGATGCTCTTCCCGAACCTCGCCCTGGATTTCCTCAAGAGCAACGGCGACGCCCGGCTGGTGGCCAGCCCCAACGTGCGGGTGCTCTCGGGTGAAGTGGGCGAGGTGAACATCGGCTCGAAGATCTCCACCACCCAGAGCGCGCTCTCCCTGCCGGGCGTGGGAGCCACCGGAACGACGGGAACGGCCGCGACGGCCGCCTCCTCCCTGCTGGGAGGCGCGGCGCAGACCTCGTACTCCTACGAGGACATCGGCGTCAAGATCAAGGTCGAGCCCCGCGTCAACAACAATGGCGAGATCACCCTGAAGATCGAGAGCGACGTCACGACGCTGATCTCGGGATCCACGCCCGGCCGTCCTGACATCGGCAAGCGCAGCATCAAGACCATCGCCCGGCTGCGCGACGGCGAAACCGCGATCTTCGGCGGCCTGCTGAAGGACGAGGAGCAAAAGAGCCTCCAGGGCATCTGGGGACTGGCCGACATCCCCCTCATCGGGGGACTCTTTGGCAACCACAACAACAACACGGCCAAGACCGACGTCCTCCTCACCATCCGGGCCGTGCTCGTGCGAAGGCCGGTCATGACCGAGCAGGACATGGCGCCCTTCAATCCGGAAGACGCCACCGCGAAGGCCGGACCCTTCGCGCCCGAGGCGGCCAAGAAGGGCCCCGGCTCCCCCGCGGCCCCGGCTCCGCCCGCCCCGAATCAGGCCCCAGCGCCGCCGAGCCCGGCGCCCCGGCCCGCCGTGCCTGTGGCTCCGCCCGCACCGGCCCAGACTGCGCCGGCCCAGACGGCGCCGGAGCAGCCGGCCACCACGCCGCCCGTGGCCCCGCCTGAGGCCGCTCCGGAAAAGAAACCCGCCGCGCCGGCGGACCAGACCCCCACCCCCTCGGATCTGGTGATTTTCATGTCGCCGGTGGCCTCGGAAATCAAGACCGGAGAGCACGTGAGCATCACCCTCTCCGTGAGCGGGGGCACAGGCCTCAGTTCCGGCGCGCTGGAACTGCGCCTGCCGCCCGGCCTGCGCCTCCAGGGCCTCACCCCGGGCGAATTCATCACCGCCGGGGGGGGGAGCATCCAGCAGGTCCCGGGCGAGAACGGCCTGCTGAAGCTGACCTTCAACCGCAACCCCACCGGCGGCACCGATGCGGGTCCCTTCGCCACCCTGGCGCTGGAGGGGCTCAGCCCGGGCAACGCGCCAGTGGTCATCCAGAGCGGGCAATTCCTGGTCGGCACGTCCCCCATTTCCGGGCGCTGGTCCAACGCCCTCGTGACGGTGCAGTGAGCCGCCAGCGCGGATTCACCCTGCTCGAGCTGGTCGTCACGGCCACCGTCCTGATGATTCTCGCCTCCGTGACGGTGCCCCTGGCCCGGAACGGCCTCAAGCGCCAGCAGGAACTGGAACTGCGGCGGGACCTCCGCGAGATGCGGTCGGCCATCGATGACTACAAGAAGCAGGCGGAGCAGCAGAAGATCAAGGCCCCCCCTCCCGAAGCCAACTTCTACCCCGAAAGCCTCGAGATCCTGGTGGAGGGGGTCCCCGCCACGGGGTCGCTCAATCGGAAAGTCCACTTCCTCCGGCGCATTCCGGTGGATCCCCTCACCGGCAAGGCGGAATGGGGCCTCCGGAATACCAGCGATGACGCCAACAGCACCAGCTGGGGGGGCGGGCATGTCTACGATGTCTACAGCCTCTCCCACGGGACCGGCATGAACGGCATCCCCTACAGCGAATGGTGAGCCCGAGAATCGGGTGTTGCCTCAAACGGCCCACCACGCTAGGCTTGGAGTTCGGCACATCCGGATCCTGCGGGGCCCGGGCAGTTCTTTCAAGCGGATATGGCGGAATTGGTAGACGCGCTAGTTTCAGGTACTAGTGTTCACAAGACGTGGGGGTTCGAGTCCCTCTATCCGCACCAGTTTTTTCCCGGCTGCGCCGGCAAAAAACTGGTGAGAGTAAAGAATTGAAATATAAAGGCATCTGGCCTCCTCCAGATTCGACCCACCTTCGGTACGGGACTGAGGGACGGGTGACGGGCGATCCCCCGAACAGGAGCCACCCATGGCCCTCAATGTGGAACAGAAGAAGATCATCATCGACGACTACAAGCAGCACGAGTCGGACACGGGCTCGCCCGAGGTGCAGGTCGCGATCCTCACCAAGCGCATCAACGACCTCACCGAGCACTTCAAGACCCACACCAAGGACTACCACAGCCGCCGCGGGCTCATGATCATGGTCGGCCAGCGCCGGCGCCTGCTGGACTACCTCAAGAAGAAGAGCAAGGAGCGCTACGCCACCCTGATCGAGCGCCTGGGTCTGCGCCGATAGGCGGCCATCCTGCCCTGCAAAACGCCCGCGAAAGCGGGCGTTTTGCTATGTTCAGTAGATGGACCTGAAACCCCTGCCCCGGCCCGAGCATCCGGATCCCTACACCGTCCTCGACCGCCGCTTTCTGTACGACTCCCCCTGGATCCGCCTCCGCGAAGACCGCTTCCGCCACCGGAGGGGCGCCGAAGGCCGCTACGCGGTGTGCGGGTTCCGGCGTACGGCCTGCGGAGTGCTGGCCCTGGACGAGGAGGATCGCGTGGTCCTGGTGGGCCAGTGGCGCTACCCCCTGGAATCCTATTCCTGGGAGATCCCGGAAGGGGGCGGCGACGCGTCCGAGAGCCCCTTCGAGGCCATGCGCCGGGAACTGGCGGAGGA
>JARLGO010000458.1 GCA_031292655.1 Geothrix sp.
CGGGGTGTCCAGGACGGCCTCAGAGCCAGGTTCTGATCGGGGTCATGGGTTCTGGATCCAGGTCCAGGTGGCGGTAGATTTCCCCGACTTTTCGGTCGGGGACGCTGCCCCTGCGGATGGCCAGGGTCCTGCCGTCGGCGGCCGGCAGAAGCGTGGTGACCACCTGGTGGGTGCTGAGTTCTTCCCGGACGGTCTCCCAACTCCGATGATCCCCTGCGTCCCTGAGGGTTCGCTCAATTACTGCCTGAAGGTGGAAGGCCAGCACCGCCAGGAATATGTGGGTTTCCACCCGGATCTCCTTCTGGTGGTAGACCGGGCGCATGTCCAGGGTCCCCTTGAGATCGCGGAAGGCTGACTCGATGCGGGTGAGGGCGATGTAGGTCCTCCAGATCTCTTCCGGGCCCATGTCCTTGCGGCTGGTCCGCAGGAAATAGGCGCCGTCCAGTTCCACCGCCCGAGCCAACAGCTCGGCCTTTAGCGTCCATGCCAGGAGTCCGTCCTTGCGTTCCACCTCGTAGTACCGGGCTGCCCTGGGATAGCGTTCCCGCAGCCTGCCGATGCGCTCACCCAGATCCTTGTCCTCCATGGGCTCGCCCCGTTCCAACGCCTTGGCCACGGCCGTGGTGAGTGCCTCCAGATCCTTGACCAGCTTCTTCTCCTGGCGTTCCCGGATGGCCCTCTCCTTCTCGGCTCTGGCCGGGCTCACGCACAGCAGGAACACCTCGTCGCCCTTCTCGAGGCGCTTGATCTGGACCGGCACCTTGTGGGCACTGGGCTGGATTTCCTCCCATCCCTCCAGGTCCTCAAAGTCCTTCAGAAGGGGGGTCCGCTGGTTCTGGAAACCGGCCATCAGGTAGTCGTAATGCCGCGCCCGCACCAGCTTCAGGTTGTCCTCGCTGGCGAAGCCCCGGTCCATGACCACGGTGGCTCCGCCTTCACGGCCGGTCCGGGTTTCCAGACCGTCGAGCATGGCCTTCACGGTGGTTCCGTCAATGGTGTTGCCGGCATAGACCTCATGCCCGATCGGAAAACCGTCCGCGTCCAGCATCAGGCCCATGGCCACCAGCTTGCAGTCGGTCCGCTTCTCTTTGCTGTGGCCGCGCTTGGCCTTCGGGTTCCTGACGGCCTGGCCTTCAAAGTAGGTGTTGGTCAGATCGTAGAGCACCAGCGAGCCTTCGAGGTTGAATAGGGATTTCTCCCGCGCATACAGCTCCCGCTCGATCTCCATGCGGTGCCCATGCAGCTTGTCCATGTTCCGATAGAACTTGTCCTCGTTCAGCGTCTCGCTCTCCACGGCGAGGATGTCGTCGATCGCTTCCCGCCTGGACCAGCCCACCATCGCCAGCTCAGAGCAGGGGTTGACCAGACGGTTCAAGGTCATCAGCTCGGTCAACTGCCGGGCTGGCGCCGAAAGGCCAACGGCCTTCAGGACCGAGTCCATCTGCAGGCGCTGCCACATCTGGTGCCCCACATGGAGCGGACCGGCCTTCCGGAGATCCTGGCATTTGACGCCCGAAGTCTTCACCGGAACCACGTCCGGCACGGCCGTCTCCGAGGAGGGTGCCTCTTCCAAGGCCACGGGAGCGGCCTTGGCCTGACGCTCGCGGATCTTGGCCACGGCGCGCTCCACCCGAGGATCAGGGAACAGCGACGGCTGTCCGCCCAGGGCCGCCTGGATCCGCTCGGCCAGGGCCAGCCAATCCTCCTTAGGCCCGGGGTCCATCTTGCCCAGATTGCAAATGGTCTTCTGGCGGGGGCCCGCGGGGGTCAATACCGATTCCACCAGTACATGGCTGACGTAGGTCTTGTCGCCGTGCTTGGAGATGGATTTCTTGATGAACATGACGCCACTAATATGCGTCATTTTCACTTGAAAACAAGGTTATTAGGCAAATATTTTAGCCACTATTTTGCCTGATTTTGAATTCGTGGCCTGAAAACATTGGGCCTATCGTGCACCGATAGGCCCAATTGGGGACGGACGTGCGGAACTTGGGCTAGACCCGCAGGTGCGCCATGTGTTCCGCGCTGGAGATGGGCTCGTTGGGCTGGTCGTGGATCACCTGGCCGTCCAGCAGCTTGATGATGCGGTGGGCGTGGCGGGCGATGTCCTCCTCGTGGGTCACCAGGATGATGGTGTTGCCCCGCTGGAACAGGTCCTCGAACAGGCCCATGATCTCCACGCTGGTCCTGGTGTCCAGGGCCCCGGTGGGCTCGTCGGCCAGGAGGATGGAGGGGTTGTTCACCAGGGCCCGGGCGATGGCCACCCGCTGCCGCTGGCCGCCGGAGAGCTGGTTGGGCAGGTGGTCCGCCCGGGGCGCCAGGCCCACGTTGTCCAGGGCCTGGAGCGCCTGCCGGCGCCGGTCCCGGGCGTGCACCCCGCCGTAGACCAGCGGCAGTTCCACGTTCTGCAGGGCGGTGGTGCGGGCCAGCAGATTGAAGGTCTGGAACACGAATCC
>JARLGO010000459.1 GCA_031292655.1 Geothrix sp.
GACCGACGCGCCGGAGGTAGGCGTCCAGGTCCAGTTCAGCGGACATACTGGGCTTCCCCATGGCCGAAGGACCCGTCGGACAGGGCCTGCCGGTCAGCCTCGCTCAGGCCGCTGCGGTGGGAGATGCGGACGAGGGGCATGGGACCTCCGGGGACAAGAAGGCGATCATTCTAGCCTTGGAAGCGTCAGGCCCAGGGGTTCTCCCAGGCCTTCCGGAGCCGGGCCGGTCCCTCCGCATGGCGGTGGAGGCGGGCTTCCCGGGTGGCAGCATCGAAGGACATGGGCCACCTCGCATTCAGCAGGGTCTCCCGGCGTGAGAGTTGAAGCCTCACCATGCGAGGCAACTATGGTTTCATGGTGGAAACCCCTTTCGGAGGCTGCCGTGAGCCCACGTTGCCTGACCAGCTTGGCCCTGGGCCTCCTGCTCGCGGTGCCCCTCCAGGGGGGCGACCGGCTCACAGGCCGGGCCTTTGCCACGCGCTCGGAAGTGGCGGCCCAGCATGGCATGGCCTGCACCAGCCAGCCCCTGGTCACTCAAGTAGCCCTGGACGTGCTGAAACAGGGCGGATCGGCGGTGGATGCCGCCATCGCCGCCGATGCCGCCCTGGGCCTCATGGAGCCCACGGGCAGCGGGATGGGCGGGGATCTCTACGCCATGGTCTGGGACGCGAAGGCGAAGCAGCTGCGCGGCCTCAACGCCAGCGGCCGCTCGCCGAGATCCCTCACGCTGGATCACTTCAGGAAACTCGGGCTCAAGCACATTCCGCCCCATGGCCCCCTGCCCGTGAGCGTGCCCGGCTGCGTGGACGGCTGGTTCGAGCTCCACAAGAAGTTCGGGAAGCTGCCCATGGCCCAGGTGCTGGCCCCGGCCATCAAATATGCCCGGGAGGGCTTCCCCGTCTCCGAACTCGTCGCCTACTACTGGGGCCGCAGCGTGCCTGCGCTGGGCAAGTTCCCCGGCTTCCTCGAGACCTTCACCGTGGACGGCAAGCGGGGGCCGGTGAGCGGCGAAGTCTTCCGCAATCCGCGGCTGGCCAACACGCTGGAGATCGTCGCGAAGGGGGGCCGGGACGCCTTCTACAAGGGCGAGATCGCCCGGAAGATCGACGCCTACATGAAGGCCCAGGGCGGCTTCCTCAGCTATGAGGACCTGGCCGCGCACCATTCCGATTGGGTCGAGCCGGTCCACGTGAACTACCGCGGCTACGACGTCTGGGAGCTGCCCCCCAACGGCCAGGGCATCGCCGCGCTCCAGATGCTGAACCTCCTCGAAGGTTACGACTTCTCGAAGATCCCCTTCGGCAGTCCCCGCCACGTCCATCTCTTCACCGAGGCCAAGAAGCTGGCCTTCGAAGACCGGGCGAAGTTCTACGCCGATGCCGCCTTCATGAAGGTGCCCCTGTCCTGGCTGCTGTCGAAGGAATACGCGACCCAGCGCCGGGCGCTCATCAGTGAATCCCGCGCCGCCCGCCGCCTGGAAGCGGGGCATCCCCCCTTGAAGGAAGGCGACACCGTCTACCTCACCACCGCCGATGCGGAGGGCAACATGGTGAGCCTCATTCAAAGCAACTACCGCGGCATGGGCAGCGGCATGACGCCGGGCGACCTGGGGTTCTGCCTCCAGGACCGGGGCGAGCTGTTCAACCTGGAAGAGGGCAACGCCAACACCTACGCACCCGGCAAGCGCCCCTTCCACACCATCATCCCCGGCTTCATCACGAAAGATGGCGAGCCCTTCCTCAGCTACGGCGTCATGGGGGGCGAGTTCCAACCCATCGGGCACGTGCAGATCGTCATGGACCTCGTCGATTTCGGCATGAACGGCCAGGAGGCCGGCGATGCCCCCCGCATGAGCCACGACGGCTCCCCCGAGCCCACCGGCGAACCGGGCAAGCTGCCGGGAACGATCCAGCTCGAGAGCGGCTTCCCCTACGAGACGGTGCGCGAGCTCATGGACATGGGTCACGGCGTGGGCTGGATGCTGGGTGGTTACGGCGGCTACCAGGCCATCCGCTGGGACCCCAGGCAGAAGGTCTATTTCGGTGCCTCCGAATCACGGAAGGATGGGCAGGCGGCGGGCTACTAGCCAATCTTCGTGGCCCGAGACCGGTGGCCGAGCTACAGGTAGTCCACCGTGTTGAGGCCCCAGGTGGCGGGTTCCTCGAAGTCCACGATCTCCTCCGAGGCACGGATCAGGTGGAGGTCCCGGGGCTGCAGCCTGATCTTACGGGCGGAATCGAAGACCACCCGGACCACGGGCCGGAGGAGATCCTCGCTTTGTTCCACCACGACCGCCAGGCGCCCGCCGCTGAGGCGGACCAGGGACCCGACGGGATAGATGCCCAGGGCCCGGATGAATTGCTGGACCAGGTTCCCGTCCAGGTGCGTCCCGCTCCATTCCAACAGCTTCTTCAGGACCTCGGTCGGTTCCGTGCCCTGGCGGTAGACTCGGTTCGAGGTCAGGGCGTCATACACGTCCGCCACGGCGGTCATGCGCCCGATCTGGGAAATCGCCTCCCCGCCGATGCCCCTCGGATAGCCGCCGCCGTCCATCTTCTCGTGGTGCTCCCCCGCGATCTGGATGACCATTTTGGAGATCCCGGGCACGCCCATGAGGAGGTCGTGGCTGAGGGCGGCATGGGACTTCATGATGCCGAATTCCTCATCCGTCAGCTTGCCGGGCTTGTTGAGGATCTCGTTGGGGATCTTCATCTTGCCGACGTCGTGAAGGAGCCCTCCCAGGCCGGCCTCCTCCACCGTGGCGGCATCCATGCCCAGGGCCTGGGCGAAGGACACCAGCAGCGCACAGATGCTTACAGAATGCTGGAAAGTATAGGTGTCGGCCGCCTTGATCCGGGAGAGGCTGATGAGGGCCCCGGGATTTCGAAGCACGGAGGCGTGCATGGCCTTGACCAGGGGCCGGGCCTTGTCCGGATCCATCTGCCTGCCCAGCCGCACGTCATGGAGCAGCCCGCCCACCACCCCCACGGCCTCGCCCAGGATGCGCTTGGCGGCAGCGGATTCCTCCCGCTGGGAGACTGGGGCCGGCGGGAGGGCCCCGCCGGAGGCGGCCGAAGCCTTCAGCTGCCGCTCCAGACCCTGCTCGATCTCCTCCCGGGTCGGGGCCCCCGCCACATCGGTGCCCTGGGCCGTGTCGATGTAGACCTCGCCAAGGCCCTGATCAAGCATCTTCTGGATCTGGCCCAGGTGCTTGATGGGGAACTTGGGCCGCAGGAAGCCGTGCTGGAGCCAGCCGCAATTCAAGTCGTGGATGTACATCCCGGGCTTGAGTTGGTCCACGCGCACCCGCTTAATTGCCATTCCCCCCCCGGTTCCACCACACCCCTGGATCGGTCTGGACTCCCGGAAGGATGAGTTGGGTACGGCCCCGCCCCGGGGGTGTTCCACCCCCATGGAGCCCAGGATTCGCGCGATCCTCCCCCGCCTTCAGGATGTAGAATGGAGGTTCGGACCGCGCCCTGGGGCGCCATCAGGAGGGTTGTCCATGCTGCAAGCCTATCGTCAACATGTCGCTGAACGCGCCGCCCTGGGCATCCCCCCCCTGCCGCTCACCGAGGCGCAGACCTCCGAGCTGACCACGCTCCTGGCCCATCCCCCCGCGGGCGAGGAGAAGGCCCTCGTCGACCTCCTGGTCCACCGCGTGCCGGCTGGCGTCGATGATGCGGCCCGCGTGAAGGCCGCCTTCCTGGCCAGCGTGGCCAAGGGGACCGAGAAGGTCGCCCTGGTGTCGCGGGAAAAGGCCACCGAGCTGCTGGGCACCATGCTCGGCGGCTTCAACGTGAAGCCCCTCATCGACCTGCTGGACGATGCCCAGGTGGGCGGCATCGCCGCCGAGGGCCTGAAGAAGACCCTCCTGGTCTTCGATGCCTTTGCGGACGTGAAGGCTAAGGCCGACGCCGGCAATGCGAACGCCAAGGCCGTGCTGAAGTCCTGGGCCGAGGCCGAGTGGTTCACCAGCCGCCCGGAGGTGCCCAAGAGCCTCACCCTCACCGTCTTCAAGGTCACGGGCGAGACCAACACCGACGACCTGTCTCCCGCCCCGGATGCCTGGAGCCGCCCGGACATCCCCCTCCACGCCCTGGCCATGCTGAAGAACGCCCGCCCCGGCATCAATCCTGACGAGCCCGGCAAGGTGGGCCCCCTCAAGCAGCTGGAGGCCCTCAAGGCCAAGGGGAACCTGGTGGCCTACGTCGGCGATGTGGTCGGCACGGGCTCCTCCCGCAAGTCCGCCACCAACTCCGTGCTCTGGTTCACGGGCGAGGACATCCCCTTCGTGCCCAACAAGCGCTTCGGCGGCGTCTGCCTCGGGTCCAAGATCGCCCCCATCTTCTACAACACCATGGAGGACGCCGGCGCCCTGCCCATCGAGCTGGACGTCAACGGCATGGACATGGGCGACGTCATCGAGCTGCGCCCCTACGAGGGCAAGGCCTTGAAGAACGGCCAGGTCATCGCCGAGTTCAAGGTGAAGTCCGACGTCATCTTCGACGAGGTCCGCGCCGGCGGCCGCATCCCCCTCATCATCGGCCGCGGCCTCACCGCCAAGGCCCGCAAGGCCCTGGGCCTGCCTGAATCCACGATCTTCCGGTTCCCGGCCATCCCCAAGGACACGGGCAAGGGCTATTCCCTGGCCCAGAAGATGGTGGGCCGCGCCTGCGGCACCAAGGGCGTCCGCCCCGGCACCTACTGCGAACCCCGGATGACCACCGTGGGCTCCCAGGACACCACGGGCCCCATGACCCGCGATGAGCTGAAGGACCTGGCCTGCCTGCAGTTCTCCGCCGACATGGTCATGCAGTCCTTCTGCCACACCGCGCCCTATCCCAAGCCCGTGGACGTCAAGACCCACCGCGAGCTGCCGCCCTTCATCACGAACCGCGGCGGCGTGTCGCTCAAGCCCGGCGATGGCGTCATCCACAGCTGGCTGAA
>JARLGO010000460.1 GCA_031292655.1 Geothrix sp.
GGGCTTCAGCCTTCTTCTCTTCGGCGGTCAGGGCCTTCTTGGGCTCGGCGGCAGGAGCGTCGGCCTTCTTGGCAGCCTTCTTCGCCTTCTTGGCCTTCTTCTCGGCCTTGGGGGCGGCGGGGGCTTCAGCCTTCTTCTCTTCGGCGGTCAGGGCCTTCTTGGCCTCTTCCTTCTTGGGCTCAGCCTTCTTCTCGGCCTTCTTCTCGGCCTTGGCAGCCTTCTTCTCGGTCTTGGCGGCCTTCTTCTCGGCGGCGGGGGCCTCGGCCTTCTTCTCTTCGGCGGTCAGGGCCTTCTTGGCCTCTTCCTTCTTGACTTCGGTCTTCTTGACTTCAGCCTTCTTGGGCTCAGCCTTCTTGACCTCGGCCTTCTTGGTCTCGACCTTCTCAGCCTTCTTCACTTCGGGCTTCTTAGCCTCTTCGGCGAAGACGGGGCTGATCAGAGCGGCGGCGATCAGCAGCGCGGCAAGCTTCTTCATGGGGGTTCTCCCTGGGGTTATCCGGCACGGCCGGAATCGCCTTGGAGAAAGCATATTTGAGGCCAAAATTTAATTGCTTAAAATAGGATACTTAAATTTAAGTCATGGATCCAAATCCTGTTGCGTTCTGCATCCTGTAGCAGGCTGCGACGATTTCGGCCCTGGAGGGAGATTAAGATTCCCCCTGTAACCAGACCCTAGTCCCCCTCGTGAAGCCCATACCGCTTGAGCTTCCGATAGAGGGTGGTCCGGTCCACCCCCAGGATCTCGGCGATGCGCTGCTTTTCCTTGTGCTTTCCCACCAGAACCTGGATGTAGCGCCGCTCCAGTTCGTCCAGCGAGGGCCAATCCCCGATGATCGAAGGCACCTCATCGCCGGGTTCCGGCCGGCGCAGGGCCCTCTTGAGCACATCCGCCTGGATCTTGGCCGGAAGGTCGTCCACGGTGATCTCCAGACCCCGGCTCAGCTGGGTGAGGTTTTCCACTGCATTGCTCAGCTCGCGCACGTTCCCCGGCCAGGAATAGGCCTCGAGCACCCGCCGAGCCTCGGGATGCAATTGATAGGTCTGCCCGTCCTTGAGCCCGAATTCCGAGAGGAAGTGGTCGATCAGGGCCGGGATGTCCTCCCGGCGATCCCGCAGGGGGGGCACGGCCAGTTCCACCACGCTGAGCCGGTAGTAGAGGTCCTCGCGGAAGGTGCCGGCCTTGACCATCACCTGCAGGTCGCGGTTGGTGGCGGCAATCACCCGAGAGTCCACCTTGATGGTCCTGTTGCCGCCCACCCGGCGGATCTCCTGCTCCTGCAGCACCCGCAGGAGCCTCACCTGGAAGCTCTGGCTGGTCTCCCCGATTTCATCCAGGAAGATGGTGCCGCCCGAGGCCTCTTCGAAGAGGCCCGGCTTCTCGCCGACGGCGCCGGTGAAGGAGCCCTTCACGTGACCGAACAGCTCGGATTCCAGGAGCGTCTCCGTCAACGCGCCGCAGTTCACCGCCACGAAGGCCCGGTCCCGCCGGTCGCTGGACAGGTGGATGCTCCGGGCCACCAGCTCCTTGCCCGTCCCGCTCTCGCCGGTGATGAGCACCGTGGCCCGGCTGTTCTGCAGGCTGGCGATGGTCTTGTAGACGGCCATCATCCGCGGGCTCGAGCCGATCATCAGGCTCCGCTTCCCCTTGGGGGAGGCCCCCTGCGTCACGCCCTGGCCGCTGGACTGCCGGCGGGCCAGGGCGCGGGTCACCAGGGCCTTCAGCTCCTCGTTGTTCCAAGGCTTGCTCAGAAAGTCGAAAGCCCCTTCCCGGACGGCTTCGATGGCCGTCTCCAGGGTGCCGAACCCCGAAAGCAGGATCGTGTCCACGCCCAGGGGTTTGGCCTCCCGCAGCAGGTCCAGCCCGTCCTTCTTGGCCTCCAGGTTGATGTCCGAAAGCAGCAGGTCGAAAAGCTCTTGATGCAGCAGTTCGATGGCCCGGTCGGGATGGGTGGCCTTGGCGACCTCGAGCCCCATGGTGCCCAGGAGCTCCTCCAGGAACTCACAGGTCTCCCTGCTGTCATCCACCACGAGCACCCGGGCCATGTCCACCCCCACCCCTGAAGGTACCCCAAAGTGGCCCCGGATGACTTGGGACGGGATCCTGGCCTCGGAGAGGCCCCAAGCGTATGCTCGAATTCCCATCCACCGGAGCCTTCCCATGAGAACCCTTGTGGCGTCTGTTTGCCTGGTCATCCTGTCCGCGGCCACCCTCCTGGCCAGTGACCTCACCCTCACCAGCCAGGTCACGGGCAAGGGCGCCGCGGCCAAGGAGGGCACCCAGATCCAGTACTTCAGCCCCAGCCGGATGCGCGTCAACCACCCCGGGGGGAAGGTCGACAGCTTCGTGGACTACGGGCAGGAGGTGATCTACAGCATCGATCACGGCAAGAAGGTCATCACCAAGCTGACCTTCAAGGACATGCAAGACGCCATGCAGGCCATGGAGGAGCAGATGGCCGGCATGCCCGAGATGATCACCAAAATGATGTTTGGCGACGTCTCCGACGTGAAGGTGGAGCAGCTGGGGCCCGACACCGTCCTGGGCCGGCCCTGCAAGAAGGTCCGGATCACCATCGGGAAGATGGCCGAGGAGCTGAGCGTGGATCCCTCCCTCCACGTCCCCGTCAAGGACTACGCCAAGGCCATGTCCATGCTGAACCGGATGCCCGGACAGGCCGGCCTGCTGTTCAAGCGGATCTACGAGGAGACCGCCCGCCTCAAGGGCGTCCCCCTCCGCACCCACGTCACGGGCCTCATGGGCATGGACCTCAGCACCGAGGTGACGGCCATCTCCACCGCGCCCATCCCCGACGCCACCTGGGCACTGCCCTCGGACTACACCATGAAGGACGGGGGCAAGGAGATGAAGAACGCGATGAAGGGCAAGCGTTGATAGACTGGTCGGGGCCCTCGCGGGCCCCTTTCCTTGGATGGCCCATGAGCACCCCTCCCTCCTTTGACGACGGCCTGGATCGGCTCGAGACGCTGGTGCAGCAGCTCGAATCCGGCAGCCTCAGTCTGGAGGAGGCCCTGGCTCGCTTCGAGGAGGGCGTGCAGCTGAGCCAGTCCCTCCAGAAGCAGCTGGCCGAGGCCCAGCGCCGGGTCGAGGTCCTGAAGGCCGGCCTGGGCGGCGAGTACCGCGCCGAGCCCCTGGACGAGGCCAAGGGATCCCGGTGATGGAGGCCCCCGCCCAGGTCCAGGCCGATCTGGATCGGCTGATGCCGCTCCTGGACACGGGGCTGACGGCCCCCTTCCGGCAGGGGGATGCGGTGCGGCTGGGCGAGGCCATGCGCTACAGCCTGGAGGCCGGCGGCAAGCGCGTGCGGCCCGTGCTCTGCCTCCTGGCCTGCGAAGCCGTCGGCGGAACCCCTGCCGAGGCCCTGCCCGGGGCCCTCGCCCTGGAATACGTCCACACCTACTCCCTGATCCACGACGACCTGCCGGCCATGGACGACGATGACCTGCGCCGGGGGCGACCCACCAACCACAAGGTCTTCGGCGAGGGCCACGCCATCCTCGCCGGCGATGCCCTGCTGACCGAGGCCTTCGGCGTGCTGGCCGGGGCGGCCCTGGACCCCGTGAAGCGCGCCGAGGCCCTGGCCCTGCTGGCCGAGGGGGCCGGCTGGCGGGGCATGGCGGGGGGACAGGCCCTCGACCTGGAGGGCGAAAAGCTCGCCACCTACGACCTGGACCACCTCCGCCTCATCCACCGCCTGAAGACCGGCGCCCTGCTGCGGGCTTCCGTCGAGATCGGCGCCGTGCTGGGGGGAGCCGCCCCCGAGGCGCGGTCGGCCCTCCGGGCCTACGGCGAGGCCATCGGCCTGGCCTTCCAGATCCAAGATGACATCCTGGATGCCACCGCCACGGAGGCGGAACTGGGCAAGCGCGCCGGAAAGGATGCGGGCAGGGGTAAGATCACCTACCCGTCCCTCCTGGGCCTGGATGGAGCACGGCAAGCCCTGGAAGAAGCCACCGAGACCGCCCTATGTCATCTAGCATCCCTTCCCAACCGGAATTCCTTGGCAGCCTGGGCGCGATACCTGGCGCTGCGGGCCAAGTAGGCCTGGCTATGACCGCCCCCGCCAGCCCCTATCCGCTGCTGGATTCCCTGGCCGCCCCCCAGCAGGTGAGGCATTTCACCCCGCTGCAGCTGGAGCAGCTGGCCACGGAGGTCCGGGCCTTCCTCATCGCCTCGGTCTCGGAGACCGGCGGGCACTTCAGCTCGAACCTCGGCACCGTCGAGCTCACCGTGGCGCTCTTCCACAACTTCGACTTCCTGCAGGACCGCATCGTGTGGGATGTGGGCCACCAGGCCTATCCCCACAAGATCCTCACGGGCCGCAAGGACCGCTTCCCCACCCTGCGCCAGCACCATGGCCTGTCCGGCTTCCTCAAGCGCGACGAAAGCCCCTACGACCATTTCGGCGCGGGCCACGCCAGCACCAGCATTTCCGCGGCCCTCGGCATGGCCACGGCCCGGGACCTCCAGCACCAGGACCACGCCTGCATCGCCGTCATCGGCGACGGCTCCATGACGGCGGGCATGGCCTTCGAGGCCCTGAACCAGGCGGGCTACCTCGAGACCAAGAACTTCCTCGTGATCCTCAACGACAACGACATGAGCATCAACCCCAACGTGGGGTCGCTCCAGGGCTACCTCAACCAGATCATGTCCGGCCAGTACTACCACCGCTGGCGGGACCGCATCGAGCACGCCATCAAGGCCATCCCGCTGGAGGGCCTGAGCAAGGGCGTCGCCAAGGCCGCCCGGTGGAGCGAGGAGAGCTTCAAGCGGCTCATGATCCCCGGCCTGCTTTTCGAGGACCTGGGCTTCCGCTACATGGGGCCCGTCAACGGCCATGATGTGAACGCCACCTCCAAGGCCCTCGTCGAGGCCAAGGAAAAGATGAAGGACGGGCCGGTCCTGCTGCACGTGCAGACGAAGAAGGGCTATGGCTACGAGCCCGCCGTGCTGGACCCCCTGAAGTGGCATGGCGTCACCGCCTTCGACGCCGAAGCCGGCGAGATGGTCAAAGTCGTGGTGGACCCGTCCAAACCCTCCACACCGAGCTACACCAGCGTGTTCGGCAAGACCCTGGTGGAGCTGGCCCGGACCGACGAGAAGATCGTGGGCATCACGGCCGCCATGCTGGACGGCACGGGCCTGAACCACTTCCAGAAGGCCTTCCCGGACCGCTGCTTCGACGTGGGCATCGCCGAGCAGCACGCCGTGACCTTCGCCGCCGGCCTCGCGGCCCAGGGCATGCGGCCCGTCTGCGCCATCTACAGCACCTTCCTGCAGCGGGGCTTCGACCAGGTGGCCCACGATGTCTGCATCCAGGACCTGCCCGTGACCTTCGCCCTGGATCGCGCGGGCATCGTGGGCGCCGACGGCCCCACCCACCACGGCCTCTACGACCTGGCCTACCTGCGCTGCCTGCCCAACATCGTCCTCATGGCCCCGAAGGACGAGAACGAGCTGCGCCGGATGCTGATGACGGCCCTCTACTGCGGCCATCCGGCCGCCCTCCGGTACCCCCGGGGCAACGGCCTGGGCGTGGCCCTCGAAGACCCCCTCACGGCCCTGCCCATCGGGAAGGGGGAACTGCTCCGCAAAGGCGGGGACCTCCTGCTCTGCGCCCTGGGCTCCATGGTGGACCCGGCCGTGAAGCTCGCGGAGACCCTGGCGGGCAGGGGCCTCTCCTGCGCCGTCATCAACGCCCGCTTCGTGAAGCCCCTCGATGCCGCCCTCATCCACGAGTGGGCCCGCCGCTGCAGGGGCGTGGTGACCTTCGAGGAGGGCTGCGCCCCCGGCGGCTTCAGCAGCGCCGTGGCCGAATCCCTGGCGGACGCCGGCATCCTGCGCCCCCTGCTCCGCTCCGCCGTGCCCGACCACCTGGTCCACCACGGCGACCCCAAGCGCCTGATGGCCGAAGAGGGACTCGGCCCCGACGCACTGCTGGAGCGGATCCTGGCCTTCGCCGCCGGGCTCTAGCCAGGCCCGCCCCATGCCCGCCACCCGGATCATTCGAAGCGTCTGCGTCTACTGCGGCTCCAGCCCGGGCCGGCTCGAGGCCTATTCGACCGCCGCCCGCGCGCTGGGCCAGGCCCTCGTCGACCGGAACATCCGGCTGGTCTACGGGGGCGCCAGCGTCGGGATCATGGGCCTGGTGGCCGATACCGTCCTGCAGCTGGGCGGTCAGGCCGTGGGCGTCATCCCCGAGGCGCTGATGCGCAGGGAAATCGCCCACAGGCACCTGACCGAGCTGCACATCACCCGCTCCATGCACGAGCGCAAATCCATGATGGCCGACCTCTCCGACGGCTTCATCGCCCTGCCCGGGGGCCTCGGGACCCTCGAGGAGCTGTTCGAGATCTGGACCTGGGCGCAGCTCGGCCTCCACGACAAGCCCTGCGGCCTGCTGAACGTCGAGGGCTACTTCGACGCCCTGATCACCTTTTTGGATCACGCCGTCGCCGAGCAGTTCGTCTCGCCGGCCCAGGGCTCGAGACTGCTCGTGGAAGGCAGCGCCGGACCGCTGCTCGACCGCTTCCTGGCCTCTGGGCCGCCCGCGGCCGCCGCCAGGTGGATCGAGGCGACGGAAACCTGAGGGCTCAGTGCGCCAGGTTCAGCACCCGCTCGCGGTCCAGGTAGGGAATGGTCCGCCAGGTGTTCGCGGGTGCCGGGTTCAAGGAGGCATGGCCCAGCACGTACTCGAGGAGCAGGTTGCGCTGGGAGGCCTTGGTGATCAACTCGGGGGCGCCCTTGAAGCCGATGGCCTCCATGTAGCCTCCGCCGCCGCGCAGGCGGTAGGTGGTGATGGCCATCGTGAAGGTCTGCTCGGGCGTCACGGGCTTCCCCCGGTAGCTGAGGTTCAAGACGCGGCTGCCCACGGGCTGGCCCAGGTCCAGGGCGTAGCTCACGCCATCCACCGTGTCGAAGTTGTAGAAGGGGACGTCGCGGTTGTACAACTCGGGATCCCAGCTGCGCAGGTAGTGCCGCGCGCTGTGTTCCAGGTAGCGCTTCAGCTGGTCCCCCGTCACGCGGATCCTGGCGACCTGGTTCTCGAAGGGCGCGAGGGCGTAGAACTGGCGGACGCTGGTGGGCCCCTTGGGAATGTAGAGCTTGGGGCCGGGGCAGGCCGCCGCCGAGAGCTGGGCCCCCGTGGCCTGGCGCTGCACCTGGTGGATGAGCTGCATGAGGGCCGTGTCCTCCATGCGCGACCAGCGGCTGTCCAGGTCCACCAGCAGGTTCGTGGCGGCCGTGTCCAGGTAGCGGTCCGTGGCGGCCTGCAGCTCCGCGGTGAGGCGCAGCACCTCGGGATCACTGGCCGTCTGGTCATCGGGCCGCAGCAGCCGTCCCGAGCGGGTGACCACCCGCCAATGGCCGCTCTCCAGGCGCAGGTCCAGGTCCACCGCGGCCAGGGCCCGGCCGAAGCACTGGGCCTGGAGGATGATGACGCCCTTGTGCTCCATTTGGATCGCCTGGTGCGTGTGGCCGGTGAAGATGGCATCGAGGCCCGGCACCTGGTCCGCCAGCCGCAGGGCCGCGTTTTCGTCCCCCTCCCGGCCATCCAGGGCGCCGAGCCCCGAATGCATCACGGCGATCACCACGTCGGCCCGCTCCTGCTCCCGCAATCTGGGGACCAGCTTCCGGGCCGTGCTCACGATGTCCTTGAAGGCCAGCCCCTCGTAGTTGCCCGGCTCGGTCATGGCGGGGACCCCGGGCGTCGTGAATCCCAGGATGGCTACGCGGATGCCCGCCACCGTCACCAGGGTGTGGGTCGGGAAACCGGGATTCCCCTTGGCGTCGACGGTGTTGGCGGACAGGAAGGGGAACTTCGCCTGGTGCTCGACCTCCCGCAGCAGGGGCAGCCCGAAGTCGAAATCATGGTTGCCCACGGCCATTGCCGCGTAGCCGAGGGCGTTCATGATGGCGATGCTCGGCTCGGGGAGGTCCCGCCTCAGCACATTCCGCACGTAGTTGATCGGTTCGCCCTGGAGGGTGTCCCCGCAATCCACCAGGACGGTGTTCGGGTTCAGCGCCTTCTGCTGGCGGATCAGGGTTGTGACCTTTGCCCACCCCTGGTTCATGGGCTGGAGGCTGTAGGTGTCCTCGGCCCGCACGTGCCCGTGCATGTCCGTGGTTCCAAGAATCTGAATCCGGGCCTCTTGAGCCTGGAGGCCCAGGGCGATCAGCAAAATCCAGAACCAGTGCCGCATGCAGACTCCCGGGTGTCCCCGCCAACCCAGGGTTGGTCGGGGCCGACTTCAAGGGTAAACTTTCCCTTCACCCAAGACTGCCCCCTCTTTACGGAGCCCCCATGCAAGAAGTTCAGATCAAGGCCCCCAAGCACGAATTCACGCTGCTTTGCGACGACATCCGCCAGGAGATGGGCGGCAAGACCTCGCTGATGGGCCTGTACGACCACCACATCGTGGTCCCCCAGGTCCCCTTCACCCTGCCCAAGGTGTGCTTCTACACCCGTTTCTCCCGCATGGACGGCCAGTTCAAGTTCGGCTTCTCCATCGTGAGCCCCACGGGCGACCGCAAGGACGTGATCCGCGACAGCGACGTGCAGATCCCCGACGGCGCCAAGGAGGGCACCTTCAACGTCATCGCCAGCCCCTTCGAGGTGACGGGCGAAGGCGTCTATGAGGTGATCCTCGCCCTCACCAAGGGGGCCGACCGCTTCGAGTACGTCTACAAGTTCGCCATCTCCGACGCCAGCCGCCTCCAGGCCGAGTACGAGAAGGCCATGGCCGAGGGCACCAAGGTCGGAAACTAGCCTCCAGCCCTGAGCCTTTCATCGTCAGCGCGGCGCCCCCCTGGGGCGCCGTTGCTTTTAGACTGAAGACTGAGGCCCCGATCATGGATCGCTACTCAAAACAGCGTATATTTCTCGGCCGCGAGGCCGACGGGGCCCTGCGTTCGAAGCGGGTGGCGGTGCTGGGCCTGGGGGCCCTGGGCTCGGTCATCGCCCCCTGGCTGGCGCGGGCGGGCGTGGGCCGTCTGAGCCTCATCGACCGGGACCTGGTGGAAGAGAGCAACCTCCAGCGCCAGCTCCTCTACGGCGAATCGGACCTGGGCCGCCCCAAGGCGGAAGTGGCCGCGGAGCGGCTGCGAGAAGCCAATTCGAGCATCGAATTGGCTCCCGTCGTGGCGGACCTCACCAGCGGCAACGCCCGGGAGCTGCTGTCGGGCTTCGACCTCATCTGCGACGGCACCGACAACTTCGAGGCCCGCTTCCTCATCAACGACGTGGCCATCCTCACGGGCACGCCCTGGGTCTACGCCGGCGCCATCGGCGGCGAAGGGGTCGTCTGGCCCCTGCAGCCCCCGCGCACGCCCTGCCTGCGCTGCCTCCTCGAGGAGCCCCCGGCGGGCGGCGACGTGGACACCTGCGACAGCGCGGGCGTGCTGGGTCCGGCCGTGGGGGTCATCGGCAGCTGGGCGGCCCTGGAGGCCCTGAAGGTGCTCACCGGCAAGGAGCCCCACACCGAGCTCGCGCGCTTCGATTTCTGGCACGACGAGCGCCAGTTCCTGAAGCCGCCCAGGACCCGCTGCCGCTTCTGCACGGAGCGGATCACGGAGTTCCTCGATGCCCGCTGGAGCCTCAAGGCCAGCGCCCTCTGCGGCCTCGAGGGCGTGCAGATCCGCGTGAACCCCTCCGGCCGGCTCGACCTGGCCGCGTTGAAGACGCGCCTCGAGACCCGCACCCGAAGCCCCTGGAAGCAGGCCGGGATGATGCTCAAGGGCCGCGACGGCGCCGACGAGATCACCCTCTTCGCCGACGGTCGCGCCCTCATCCACGGGCCCATGACCCCCGAGCGCGCCCGCAGCTGGTACACCGAGGTGGTCGGATGCTGAAGGTCCTACTGGCTTCCAGAAACGCCGGCAAGCTGCGGGAGTTCTCCGACCTCTTGCCCAGTTTCCCGTTGGTGCCTTGGCCTGCCGATGCGCCCGAGCTTCCGGAAACGGGCGCCTTCTTTCAGGACAATGCCCTGCAAAAGGCCGAGGGCGCCCGGGCCTGGTGGCATCTCCACGGCACGGAGCCCGTGGATGGCGTGCTGGCCGACGATTCGGGGCTTTGCGTGGACGCGCTCTGGGGCGGGCCTGGTGTGCTGAGCGCGCGCTTCGCCCAGGACCTGCCTTCCTACCCGGAACGGAACCGCCGCCTGCTGGCCATGCTGTCCGAAGGCGCCGACCGCGCGGCCCGGTTCGTCTGCGTGCTGGCCTTTGCGCCCATGCCCGGCCGGGGGCACGGCGGGCCCTTCACCGTCAGCGGCGCCGTGGAGGGCACCCTGGCCTTCGAACACCGCGGCGAAAACGGCTTCGGCTACGATCCCATCTTCATTCCCGAGGGTTTCGACCAGACCTTCGGCGAACTGCCCAGCGGCACCAAGCACTCCCTCAGCCACCGGGCCAGGGCCTGCGCGGCCCTGCGGGCCCGGCTGGCCGCAAATCCCCAGTGATGCATCTTCCCGGCGCTCCGGTAGGCTGGAGGGATGACTTGGCGACGTGATCCCCGGACCTGGATGGCCATCGCCGGTGTGCTGCTGCTGTGGGCGTCGGCCTTCGCGGGCATCCGGGCCGGCATGCGGATCACCCCCGCCGGAGGCATCGGCGCGGACGGCTACGGCCCCGGCGA
>JARLGO010000461.1 GCA_031292655.1 Geothrix sp.
GAAGGCGATCCAGCGCCCGTCCGGCGACCAGACGGGCGATTCAGAACTTCCGCTCCCCCGGGTGACGCGGACGCTCTTGCCTTCGCCGAGGTCATAGACGAAGACATCGAATTTCCCGGCGGATCTTGACTCGTAGGCGATGTGGGAGCCGTCGGGCTGCCAGGACGGTGCCGAATTGTAGAGCCCATCTGCGGTGATGCGGCGGGGAGACGAGCCGTCGGCCTCCATGAGGAAGATCTGGGGCGTGCCATCCCGGTCCGAGGTGAAGGCGATCCTTGTCCCGGTGGGATCCCAGGCGGGCTCCGTGTTGAGGCCCGCCTGGGCGGTGAGCTGGTCGATCCGGTTCCGGTCCAGGTCGAGCACCATCACGTCGCAATGACCGTGGAGGTCGCTCTTCACAAAGGCCAGCTTGTTCCCCACCGGGGCCCAGGCCGGAGAAAGCAGGACCCCGGGATGGTCCGAACCCACGGGGAAGAGCTTCACGTGGGGCCCTCCCGGTTCGCGCTGCCCCCAGATTTCCGGAGGCCCCCCCTTGTAGGTGATGTAGGCCAGCCGGCCGTCTGGCGCCAGGGTGGGCGACATGGAAAGGCTGTGGTGGTGGGTGAGCTGGATCAGCCCCTCCCCGTCCCGGTCCACCTGGAAGATCTCGTGGACGCCCGGACCCGTCTCCTGCGAAAACACGATCCGGCTGTCCGCGGCCCCTCTCAGCCCCGTGATCCGCTCCGTGAAATCGTCGGCGATCCGGTGGGCCATCCTTCGGACCCAAACCGGGGACCCTTCGTAGGTCCTCCTGTAGATGGCCTTTCGGGTGCCTGCCTCCCGGACCTGCACCTGGACCATGAAGGGCCTGAAGTGCCCGTGAAGCACTCGCGTGTTCAGCTGGAGGTCGCATCCGTCCGGGTCTCCCGGCCCCTCACCCCCGGGAACGACCTGAAAGGGCCCCGCCGACGATAGATCGTTCGACAGGATCCGCCAGAACTCCCGCGCCGTGGATTCATCTCCCGCCTCCCGTCCCGTGGAAGGCATCGAAATCCGGATTTTCCGCTCCCGAACCTCCGGGGAGGCCGAGTCCTGGGCCCGCGCCTGCATGGGGAGCAGGCTCACCAGCGCCGAAATCAACAGGCCCTTCCGGGAGGGCGGGAGCCGGAACCTCATGACCGCTCCCGCGTC
>JARLGO010000462.1 GCA_031292655.1 Geothrix sp.
CAGGGTTTGTATGGGGTCCATGCTCCGGACATGGTTTTGCATGATCGGCCCTTCGATGACATCCCTGGAGGTTGCGACCAGCAGGAGATCCCTGCCTTGGAGCATGGCGGGCTCAAACCAGTAGGCGTACATCAGCCCCGGGAGATCGAATATGCTCCAGGACAGGGTCTCGCCGCGCCCTGGAGCTCCGGCGTCCCTGGTGCGGTAGAAGGCGAGCCCGCTTGCAAGCCGGTATTTATCCATCCCCACCACCAGCGGCCGTTTTCCTGTCTTCTGCTGCTCGTCTGCGACGATCTGGTCCACGGTCCTGGCCATCTCCTCCCAACCGCTGAGGAAGGGGCGGCTGGCCGTGGGGACCCCGGGCAGGCCCAGGGAGTAATACTGGAGGAAGAGGCCGAAGAGCAGCAGCAGCCCCACCGCCGTTGCCGGCCAGAGCCTGGCGCACCAGCGGACGAAGGCCGGTCCCCTGGCCGTCAGGGAGGCGGCCAGGAAGGGGATCAGGGCCAGCCATAAAGGCCCGGTCCAGTTCAGCTGCACCTCCTTGCTCAGGCTGAAGCAGGTAAAGACCGCCAGCGGGGCTGCAAGCAGCAGCAGGAAGAAGAGATGAACCCTGCCCTCTTCGCCTTCAGGCCTGGAGAGCGGCAGGCTGCGGCCCTGCAGGCAGAAGGCGGCAAGGCCCAGGAGGCCTGCGGGGGTCAGCAGCAGCAGGATCTGGCCCAGCAGGATGTGGGTGGAAAATTCGGCGATCTCCTTGACCCGCCGCTCCCCCTGAAAGACGAAGGAGGCCCAGTTATGCTGGCTGTTCCAGAAGATCACCGGCGAGAAGAGCAGCAGGGCGATGAGCACCGCCAGGTATGGCCCGGGCCGAATCAGCCACCTGCGGCTCTGCGGGTCGATGAGCATGAAGAGGACGATGCCCGGCCCCAGCAGGACGATGGTATACTTGGAGAACATGCCCAGACCCAGGCAGATCCCGACCCCGAGCCAGGCCCGGGGGCTTGAAAGCAGCAGGGCCCGAAAGAGAAAATAGAGCAGGCCGGCCCAGCAGGCGGTGAGCGGGGCATCGGGGGTCATCATCATGCCGGTAAAGAAGAAGACCGGCATCACCGAGACCAGCAGCACGGCCCCGAAGCCTGCGAGCCGGCCGTAGAGGGACCGGGTCAGGGCAGAGCAGAAGCCGGCCGTTGTCATCCAGCAGACTAGGGACATCGACCGGACCCCGAATTCGCTGGTGGCGAAAAGCTGGGTGCCGATGCGGATCAGGACGGCCACCATGGGCGGATGATCCAGGTATCCCATGGCCGGATGCTGGGCGTAATTCCAGTAGTAGGCCTCCTCCTCCAGAAGCGAAGGCAAGCCCAGATAGAGCAGCCTGAGGATCACGGAGCAGGCAATGAGCCCGGCCCAGAAGAGCCGTCTGCGCACGTCGGGGCTGGACTTGCCGTCCTGCCCGGCAACAAACAGCAGGCCGGCGATGGTGGCCGCAATGGAGGCGGGGATGGTGATAAGCATGGCCGCAGAGGGGGCAAGCCCCAGGCGCAGCAGATCTCCCAGCAGGCCGCCCCGCAAAAACAGGCTCAGAAGGGCTACAAGCAGGTAGCCGCCGGCATGCCGCCGCCCCAGGACGGGAAAGGTCAAACGCTGGTGGATATACGCGATGACGAGCGAGGCCGCGGCAAAGCTGCCCATCTGGGCTGCCGCAGGCCCAAGCCCCTGGTGGCGGAGCAGGAAGAAGACCAGAAAATCAAGGAGGCCGCCCAGGCAGAGCGCAGCCCCGCAGCCGGCGGCGAAGCCAGGGGCGGGCCGGGCGCCGATCAGGGTCAGCAGCTGTCGGAAATAATCGAAGATGATTCCGCGGTTCATCTTCGATTTTCCCTTGTAGCGGTCGTAGAAGACGATGGGGACCTCGGCCACCCGCAGCCCCTCTCCTCCTGCGACCAGGGCCTCGAGGGCAATCTTGAAGCCGCTGACGGAGCCATCAAGACCGGCCAAGTGCTGCCGGCGGATCGAGAAAAATCCGGCCAGAGGGTCCTGGGGATCGGTGAGAATTCGTGCCGGGACGGTCGCCAGCCAGGAGGCGATCCGCCGTCCCAAGGGCCAGTCGGGAGTCGACCCCCCCGGGCTATAGCGGCTGCCGATTACCATGTCGTGGGTCCCGGCCGCAAGGGGAGCGATGAGCTGGGGCAGGATCTCCGGCGGATGGCTGAGGTCTGCGTCCATGACCACCACGACCTCGGCCCTGGCGGCCCTGGCGCCTTCGATCACGGCGCTGGCCAGCCCGTCTTTGGTTGTGCGGCAGACCAGGGTCACCGGATA
>JARLGO010000100.1 GCA_031292655.1 Geothrix sp.
GCGCCGAGGATCCACCAGTAGTGGGTGCCGCCGGTGGCGAGGACGCCCATCAGGGTGCCGGCCACCGCCAGCGCCATGGCCGCCACGCCGGAGAACACGCCCTTGCGGGCCGTCTCCGGATCGCTCATCCAGCGCAGGGACAGGATGAACAGGGCCGTGGAGACGAGATACAGAATCTGAACAAGAGTCTCGGCAGTCACTTGGCCACCTTCTCTTGCTTCTTGAACATCTTCAGCATGCGGTCGGTGATGAGGAAGCCGCTGACGATGTTGGTGGTGGAGCAGAAGATGGCCACCAGACCCAGGGCGGTGATGTATCCCGGGTAGTCCTTTCCGGCGGAGACGATGAGGGCGCCCACCACGGCGATGGCCGAGATGGCGTTGGTGAGGCTCATGAGGGGCGTGTGCAGCAGTCGCGACACGCGCTGGATCACCATCAGGCCGATGAAGGTGGCCAGCATGAAGACGAACAGGGCCCCCATGAAATCAAGCTGCCCATGGCCGCCTCCGGCCTGGGGCCCCTGCCCGGGGGCTTCGGTGAGTGCGATGAGAATCATCACGCCATTCCTCCGTATCCGTGGATCAACCCTGCAAGGCCTTCAGCGTGGGCCCGTGGACCACCTTCCCCTCGTGCGTCACGACGCAGCCCTTGAGGATGTCGTCGGTCCAGTCGAGGTTGAAGCGCTTGGCCGACCTGTCCCAGAAGGCCGTCATGAAGTTCAGCAGGTTGCGCGAGAACATCATGCTGGCATGGGTGGGCACCGTCGCCGGCAGGTTGAGCGGCGCGAGGATCTTCACGCCTCCCACGTCCACCGTGGCGCCCAGCTGCGACAGGGTGCAGTTGCCGCCCCCATCCGCCCCCAGGTCCACGATCACCGAGCCGGGCTTCATGCTGTTCACAATGGCCTCGTCTAGCAGCTTGGGGGCGAAGACGCCGCCGATGAGGGCCGTGGTGATGACCACGTCCACCTGGGCGCAGTGGTCCGCCAGCAGCTTGGCCTGCAGGGCCTTGTCCTCGGCGGAGAGCTCCGTGGCATAGCCGCCGCCGGCGGAGGCGCCCTGCTTCAGGTCGATGCCCACGTACTTGCCGCCCACGGATTCGATCTGCTCCTTCACCTCGGGCCGCACATCCGTGGCCGTCACGCTGGCGCCGAGGCGCTTGGCCGTGGCGATGGCCTGCAGGCCGGCCACGCCCGCGCCGATGACGAACACCTTGGCGGGCAGGGTGGTGCCGGCCGCGGTGATGAACATGGGGAAGTACTTCGGCAGCGCCATGGCGCCCAGCAGCACGCCCTTGTAGCCCACGATGTTGGCCTGGCTGGAGAGGGTGTCCATGGCCTGGGCCCGGGTGGTGCGGGGGATGCAGTCCGTGGAGAAGGCCGTGAGGTTCCGGTCGGCCATCCGCCGCACCGCATCCAGGTTCCGGGTGGGGAAGAGCGAGGCCAGCAGCAGGGCCCCGGGCCGGAGGAGATCGACTTCATGGGTGCCATCGGGCCGGGCCTGGGGAGCGTTCACCTTCAGCACGAGGTCCGCCCCGCCCAGAAGCGCCGCCGCATTGGGCATGAGCGTGGCCCCGGCCTCCTGGTAGGCCCGATCCGGGAAGCAGGCCGGGACCCCTGCTCCGGCCTCCACGGCCACCTCGAGGCCGAGGGCGATGAGCTTCTTGCAGGATTCCGGGTCCAGGGCGACGCGGGTCTCTTCTGCCCTGATCTCCCTGGGGACGGCAATCTTCATGGGACCCTCAGCAGGAAAAGCTGCAGTATCGCAGGTACCCTACCATTGATGGACATTCATTGGTTAATGGCGGTTTCAACCCATTCCATGTGGATGGACCCGGCAGCCTCGGCCGCGCTTCATCCGATCGTTCCCGTTTTAAATTTTGCATTCTTTTCAGGTCCAGGCGCCTATATTTCTGCTGGGAACCGCCGGGGGTGGCCCCGCCGAATGTCCCGCGCCGTTTCCTCCCAGGAGGCCGATCCGCATGGCAAAAGTACCCCCTCCGATTCGCGTCGGTTTGATCCCGGAACATCCCTCGAAGCTCGGGGGGCGGCTGGGGCGCCACCTGCATTTCGATGACCGCAGCTGGAACTTCCGGGTTCCCCTCCGCAAAGGGGCGGCCATCGAGACGCGGACCTGGGACCGCACGGTGAAGGCCTTCAACCAGGGGGAGCTGGGATCCTGCACCGGCAACGGCGCCGTCGGCGTCGTCTGCACCGAGCCCTACCGACGGAAGGGCGTCCGCTATTCCGAGGCCCTGGCCCGCAGGGTCTACAGCCAGGCCACGAAGGACGACACCATCCTGGGGGCCTGGCCGCCGCAGGATACGGGCTCGACGGTGCTGGGCGCCATGAAGGCCCTCAAGGATCTCGGATTGGCGAAAGGCTACCACTGGTGCTTCGGCGTGGACGACGTGCTCAAGACCCTCGCCACGCTCGGGCCCGTGGAGGTGGGGCTGAGCTGGTACGAGGGCTTCGACAAGCCGGATGCCAGGGGCCTGGTGAAGCTCGCGGGCTCGGTACGGGGGGGCCATGCATTCGAACTGCTGGGCGTGGATGCGGAGAAGAAGCTGGTGTGGGCCATCAACTCCTGGGGCCCGGACTGGGGTCTTCAGGGCCGCTTTGCCTTTTCCTGGAAGGACCTCGACCGGCTGCTCCATGAAAATGGCGAAGCCTCGACGGTGACCCTGTGATGCCGCCCCTGATCCGCTCCCTGGCCATGGCCCTGGCCGTGGCCACCGCGATGCAGGCGGCGCCGCCCGCGGAGCTCTCGCCGGAGGCGGTGGTGCAAAAGCAGGTGGAGGCCTACAACGCGCATGATCTTGATGCGTTCGTGGCCTGCTACGGGGACGTCATCGAGTTCCGGACCTTGGATGGGAAGGTGGCTCCCGAGCAAGGTTTGGCCCCCTTGCGAAAAGCCTATGGAGAGATCTTCAAGCGCTCTCCGAAGGTGAAGGTCAAGGTCCTGAATCGGATCTGCCAGGGGCTCTTCGTCATCGACCAGGAACAGGCCGAAGGCATGGGTCCCGAGCCGGTCACGGTCACCGCGATCTACCAGACCTGGCACGGCAAGATCGTTTGCGTCTGGTTCATCCAGGGCTGAGGCGTCTGCTGCTCGTCACAGCCCCCGGGCCCATTCCGGCCGCAGCCGGATCCGCCCGGCCAGGGCCTCGTCGATGGAGGCCAGGATCGCCTCGCGGTCCCGGGGCAGGCGGCCCCCGATGGGCAGGTAGTTGGAGGCATGGTTGGCGCGGAAGATGGCGGAGCTGAGGCGGGCCTCCTCCACGAACCAGCGCAGTTCCGTGAGCAGGCCCCGCACATCCGGCAGCTGGAAGGCCCCGCGCTCCTCCAGCCTGGCGATGGGGGTGCCCGGGACCACCGTGAGGGTGAGGGTCGACAGGAAGCGGGGATCCATGGCCGCGGCCAGGCGCCCGGAGGCTCGCGCATGTTCTTCGCTGCGTTCCCGGCCACCGACCCCCAGCAGGAAGATCAGGGACTGTTCCATGCCGGCCTCCCGGGTCTTGCGGGCCGCCTCGACGTGCTCGGCGGCGCTGGCCCCCTTGGCGAGGCGGTGCAGGGTCGCCTCGTCCCCGGACTCGGGTCCGATGTAGAGCAGGGAGAGTCCCAACTCCCGCAGGTGTTTCAGCTCCTCCGGCGATTTCTCCAGCAGGTTCCGCGCCGTGGCGTAGGTGCTGACGCGCCGGAGGCGCGGGAACGAGGCGGCCAGGGCCCGCAGGAGGGGCTCCCAATGGTCGGGTTCCATGCCCAGCGGGTCCCCGTCGGCCACGAAGACGTGCCGCACCTCCGCCGCGGCCCTCGCACCGGCCTCGGTAATCTCGGCCAGCACGGCCTCGAGGGGCCGGACCTGGTGCCGTTTCCCGCGGTACATCGCGCAGTAGGTGCAGGCGTTCCAGGAGCAGCCCAGGGTGGCCTGGAGGATGAAGGAGTCGGCCTCGCTCGGGGGTCGGAACAGGGGTTCGTCGTAGCGCACGGGTCCATTCTCCCGTGCTGGGCCGGACCGGGGGCGGGGAATCCTGTTTTGGAAGCCCCCACCCCCGGTGGGCCTTTCCCGGATCCGGCCTTTCGGAGATTCTGTCCCTCAGGCATCCTGCGAGGTCCGCATGCAGACTCACGGCAACCACATCCTCATCACCGGCGGCGGATCGGGCATCGGGCGCGGGCTGGCCGAAGCCTTCCATGCCCTGGGCAACCAGGTCATCATCGCCGGCCGCCGCCAGCGGGCCCTGGATGAGACCACCCGAGCCAACCCGGGCATGGCCTCCTACGCGGTGGACCTCCAGGATCCGGCGGCGACCCGCGAGTTCGCGGCCCGGATCTCCCGGGACTTCCCCGCCCTGAACGTCCTCGTCAACAACGCCGGGATCATGCGGGCCGAGAACCTCCTGGCCCAGCCGGAGGACCTCGCCGACATGGAGGAAATCGTCGCCACGAATCTCCTGGGCCCCATCCGCCTGACGGCCGCCCTGCTGCCTCTGCTGCGGCGGCAACCCCGCTCCGCGATCATGAACGTCTCTTCCGGCCTGGCCTTCGTCCCCCTGGCGATGACGCCCACCTACTGCGCCACCAAGGCCGCGCTGCATTCCTACACCCAGTCCCTCCGCTACCAGCTGAAGGGCGGCAGCACCCAGGTCCTGGAACTGGTGCCGCCCTACGTGGCCACGGACCTCATGAATGGCGCCGCCGATCCCCGGGCCATGCCCCTGGGGGCCTACATCGCCGAGGTCATGCACCTCATCAGGACCCAGCCCGAGGCCACCGAGATCTGCGTGGAGAACGTGAAGCGCCTGCGCTTCGCCGCGGAGACGGGCCAGTACGAGACCTTCTTCCAGGGCTTCAACGACGCCATGGCGCAGGAGCGCTCCTGAGGAGGGTGGCTCCTGCGTCGCTAGGGCCGGTAGGTGCTTCCCACGAGCAGCCGGGCGTCCGATCGCGACACGTGGCAGGAGATGCAGACGTAGCGAGCTCCGGCGAGCTGCCTGCCCCTGGCCTCCGGGGCGCGTCGGAGGTCCACGAAGTGGCTGCCGGGAATGGGGGTGGCCTGGCCCTTCTTCTTGGGGCCGGGGACCGCGTGGCAGTCCATGCAGAGGTTGGAGCTTCGCGTGATGGGCAGACAGTCCGAGACGCCGTGGGGGATGACCGGGGGGGCCTCCCGGTTGATGCGCTTCGGCAGCGGCTTCTCCCCGGGGGCGGAGCCTTCCGCCTGGAAGGGGGGCGGGGCGGGCGCCTCGAACACGGACGTGCGGGACAAGCCCAGGTCGCGGTCCGACAGGGGCTTGGCGGGCGGGCCCGCCAGCATCAGGGCGGCGGAAGCGAAGGAGAACAGCAGGATGGCGCGAGGCATGGTGGACCCTCCTAGACCTTGGAGATGCGGACGGCGCACTTTTTGAAGTCGGTCTGCTTGGAGATCGGGCAGGTGGCGTCGAGGGTCAGCTTGTTGATGAAGACGCCCTCGTCGAACCAGGGCACGTAGACGAGCCCCCGGGGCACCTTGTTTCGGCCCCCCAGCGTGACCCGGGCCTGGATCTTCCCCCGCCGGGACTCGATCCAGGCGAGGTCGCCGGCCTGGAGCCCGCGGTGTTCCGCATCCTTGGCGTGGAGGAAGAGCAGGGCCTCGGGCACGGCCGCATGGAGCTGGGGCACCCGCCGGGTCATGGAGCCCGAATGCCAGTGCTCCAGCAC
>JARLGO010000463.1 GCA_031292655.1 Geothrix sp.
CAGGGTTTTGGCGCGGAGCAGGTCGAGTTCGGCCCAGGCGCTTAGCAACTCGGCGGAGGTGATGGCGGGGACGGAGGCGGCGATGGCAAGGAACTCATTGAAGATGGGGCTTAGTTCTGATTCCCTGCCCTGAATTGCGGGCGCGTAGAACATGGCTCCGCACTGGACGAAGAACTTCCACCAAAGCTGGCGGAGGGATTCGAGGGTTGAGGGGCGGAATGGCTCGACGCGGAAACCGGCATCGCGCAGGGCTGCGGCTGCGGCTTGGACGGTGGCGCGGGTTTCAGAGGTGACGGGGATGAGTGCGTCGTCTTCGAAATAGCCGATGCGGTTGGAGCGGAGTTCGTCGAGGGTGGGGGTGCGCAAGGGGACGGGGGGGCTGGCGGGGTCGGTGAGGTCCTGGCCACTAAGTTGGCGGAAGAGCAGAGCGACATCGGCGATGGTGCGGGCCATGGGGCCGATGGCGCCGAGGATCTGGAACGGGCCGACACAGGGGGGCAGATGGCCGCGGCCGGGGATGCGGCCGGGGGTGGGCTTGAGGGAGCAGATGCCGGTGAAGTGGGCGGGGATTCGGACGGAACCGCCGCTGTCGCTGCCGAGGCCGGCGGAGGACATGCCTGCGGCGATGGCTGCGGATTCTCCACCGCTGGAGCCGCCGGGGGAGCGGGTCAAGTCCCATGGGTTGGAGGTGCGGCCATGGAGCAGGTTGGCGGTCTCGTAAGCCATGAGGAATTCGGGGCAGTTGGTGGTGCCGAGGATGAGAGCGCCGGACGCACGGAGGCGGGCGACTGCCAAGGAATCGTGGAGCGGGACGTCGCCTTTGTGGAGGAGGCTGCCGATTTCGCATTTCATGCCGCGGGTGGCGATGGAGGACTTTACGGTTACGGGCAGGCCGAAGAGCGGGCGGCGCGAACGATGGCCCCGCCAGGCGTCGTGGAGGCGGGCGCGGGCGCGGACTTTTTCTGCGTCGAAGTCGGCGAAAGCGTTGAGCGCGGGGTTGAGGCGCTCGATTTGGCGGATGTGGGCTTC
>JARLGO010000464.1 GCA_031292655.1 Geothrix sp.
CCGCTTTCGAACCAGCCGCGCCCGCCCTCCCAGTCGGTGAGGACGCCGCCGGCCTCCTGGACCAGCAGGGCGCCGGCGGCGAGGTCCCAGGGCTTGAGGCCCAGTTCGAAGTAGCCGTCGAAGATGCCGCAGGCCACATGGGCCAGGTCCAGGGCGGCGCTGCCGGCCCGGCGGATGCCCTTGGCCCGGGGGAACACGCGGCTCAGGGCGGCGTTGAAGAGGGGCCAGCGGTCGCCCAGCTGGAAGGCGAAGCCCGTGGCCAGGAAGGCGCCATCCAGCCCCGCCTGCCCCGACACGCGCATGGGCCGGCCGTTCCAGGTGGCGCCCTGGCCCCGCACGGCCAGGAAGCAGTCCTCCCGCAGGGGATCCAGGATGCAGCCCACCACGGGGCCCTCGGCGTCCCACAGGGCCACGGACACGCACCAGTGAGGGAAGCCCTGGACGAAGTTCAACGTACCGTCCAGGGGATCCACAATCCAGCGAATCTCGGCGCTGCCGTGGCTCCCGCCCTCCTCGCCCAGAAACCCGTACTGGGGGAAGCGGAACGCCAACTCGGCGCGGATGGCGGCCTCGGCCCCCCGGTCCGCATCGCTCACCACGTCGTTCTTGGTCTTTTCGGTGATGGTGGCGGGGTCCAGCCTGCGGAAGTAATGAAGCAGCACCTTGGCCCCGGCCTGGGCCGCGGTCACACAAGCCTCTTTTTGCGCGTCGAACATGGTCACCGTCCCCTCCCAAATACTGCCATGGCGCCTTCGGAGCGCCGCTTCAGCGTGCGGACCATGCCGGGAAAGACGAACAGGTGGAAGGGCAGGACGGCGTACCAATAAAGCAGCCCCAGCAGGCCGTGCGGATCGAAGAAGGCGGTTTGCTCCAGCCGCGAGCCAGTCCCCTCGGGGCGCACCGTGAACTGGAGCCAGGCCTGCCCATCCAGCCTCATCTCGGACCGGAGGCGCAGCAGCCGGTCCGGTTCGAGCGCCTCCACCCGCCAGAAATCCACGGGGTCGCCCACCCGGTGCTCCCTCGGATGGCGCCGCCCCCGGCGCATCCCCACGCCACCCACGACCCGGTC
>JARLGO010000465.1 GCA_031292655.1 Geothrix sp.
GTGGCCGGCGAGGCCTCGAGGAATTCGGTGTGGACGGCCTCCATGCCCTTGCGCAGGCGGACCACCCGCTCGGCGGCGGGCCACTGGCGGCGCTCGAGGACGGCGGTGTCGGCTGGAGGCAGGCTTCCGAAGTCTCCGGCAGCCCGGAGGCGGCCCAGGATGGCGGTGCGGGAATCAGTCATGGCGGCCTCCCTCGGCGCGCATGCGTTCGCTGAGCGAACGGCGGGCAGGAACGGGCTTGGTGCGGGACCGGGTCCAATCCTTGATGAGCGGAGCGCCGGCGGGCAGGGCCCTCCCGAAGCGGGTGGCGAACCAGGTGGCCACGCGGTAGAGGGCAGGGCGCTTGAGGACCCCGGCCCAGAGCCGCCAGGCCCAGTCCTCGCTGGCGGTGCGGCCCGTGCCCTTGCCGGCGACATTCGATCCCGCATCCTCGTGGGTGGCCTCCCGGCGAAGGCGCACCAGGATCTCGGGAATGGGGATCTCCACGGGGCAGACCTCGCCGCAGGCGCCGCAGAGGCTGGAGCCGTGGATGAGGTCGTGGCGGACGCCGACGCCCTCCATCTGCGGGGTGAGGATCTTGCCGATGGGACCGGGATAGACGGCCTCGTAGGCGTGGCCGCCCACGCGGGTGTAGACGGGGCAGTGGTTCATGCAGGCGCCGCAGCGGATGCAGCGCAGGGTGGCGCGCAGCTCCGGATCGCCGTAGATCCGCGACCGGCCGTTGTCGAGGATGACCAGGTGGACTTCCTGCGGGCCGTCCTTCTCGCCCTCGCCCCGGGGGCCGGTGATCAGGTTGAAATAGGTGCTCACGGCCTGGCCTGTGGCCGACCGCGTGAGGATGGCGTAGAGCGGCGCCACGTCCTCCAGGCGCGCCACGACCTTCTCCAGTCCCATGACGGCGATGTGGAGGGGCGGCACGTGGGTGCTCATGCGGCCGTTGCCTTCGTTCTCCACCAGGCAGAGCGTCCCGGTCTCGGCCACGGCGAAATTCACACCTGACAGGCCCGCGTCCGCGTCGAGGAACTTCTGGCGGAGCACCTTGCGGGCCATGGCCGTGAGCTCGTCCACGTCCTCGGTGTACTTGGCGTCCTTGATCTTCTGGCTGAACTGCCGGGCGATCTGATCCTTGTTCTTGTGGATGGCCGGCATGATGATGTGGCTCGGCGTCTCCCCGTCCAGCTGGATGATGTACTCGCCCAGGTCGGATTCCAGGGCCTCGATGCCCTTGGATTCGAGGAAGGCGTTGAGGTGCATCTCCTCCGAGACCATGCTCTTGCCCTTGACCAGGGTCTTGGCGCCCTTGGCCCGGAGGATGCCGAGGATCAGTTCGTTGGCCTCCTCGCAGGTCTCGGCCCAATGCACTTGGATGCCGTTCTTCGTGCAGTTGGCCTCGAACTGCTCCAGCAGGTCGGGCAGGTTCAGCAGGCTGCGGGACCGGATGGCCGTGCTGAGGTCCCGCAGGTCCTGGAGGTCCCGCGGCTCGGGGAACTGGGCCCGGCGCTTGGAGATGAGCCCATCCATGGCCCGGCGGAAGTTGGCCCGGAGCTGGGGGTCCAGGAGAGCCTTGGCGGCGGCATCGCGGAAGTGGATCTCGCTCTCAACGTGCATGGGTGCGCTCCCAGAGGAACTCCGCGATGTGCTGGACGCGCAAGGGGCTCTTCTTCGCCTCCAGGGTGCCGTTCACATTGAGCAGACAGCCGCCATCGGTGGAAAGGAGCACGGTAGCCCCAGTGGACTCGGCGTCCGACGCCTTGTCGCAGGACATGGCTCCCGAGATCTCCGGCTGGCGCACGGAAAAGGTGCCGCCGAAGCCGCAGCACTCATGCTCCCGCGCCAGGGGCGCCAGCTCCACGTTCGCCAGCTGGCCGAGGAGGGCCTGGGGCTCGCCCTTGAGGCCCAGATCCCGGACGGCGTGACAGGAGCTGTGCCAGGTCACCTTCACGGGCTCCCCCAGATCCTTCAGCTTCACGTCGAGCACGTCCACCAGGAACTGGGTCAGCTCGTAGACCCGACCGCTGAAGGCACGCACCTGGGCCTCGTCCGGCTCCCCGTGGAACAGCTCGGGATAGTGGACCTTCATCATGCCCGCGCAGCTGCCGGAGGGCAGGATCACGGGCAGGTCCTCGGGGAAGAGGGCCATCTGGGTGCGGGCCACGTCGCGGGCCTCCTCCCAGTAGCCGCAGTTGAAGGCGGGTTGGCCGCAGCAGGTCTGACCCTGGGGGAAGACGACCTCCACGCCGGCCTGGCGCAGGAGCTGGATGCCGGCCATGCCGGCGTCGGGGAAGAACAGGTCCACCAGGCAGGTGCCGTAGAAATAGACCTTCTTGGGCTTGGTGCCGTTCACTGGTCGCCCTCCGGTCGAGTCGCGGATTCGAGCAAGTATAGGAAGCTTCGATAGACTTGGCCCGTGGAACGGGTCATGCCCACCTCGCAGGTGCGGCTGCTGGCGTAGTAGCCGTCGAAGGACTGGGCCTTCACCTCCCGGGCCTCGTGCTTGGTGGCCGAGGCGGTCAGCTCCGCATGGGTGAAGCCGCGGTCCCCCGCAAAGCCGCAGCAGCCCGCATCCCGGGGCACCACGACCTGATCCGCGCAGGCCCTGGCGACCCCCTCCAGCTTGGGCAGGAGGTTCATTTTCGTCACCGAGCAGACGGGATGGAGGACCACGGACCCGACCTTGCGGGTCACCTTCAGGCGGGGCAGCAGCACGTCGTTGGCGAAGGCCGTGCTGTCGAGGATCTTCAGCTGGTCGAACTTCGCCTGGTTCTCCGGGGTGAGGTAGCCCCGGCTGGTGAGCACGCCATGGGTGCAGGGGCTGGTGTCCATGACGATGGCCAGGCGGCCCTGCTGGCTCCATTCCCAGAACTTCTCGATGGCGTGGTTCACGGTGTAGCGGTGGGCCTCGTCGTAGCCCTTGGAGGAGAAGGGCACGCCGCAGCAGGTGCCTTCCACGTCGAAGGGGATGTGGACGGGATAGCCCGCCCGGGTCGACAGCTTCACCAGGGCCTCCACCAGGCTCATCTCCTCGGATTCACCGGGCAGGTGGCCCATCATGCGGGAGATGCAGGCGGGGAAGTAGATGGCCTGGGCCCCTTCCAGGGAGGTGGAGGGCAGGGGCGCCTTGGCGGGTTTGGGCATCTCTGGGCTCCACTGGTGGGAGGCCCCGAAGGCCTTCATGACCCGGGTGAGGAAGGGCATGACCTTGGGCCCGAACAGGCTCTGGACCGTGTGGCCCGTGCGCAGGGCCAGGCGCATGGCGGGCTCCACCGTGGCGAAGTTGCGGGCCACGGAAAGGGCGATCTTCTGGGTGCGGCGGCTGTGGCTGGCGCGGCGGAACCGCTTGGTGAGCTGGCCCGTGTCGATGCCCACGGGGCAGGCAGTGGCGCAGAGGCCGTCCGTGGCGCAGGTCTCCAGGGCCATGTAGGGGAAGACCCCCTCCAGGGACTCCAGCAGCGCGGGATTTTCGCGGCTGGCTTCCAGCCGGGCCATCTCGCGGCGCACGACGATGCGCTGGCGGGGGGTGAGGGTCAGCTCGCGGCTGGGGCACTTGGGCTCGCAGTAGCCGCACTCGATGCACTTGTCGACTTCCTCCTCCACGCCGGGCATGGGCTTCAGATCCGAAAGATGGCAGTGGGGATCCGCGTTGAGGATGACGCCTGGATTCAGCAGGCGGAGGGGGTCCACCAGCGCCTTGAGCTTCTCCATGACCCCTTTGGCCTCGGGGCCCCACTCGGCCTCCACGAAGGGCGCCATGTTGCGGCCTGTGCCGTGCTCGGCCTTGAGGGCGCCGTCGTACTTCTTCACGACCAGCTCCACCACGTCGTCGATGAGGGCCGCATAGCGGTCCACTTCCACCTGGTCGTTGAAGGACTGGGTGATGACGAAATGCAGGTTCCCGTCCTTGGCATGTCCGAAGAGGATGGCCTCGTCGTAGCGATGCTTGGCGAAAAGCTTCGTGAGGTCCACGGCGGCATCGGCGAGCTTGTCCACGGGGAAGGCCACGTCTTCGATGAGCACCGTCGTGCCCCGCTTGCGGACGGCGCCCACGGAGGGGAAGGTGCCCGAACGGATCTTCCACAGCAGCGCCTGCTCCACGGGATCGTGGGTAAAGCGGGCGGGCTCCAGGAGCTTTAGGCCCGCGGTGGCGGACAGCGCCAGCCGCTCCAGTTCGGCGCGGGCGGATTCGTCTGCTCCCTGGAACTCCGCCAGCAGGGCGGCGGCGCCCTCGGGCAGGGACTTGATGCCGGCGGGAATGCCCGCCTGGTTCTCCACGGAACGCAAGGAGGCGCGGTCCAGCAGTTCCAGGGCCGCGGCGCCGGCGTCCCGCAGGGGGATGATGGCTGCGCAGGCGGCGTACAGATCCGGGAAGACCAGGAGGCCCGTCACCTTCACCGGCAGGTCCGGAACCGTGTTCAGCACGGCCTCGGCGATGAAGGCCAGGGTGCCTTCAGAGCCCACCAGCAGGTTGCGGAAGATGTCCACCGGCCGGTCGAAATCGATGAAGGCGTTGAGGGAATAGCCGGTGGTGTTCTTCATCAGGTACTTCGACCGGATGCGCGCCGCCAGGGTCGGATTCGACAGGAGCTCCGCCTTCAGCCTCAGGAGGCCCTCCGCCAGGGTCGGCTCGGCCGCGCGGAAGCGCTGGTCGGCATCGGGGGCGGCCGTATCGATCACCGTGCCAGAGGGGAGCACGAAGGTCAGGGATTCGAGCGTGTGGTAGGCGTTTTGCGAGACGCCGCAGCACATGCCGCTGGAGTTGTTCGAAAGGATGCCGCCCACGGTGCAGGTGTTGATGGAGGCGGGATCCGGCCCCATCTTGGCCTTGAATGCCCTGAGGGCGTGGTTCACATGGGCGCCGATGACGCCGGGCTGGACCTTCACCTTGGCGCCGCCATCCAGCACCTGGATGCCACGCCAGTTGCGGGCGACCTCCACCAGGATCCCGTCCGAGATGGATTGGCCGGACAGGCTGGTCCCCGCGGCCCTGAAGGTCATGGGGATGTTCCGCTCATGGCTGAGGCGGAAGAGGCCCCGGACATCCTCCACGCTTCCGGCAAAGGCCACCGCCTTGGGAACGAGCCGATAGAAACTGGCATCCGCCGCGAAGGCGATGAGGTCCACGGGCCGGTCAAGGACGCGGTCAGGGCCCACGATGGCGGCGAGCGCCTCCCTCAACGGGGCAGAAGTGGCAGTGGGGGCAATGGTCACGGGATGCATCCTTCCCTCGATCAGGGCGCTGAAAGGTCCCACCGACAGTATGGCTCGTCGGCGGGACCCGGGTCGTTCATCGGAGTTCCGCCGGGGCTACTTGGCGGGGGCTTGGAGTGGTGCGGGGGGCGGGGGAACGGCGGGAGCGGCGGCAGGAGCCGTCACGGCCGGGGCCGGAGGAAGCTGGGGCATCCAGCTGGCGGGAAGGACCTTCGCATAGAGGAAGATCACGACGCCCACCATGGCGGCCAGGGCGAGGCTGTGGAAGAACACGTACCGCAGGATGGTGCCTTCCTCACCCTGCTGGTTGGTGGCCACCGAGGCCACCACGAGGCTCTGCGCATCGATCATCTTGCCCATGACGCCGCCGGCGCTGTTGGCCGCCGCGGTGAGGATGGGGTTCAAGCCCAGCTGCTGGGCCGTGACCTTCTGGAGGCCGCCGAACAGCACATTGGAGGAGGTGTCACTGCCCGTGAGGGCCACGCCCAGCCAGCCCAGCATGGCGCTGAAGAAGGGGAAGAGGGCGCCGGTGCTGGCGAAGGCCAGACCCATGGTGGCGTCCAGGCCGGCGGACTTGGAGGTGAAGCCCAGGGCCAGCATGGCGGCGATGGTGAGCAGGGAGATCTTCACGCGGTTGATGGTATTGCCGAAGACCTTGAGGAGTTCCAGGGGGCCGAAGCCGGCCAGCAGGCCACTGCAGATGCCGGCCAGGAGCAGGCTGGTGCCCGTGAGGGAGAGCCAGTTCAAGGTCCAGGTGGCAGGTTCGGCCGAAGCCTTGGCGACCACCGGGGGGGCCTTGATGACCATCTTGTGGAGCCGGGGCATTTCGTAGGTCTTGACGGTGTAGCCATAGAGGAAGTTCGGCTTGTCCTTGGTGCCGCCGTTCAGGAAGGTCTTCACCTGGGGCGTGCCCCAGACGAAGACGAACAGGGACAGGAACACCCAGGGCATCCAGGCCTTCACGACCTTGCCGGTTCCGTGATCGGGGGCCGCTTCCTTCGCATCCTCGCGTTCATGCTCATAGCGCCAGATGGTCTTGGGCTGCCAGATCTTCAGGAACAGGACCATGGAGACCATGGAGACGATGGCGCCGATGATGTCCACCAGCCAGGGGCCGTGGTAATTGCTCACGAGGAACTGCGTGATGGCGAAGCTGCCACCGGCCACCAGGCAGGCCGGCCAGACTTCCAGCATGGCCTTGCGCCCGGCCATGGTCCAGATGATCCAGAAGGGCACGATCAGCGAGAAGAGGGGCAGGATGCGGCCCACGGCGGCGCTGAGCTGCTCCAGGGGAAGACCGGTCACACCGGCCAGCGCGATGATGGGTGCGCCCAGGGCGCCGTAGGCCACGGGGGCCGTGTTGCCGATGAGGGCCAGCCCGGCGGCCTGGAGGGGGCGGAAGCCCAGGCCGATGAGCATGGCGGCCGAAATCGCCACGGGGGTGCCGAACCCGGCGGCCCCTTCGATGAAGGCGCCGAAGCTGAAGGCGATCAGCAGGGCCTGAATGCGGCGATCCGCGGCCAGCCCCGCGATGGAATGCTTCACCACCTCGAAATCACCGGATTTCACGGTGATGTCGTAGATGAAGATGGCGTTCAAGACGATCCAGCCGATGGGAAGCAGGCCGAAGAGCGCGCCATTGACGGCCGCCATGCCCGCCATGCCCGCCGGCATCTTGTAGACGAGAATGGCCACCAGCAGGCACGTGATGAGACCCAAAATGGCGGAGTAGTGGGCCTTTACGTGCTTGGCGAGAAAGCCCAACAACACGAAGACCGGCAAGGCGGCCACCAGCGCTGAAAGGAAGATATTCCCCATGACGGGGGAATAGACTTGGGTCCATGGGGTCATGAAGCCTCCAGACGGTTAAGGAGTGGGGTAGGGTGGGGAGGGGTGGTTTTAGGAAAGAGCCTGACGCGAAGCCTACAATAGGTCTAGTGGTCAGACCATTCACCAGAAGCCAATTTTGGTCACACTTTCCATCCATGTCGTTTATAAGCACTTAATCATTCTATTTGCAGGGTGGCGGCATGGAATTCACCCCGATCAAGACCAAGCGCCTCTACGAAGAAATCGTGGAGCAGATCAAGCAGCTCATCAGCGAAGGGAAGCTGAAGCCGGGCGACAAGCTGCTGGCGGAGCGGGAACTGGCGGATCAGTTCCAGGTCAGCCGCGCCTCGGTTCGGGAGGCCATCCGGACGTTGGAGATGCTGGGCGTGATCGACATCCGGCCTGGGGAAGGCACCTTTGTCCGGAGCAGCGGGGCCGATGACATCATCCGGCCCCTGGCCATGTTCCTGGCCGTGGAGCGCAGCTCGATCCTCGACATGTTCGAGATGCGCCGAGTCTTCGAGACCGCCACGGCGGGTCTGGCCGCGGAGCGGGCCAGCAGCGACGAGATCGACCAGATCCGTTCCACCCTGGAGAACATGCAGGAGGGGCTCAA
>JARLGO010000466.1 GCA_031292655.1 Geothrix sp.
CCGCCTCGGAGGTGGTCAGCCACAGCGCGAACATGCACCTGATCCCCTCCAGCGAGTCCGTGGCGAGGCGGCTGCTGTCCGTGAAACCCGGTCAGCTGGTGGAGCTGCGGGGCCAGCTCATCCGGGCCGACGGGAAGGACGGGTGGCGCTGGGTCAGCAGCCTCTCCCGGACGGATACCGGGGATGGGTCCTGCGAGGTGGTTTGGGTCGAGTGGGCGAGCGCCACAGACCACTGACGTCACATGTGACCTTCCGGTAGAAAACGGGGCCGGCTCCCCTGCTAGACTCGGCGGCCGAAGGCCCCTGGTGGCCTCGGAGTCCCATGTTTGACATCGAAGCTTCCCTCGATAGTCGTCTGCTGGCCGTGCCGCGGAACCGCCCCACGGTGATGTTCCCGGAGGCCCTGGACGCCCGCACCCTGGAAGCCGCCTGCTTCCTGGGTCGTTTCATCCGGCCTGTCTTCCTGGCGCCGGAGGCCGAGGTGCGGGCCCTGGCCGCCCGCGAGCTGGGCCACCTCGGCTCGGACCGGGTGGCCTACACCCTGACCGAGAGCGCCTTCGTCACGCCCCAATCCCGTCCCGACCTCATCGAGGCCTTCACCGAGGCCTGCCTGGACTGGTGCCGGGTCCACGAGCGGCCCATGGACCAGGCGGAGGCCCGGGCCCTGGTCTCCGAGCCGGGGCGCTTCGGCATCTGGGCCGTGAAGCTGGGCCATGCGGACATGGTGGTGGGCGGAGCCATCCACGAGCCCAAGGCCTTCTTCCGCCCCATGGTGGACCTGCTGACCCAGCGCAGCGTCACCTGCGAAGCCGGCGTCTTCGTGCTGCCGGACGAGCACCCCGAAGAGGTCTATCCGAACAACATCGTGGTCTTCGGAGACGTGGGCGTGAACGCCACCATGACCCCGCGCATCCTCGCGGAAGTGGCCGTGGGCACCTGCGCCGTGGCCCGGGACCTCATCCCCGAGGAGGTGCTGCCCGAGATCCGCTGCGCCATGGTGTCCTACTCGAACCGCGGCAGCGACGAGGGGCCCTCGCCGGAGCTGGTGCGCCAGGCCGCGGACCTGGTGCCGGAGATCCTGGCGGAGCGCATCCAGCACGCCGAGCGCTACCGCAGCATCCGCATCCGCGGGGAGGTGAAGGTCAACGTGGCGCTCTCCCGGCGCTCCGCGGACCTCTACCATGCCGAAGGCCTGCCCTGGGAGGGCGCCCCCAACGTGATCGTCTGCCCCAACCTGGACATGGGGAACCTGCTCTACAACCTCTACGCCACGCGCTTCCCCGGGGCCCGGAAGTTCCCGGTGATGTTCGGGCTCCTGTTCCAGGGCGTGGATCTGCCCATGGACTGCACACCCGAGGACATCCGGCTGGCGGTGAAGGCCTCGGTCCTGCGCCTGCACCACTACGGCCAGTGGAAGCGCACACAAAAGGACACCTTCTTCCGGCGCCACCGCGTGCTGGTCCTGAATCCCGGATCGACCACCACCCGGACCTCCATCTTCGAGGGGGACGAGGAGCGGTTCACGGAAGAGCTCCAGCACCCCGCCGAGGCCCTGAAGGCCTTCGACGGCCGGCCCATCACCGAACAGTTCGCCTTCCGCAAGGAGGCCGTGCTGGGCTTCCTGGCGGAGCATGGATTCTCGCTGGCCGACCTCGATGCCGTGGCCGGCCGGGGCGGCCTGCTGCGGCCCATCCCCCACGGCACCTGGAAGGTGGGCGCCGCCATGCTGGAGGATCTCAAGTCCGGCACCCGGGGCGAACACGCCTCGAACCTGGGCGCCCTCATCGCCTCCGAGCTGGTGGCGGGCACGGGCAAGCCCGCCTACATCGTGGATCCGGTGGTGGTGGACGAGGCCGATCCCAAGGTGAAGGTCTCGGGCCTGAAGGAGCTGCCCCGCCGGGTGATCAGCCATGCCCTCAACCAGATCGCCACCGCCCGCCGCTACGCCGAGGAGCGCGAGACCTTCTACGAGCGCATCAACGTCATCGTGGCCCACATGGGCGGCGGCATCACCGTGGGCGCCCACCGCAAGGGCCGCTACGCCGACGTGAACAACGGCCTGGACGGCGAGGGGCCCTTTTCGCCCCAGCGCTCGGGCAGCCTGCCGCCGGGCCAGCTCATCGACCTCTGCTTCTCGGGCAAGTACACCAAGGCCGAGCTGAAACTCCTGAACAAGGGCCGCGGCGGCCTCATCGACCTGCTGGGCACCTCGGACCTGCGCGAGGTCGAGCGCCGCGTGGAGGCCGGGGACGCCGAGGCCGGGCTGGTCTTCGAGGCCCTGACCTACCAGATCGCCAAGGCGATCGCGGCCCTGGTGCCCGCCTTCGACGGCGAGCCCATGGACGCCATCCTGCTCACGGGCGGCATGGCCCGCTCGACCAGGCTCGTGGCCGACCTGCGCCGGCTCACGGCGGCCCTGGGCTGCCCGGTCCAGGTCTATCCCGGCGAAAACGAGATGGCCGCCCTCGCCAAGGGCGCCCTGCGCGTGCTCTCGGGGCGCGAGGCCGCCAGGGACTATCCGCCGTCCTGACGAAGGCCCGGGGCGCCGGCCGGGGAATTCATGGCTCCATGGGCGGATCCGCCTAGACTGGACCTATCCCATCCCGACCCATATCCCCAGGGGGCCTCTTGAGCCGCTGCCGACGCTTTGCCCAACTCCTGCCCATCCTCGTCGCCAGTCTCGGCGCGATGGCCCTGCCTCCGGCCCTGCGGGCCCAGCCGGCCCCCGTCGCCAATCCGGATCCCAAGGGCCTCCTCGGCCGGGCCCACGCGGCCTACTACAACCTCTCGGCCAGGGGATTCAAGCAGTACCGGTTCCAGGCCAATCCGGATTGGGCCTACCTGCTTGGGGACCTGGCCAAGACCAACCCCGCTGCCTTCAGCTCCGCCATGGCGATCTTCGCGAAGGTGCGCTTCGACGTGGTGGTGGATGTCAATGGAACGGCCAAGGTCTCTCATAATAATGTCGAAACACCTAATGAACAGGCCCGGGCCGGCATGAACCAGGTCTACGACGGCATGGATCAGATGCTCACCGGCTTCTTCCAGACCTGGCACCCCTTCATGCTCCAGACCCCATTTTCCAGCCCGGGCAGGGCCTTGAACCTGGAGGAATCCGGCGACAGGATCCGGGTCCGCTGGGTGGAGGAGGAGAACGTCAAGGTGGACATCCTGATGGACCGCACCTATGCCGTCACGGAGATGAAGATCAACAGCCCCGGGTTCGATTCCGCCATCTACCCGGCCTTCGACCGGCAACCGGGAGGCCTGGTCCTCGCCAGCTACGAGGCTGACTACCAGGACAAGTCCGGCGGACCGAAGATCCACGTGAAGGTCCTGATCAGGAACCGGCCCCTCCAGGGGCTGGTCCTGCCTTCGGACCTGGACCTCACGGCCCAGATCGGAGAGAGCAACACGCACATCCTGGTGGCCTTCACGGAAGCCAGCCTGGAGAGGGTTCCGCCCGTTGGCCCATGATTCGCCTACAGCTAATGAGGGACCCGTCTCCGGCCGAATATAGAAAGCAGACAAAAGCCTGCTGGTCTCGCCCATTAGGGCTCCTTTCCTAAGGCCGTTGTGCGAAATCCCCTGCTGGTCCTCCGAAGCCTGGTCCTGGGTGCGCTGGCCGCGGCCCTGGGCGCGACTCAGGCCCCGCTGGACCGGGTCACCCTCCAGCTCAAATGGCATCATCAGTTCCAGTTCGCGGGCTACTACGCCGCCCAGCAGCAGGGCTACTACCGCGAGGCCGGGCTGGATGTGAACATCCTCGAGGCCGAGCCGGGCATGGATGTCATCAAGGAAGTGGTCTCGGGCCGGGCCCAGTTCGGGGTGGGCACCAGCGCCCTCCTGCTGTCCCGTCAGCAGGGGCAGCCCGTGGTGGTCCTGGCGGTGGTCTTCCAGCACTCGCCCCTGGTCCTGGTGGCGAGGACCGGCGCTGGCATCGCGTCGGTGCACGATCTGGCGGGCAAGCGGGTGATGATCGAGAAGCACTCCGATGAACTCATCGCCTACCTGCACCGGGAAGGGGTCGACAAGAGCACCATGACCCTCCTGGACCATACCTTCGACCCCACCGACCTGATCAAGGGGAAGGTGGATGGCATGAGCGCCTACCAGACGGACGAGACCTACTTCCTGGACCAGGCCCACTTCAACTACCTCACCTTCTCGCCCCTCATGGGGGGCAGCGACTTCTACGGCGACAACCTCTTCACCTCCGAGGGCGAATTAGCGAAGCATCCCGACCGAGTCAAGGCCTTTCGGGAGGCGAGCCTGAAGGGCTGGAAGTACGCCATGCAGCACCCGGAGGAGGTCACCGACCTGATCATCGCCCGGTACGGGGAGCGGCGGGGCCGCGGCTACCTCCTGTACGAGGCCCAGAAGATGAATGCGCTCCTCCGTCCGGACCTGGTGGAGATGGGCTACATGTACTCCGGGCGCTGGCGGCACATCATCCACACCTACCAGGAGCTGGGGCTGCTCCCCGAGACGTTCCGCCTGGAGGGCTTCCTTTATGAACCGGAGGCCGGCGCCCATCAGATCAACCGCCGTCTGGTGGCGGCCATCGCCGTGCTGGTCTGCCTGGGCCTCCTGCTCAGCGGCGTCGCCCTGATCCTGTTCCGGCTGTCCCTCCGGTTGAAGCGGGAAGTGGCCTCCAGGGAGAAGGCGGAGGAGGCGCAGAAGCACCAGGCCATGCTCCTGCGCACCCTGATCAACACCGTCCCGGACCTCATCTGGTTCAAGGATCCCGCCGGGGTCTATCAGGCCTGCAACCTCCGCTTCGAGCATTTCTTCGGCGCCAAGGAGGCAGAGATCGTGGGCAGGACCGACCACGACTTCCTCGACCCGGACCTGGCTGATTTCTTCAGGGAGAATGACCAGAAGGCCCTGGCGGCCGGCGGCCCGAAGGTCAACGAGGAACGGATCAGGTTCGCCGATGACGGACACGAGGAATGCCTGGAGACCATCAAGACGCCGGTCGTCGGCAACGATGCTCAGATCCTCGGCGTGATCGGAATCGGCAGGGACATCACGGAGCGCAAGCGCTCGGAGGAGGCCCTGCGGACGGCCGAGGCGAAGTTCCATCGCTCCCAGAGGTTGGAGAGCCTCGGAAGGCTGGCGGGGGGCGTGGCCCATGACATGAACAATGTTCTGGGGGCCATTTTGGGGCTGGCCTCGGTCCACGCGGAAACGCAGCCCGCTGACGGTCCCGTTCACCAGGCCTTCACCACCATCGCGAAAGCCTGCACCCGGGGCAAGGACCTGGTCCACAGCCTCCTGGGCTTTGCCCGGCAGGGTCTGGCGGAAGAACGGGAACTGGATCTGAACGTGCTGGTTCGGGACCAGGTCCGGATCATGGAACGAACCACCCTGGCCCGGGTCCGGGTCGAGGTGGACCTGGCGCCGGATCTCCGGCCCATGCGCGGCGAGGCCAGTGCCCTCGCCCACCTGCTGATGAATCTCTGCATCAACGCGGTGGATGCCATCTCGGACAATGGCACCCTGACCCTGCGCACCCGCAATGTCGATCCTGATTGGATCGAGGTCCAGGTGGAGGACACCGGGTGCGGCATGTCCAGGGAGGTCCTGGAGCGGGCCATGGACCCCTTCTTCACGACCAAGGCCCAGGGCAAGGGTACGGGCCTGGGCCTGTCCATCGTCCACAGCACCGTGCAGGCCCACCAGGGACTGCTGGAGATCAAAAGCGAACCGGGGGAGGGCACCCTCGTGAGGATCCGGTTCCCCGCCTGTGAGCCCTCGGCCCCGGCGGCAGATTCGCTCGAAGCATCCCGATCCGAGGCGACCCACAGGCCGCTGAAGGTGCTCCTGGTGGACGACGACGACCTGGTCCAGAGCTCCATCCAAGCCATTCTGGAGGCCCTGGGCCATTCCGTCGTCACCAGCCCCGGGGGGGAAGAGGCTCTGGCGGCCATCGGGGCCGGATATGAGCCCGATGTGGTGATCCTTGACATGAACATGCCCGGGCTTGGCGGGACCGGCACCCTGCCGCGCCTCCGGGCCCTGCGCCCCAGCCTGCCCGTCATCCTCGCCACGGGGCGGGCCGATCAGGCTGCCGTGAGCCTCGTGGAGGCCCACCCGAAGGTCACCTTGATTTCCAAGCCTTTCGACCTGCGGGAACTCCGGCAGTGCCTGGAATCGCACTTCCCGGCGTCGCCGCAGCCTGACTAGGCCAGCAGGGCCGCCAGGGCGATGGAGCTGAGCTTGGTCTTGGCGCTGTCGCCGCGGCTGCTGAGGATGCAGGGGACCCGCGCCCCGGCCACGATGGCGGCCACCTCGGCGCCGCCGAGCTTGGTGCCGGCCTTGTAGAAGGTGTTGCCCGCCTCGAGGAAGGGGAAGAGCAGGCAGTCCGCGTCCCCGGCCACGGGCCCCCCGATGCCCTTGATGCGGGCGGATTCGGGATCGATGGCCACGTCGAGGGCCATGGGCCCGTCCACGAAGGCCCCCTGGATCTGGCCGCGGTCCGCCATCTTGGACAGCAGCGCGGCTTCCGCGCTGGACCGTAGCTTGGGCTGCACCTGCTCCGAGGCCGCCAGCACGGCCACCTTGGGCGTCCCGATGCCGAGGGCCCGGGCGGTCGCCACCAGGTAGCCGAGGATGGCCAGCTTCTCCCGGAAGTCGGGTTCGGGGATCACGGCCACGTCCCCCGCGATGAGGAGCTTCGGGTAGCCCGGATGCTCCATGACGGTCACGTGGCTGAGGATGGCGCCCGGCTCCAGCAGGCCCTGGTCCTTGTTCAGGATGGCCCGCATGTACTTGTCCGTGCTGAGCAGGCCCTTCATGAGCAGGCCGGCCTCGCCGCCCTGGATCATGGTCACGGCCCGGGCCGCGGCCTCGGTGTCCGTGGCGGCGTGGACCATGCGGAAGCGTTCCCTCGGCAGCCCCAGTTCCCGGCAGGCCCCCACCATCGTCGGCTCATCGCCCACCAGGATGGCCTCCACCAGACCCGAGGCCACGGCGGCATTCACGGCCTCCAGGGTGTGGGCGTCGTTGGCCCAGGCCACCACCAGCCGCTTGCGGGGTCGGTCCTGCACGGCGCGGAGGAGGTCGTCGAGGGTGTTGATCCGCATGGCGGTACCTGTGAAAAGATGCCGGGATGGCCCGGCTCCTGGGGAGAGTAGCATTCCCCCATGGCCGTCTCTGTGAGCTTCCGCACATACCTCCTCGAGCAGCTGGGGCAGATCCGCCCCGTGACCTCCCGGCCCATGTTCGGCGGTCTCTGCTTCTTCGCCGAGGGCCGCGCCTTCGCCCTGGTGGCCCGGGACACCCTCTACTTCAAGGTGGACGACAGCAACCGGCCGGATTTCGAGGCCGCGGGCATGGGCCCCTTCCTGCCCTTTGGCGAGCCCGACAAGCCCATGCAGTACTACGAGCTGCCCGCGGAGGTGCTGGAGGACCCGGACCAGCTGGCGCCCTGGATGGCCAAGGCCATCGCCGTGGCGATGAAGGCCAGGCCCAAGGCCAAGGCGAAGGCGCAACCA
>JARLGO010000467.1 GCA_031292655.1 Geothrix sp.
CATGTACCAGAAGGATTTCCTGGAGCAGGTGCGTACGCAGCTTGCCGTGAAGGAAGACCCTTCGAAGCTGCGGGAACGCACCTTCGAGACCAGCTCGGGCATTCCGCTGAAGAACAGCTACACCCCCGCGGACCTGGCGGATTTCGATCCATTGAAGGACCTGGGCGCCCCCGGGAAGTACCCCTTCACGCGCCATGTGCAGCCTTCCGGCTACCGGGGCCGGCTCTGGACCATGCGCCAATATGCGGGCTTCGCCACCGCCGAGGAGAGCAACGCCCGCTACCGCTACCTGCTGGAACAGGGCACCACGGGCCTGTCCGTGGCCTTCGACCTGCCCACGCAAATCGGCATGGACCCGGACCATGCCATGGCCCTGGGCGAGGTGGGGAAGGTAGGCGTGAGCATCAGCTCCATCCACGACATGCGGGCCCTGTTCAAGGACATCCCCCTGGACAAGGTCAGCACCAGCATGACCATCAACGCTCCGGCTTCGGTGCTGCTGGCGCTCTACCTCGCCGTGGCCGAGGAGCAGGGGGTGAGCTGGAGCCAGGTGAGCGGCACCATCCAGAACGACATCCTCAAGGAGTACATGGCCCGCGGCACCTACATCTTCCCGCCGCGCCAGAGCCTGCGGCTCATCACGGACATCTTCGCCTTTTGCGCGGAGCAGGTGCCGAACTGGAACACCATTTCCATCTCGGGCTACCACATCCGCGAGGCGGGCTGCACCGCGGCCCAGGAGATCGCGTTCACCCTGGGCGATGGCATCGCCTATGTGCAGGCAGCCCTGGACGCGGGCCTGAAGCTGGAGGATTTCGCCCCGAGACTCAGCTTCTTCTTCAACGCCCACAACCAGTTCTTCGAGGAGGTGGCCAAGTTCCGGGCCGCCCGCCGCCTCTGGGCCCGGATCATGAAGGACCGTTTCAAAACGGACGATGCAAAAAGCCAGATGTTGCGATTCCACACGCAGACCGCCGGCAGCACGCTCACGGCCCAGCAGCCCGACAACAACATCGTGCGCACTGCGGTGCAGGCCATGGCCGCCGTTTGCGGGGGCACCCAGAGCCTGCACACCAACAGCCGGGACGAGGCCCTGGCCCTTCCGACCGAGGTGAGCGCCCGCATCGCCCTGCGCACGCAGCAGATCCTGGCCTATGAATCCCGAGTGGCGGACGTGGTGGATCCCTTCGCCGGGAGCTACTTCATCGAATCCCTCACCGACGAGCTGGAGGCCCGCGCCACGGCGCTCCTGGCGAAGGTGGATGAGCTCGGCGGCATGGTCAGCGCCATCGAAAAGGGCTTCCCCCAGCGGGAGATCCAGAACGCGGCCTACGCCTACCAGAAGGCGGTGGAAAAGGGCGAGCAGGTGGTGGTGGGGGTGAACCGCTTTACGGTGACGGGCGAGCCGAAACCGGACCTGCTGCGGGTGGATGAGGCCCTGGGGGCGCAGCGCCGGGCGGCGGTCGCCGCGGTGCGGGCGGGTCGGGACCAGGGGGCCGTGGAGGCCTGTCTGGCCTCGCTGCGGACCGCCGCCGCCGGCACGGGAAACCTCATGCCGCGCATCCTCGCTGCGGTGAAGGCCGAGGCCACGGTGGGGGAGGTCTGCGATGCCCTGCGGACCGCCTTCGGGGAGTACCAGGAGCAGCTGGTGCTCTGACGAACCCACTTCCTGCATTGGGGCCAGGGTGATTGTGGGTATGCTAATTGCAAACCTCAGCCCAACCAGTCCCATCCCCGGGGCCCTTTTTCGGAGGCATCATGCGAATTGCCATCCTCGTCGCCGCTTCGGCGCTGCTCCTCGCCATTCCCGCCCAGGCCAAGGCCACCTTCGTGAAGAAGGCCCAGGACGCCGGTTTCCCCGAAGTCAAGAACTGCACGGCCTGCCATGTGGGCACCCCCAAGAAGGGCGGCGAGCTGACCGAGCGCGGCAAGTTCCTCGAGAAGACGAAGACCGAGAAGAAGGCCGCCGAAGTGGACCTGGCCTGGCTGAAGAACTACAAGGGCAAGTGAGGCAGAAGGCGTCAGGATTTTTGCCGGCCTAGGCCCTCCAAAAATCCTGTGGCGATGACACCAGCGGTTGGTGCCCTACTTTCGTGATTCTCGTTCTTCCATCCATTCCTGCAGTACTCACACCTTCGGAGGCACCATGCGCATCACCACCCTCATCATCGCGGCCGCGATGCTCCTCGCCATTCCCGCCCAGGCCAAGATGCCCTTCGTCAAGAAGGCCCAGGAACTGGGCTTCACCGAGATCAAGAGCTGCACGGCCTGCCATGTCGGCGTCCCCAAGAAGGACGGCGAGAAGACGGAGCGGGGCAAATTCCTCGTGGCCATGAAGGCCAAGCACAAGGCCGCCGAAGTGGATCTGAACTGGCTCAAGGAATACAAGGGCAAGTGAGGCACTGAAGCCGAAAGCCATCGGGCGCCGGGTCGGTTTCGACCCGGCGCTTTTTTGTACCTGGCCTTCCGGATGACGCTTCCATGACCCGGGGCCCGAGGGGGCCCGATGGGTCCGGCGGCCTTCCGGCCGAGGGGGCCAATGGCAACACCCGTGAAATCAATGGTCAGATTCGATATTTGAGGATTGCAATCAAATTTTATTAAACATAATGGAATATAGTTATTGATTGTTTTAATACAAATGTCGTGATCGAGATCACCAGAGCGCCCCGCCATTCGCGAGATTCCTGTCTAATATTTAAAGGACTCACGAGGTGGCTATGCGTTTACTGCTGGCTGGACTGTTTTCCGTTGTGCTTGCAGCGGGCGCGCCGAGTCCCAAGGACTGCACCTCGTGCCACGAGGTGGATCTCGTCACCTTCGAGGCCTCCAAGCACGCCAGCATGGGCTGCACGGGTTGTCACAGCAGCATCACGAAGCTTCCCCACGTGGGCAAGCCGGCGCCGGTGAACTGCGCCAGCTGCCACG
>JARLGO010000468.1 GCA_031292655.1 Geothrix sp.
CACGTCACCCACCTGCCGGTGCCACTTCAATACGGTGGCTTCGGCGATGCTCTCGCCCATCTGGGGCATGACGACATCAAAGGCCATGGTTCGCTCCTATGCGTGGATGGGTGGGGTTTCGAGGTGATGACTCGTGAGCAATTGGAAGGCGTGGGCCGTCTCGAGCAGCATGACATCGGAGCAGCCGGGTCCGATGAGTTGGATGCCAGCCGGCAGTCCCCCGACGAATCCCGCGGGCATGGAAAGGCAGGGGATTCCGGCCAGGGGGGCGGTCACGGTGAACACGTCCGCCAGGTACATGGCCAGGGGATCATCTGTCTTGGCTCCGAAGGGGAAGGCGGTGCCCGGACTGACGGGGGTCGCGAGGACATCCACCGATTCGAAGGCCCGGTCGAAGTCCCGGGTGAGGAGGGTCCGGGCCCGCAGGGCCTTCAGGTAGAAGGCGTCGTAGTAGCCCTTGGAGAGACAAAAGGCCCCCAGCAGGATCCGGCGCTTGACCTCGGGACCCAGTCCCCGATCCCTGGTTTCGGCCATCATTTCCGTCAGGCTGCCGCCGGGGCTGCGCGGCCCGTACCGCACGCCGTCAAAGCGGCTCAGGTTGCTGGAAACCTCGCTGGTGCAAAGCAGATAGTAGGTGTCGATGGCGTACCGGGTGTGGGGAAGGCTGACCTCCCGGATGTCGGCCCCCTGTCGGGCGAACACCCGGATCGCGGCCTCGAGGAGGTCCCCCACGCCGGGTTCCAGGCCGTCGGTGAAGTACTCCTTCGGGAGGCCGATGCGGAGGCCTTTGAGGCTCTTCGGCCGGAGGGGATTCAGCCGCTCCCGGCCCGGAAGGTCCATGGAGGTGCTGTCCATGGGGTCCCGGCCGGCCATGACGCCAAAGGCCAGGGCGAGGTCCGCCGCCGATGCGGCGATGGGGCCCACCTGGTCGAGGCTGGAGGCCATGGCCGTGAGGCCGTAGCGGCTCAGCGCCCCGTAGGTGGGTCGCAGGGCGGTCACGTTGCAGAAGCTGGCCGGCAGGCGGACAGAGCCACCCGTATCGCTGCCCAGGGCCAGGGGCGCGTAACCCGCGGACACCGCCACCACCGAGCCACTGCTGCTCCCCCCGGGCACCCGGGCCAAGTCCCAGGGATTGCGGGCCGGCTCGAAGGCACTGAACTCGCCGCTGGATCCCATGGCGAATTCATCCAGGTTGGCCTTGGCCACCGGGACCGCGCCCGCCGCGAGGAGCCGGCCCACCACGGTGGCGTCATAGGGGGCCCGGTACCCGTCCAGGATCCGGGATCCACAGGAGACCTGCAGGCCCGACCAGTGGAGGTTGTCCTTGAGCACCAGGGGCAGGCCCAGCACCGGGGTGCGGTCTCCAGTCCGCAGGCGAATGTCCGCCTGCCGGGCCAGCCGGAGGCTTCGCTCCTCGTCCATGGCCAGGATGGCGTGCAGGCGATCATCCAGGGCCCCGATGCGGCGGAAGGCGTCCCGGACGAGAGCCTCGGAGGAAAGGTCGCCGGCATCCAGGCCCTTGCGCCAATCCACCGCCGCGACTGCCGCCATGCCCGAGCCTCCAGAGGCTACTACTGTGCCATCGAGCGCGACCCGCTTCCAGTTCCAGTCTCCGGGTTGGGAGGGTCGCGAGAGCAAGGTACAGTCCCGATTCGAACCATGGGAACTGCACGCTGTCTGGAAATAGGCTACCATCCTCTGCTCAAGCCACGTCCTTTCTTGCCCTTCGATGTCCTGGTCGTGGATCCTCACCTGGAATCTCATGAACCCATTCAATGTGCTAGAAATTCCTCCGGACGCCACGTCTGAAGACATCAAGGCCGCCTACCACCGGCTCGCCAAGCGCTGGCATCCCGACCGGTATACCGGACCCGAGAAAGAGGCGGCTGAATCGAAATTCCGAGAGCTGGCCGAGGCCTTCAGCATGCTGAAGGACCCGGGCAAGAGGCTCACCCTGCAGCAGCAGATGCCAAGGGTCCAGCCCGTCGCGGCGGTAGACAAGGAACCCGACCCCCCCCAGGAACGGACCCCGGAGGACTGGGCGGAGATGGCAAAGGCCGCCTTCGACGAAGGAAAGACCGACCAGGCGCGGGCGCTCATCCACTACGCCATCCGATTGGATGACCAGAAGGCGAAGTACCACGCCCTGATGGCCACCATTTTGGAAAAGGAGGGCGGCGACCTCCGGGCCGTCGTGAAGGCCCTGGAAGCGGCGATCCGGTTGGCCCCGCGCGACGTGGAAACCCACATCCGGCTGGCCGGCCATTTCCAGACCCTGGGCATGGCGGCTCGGGCCCAGAGGCATCTCCAGGCGGCTCGGGAGATCTCGCCGAACCACCCCAAATTGCGGGCGGCGGCAGGGAAGGGTGCCCAAGGGACCAAGGGCCCGACCGCTCCGGCTAAGCCAACAAAGATCTCCAGTCCGCCCAAGGGCCTCCTGGATCAACTATCGGACTTGTGGAGTCGATTGACGGGAAAGGGTTGATCATGGGGATTCGCGCGGCGGGTGGCACCGATGTGGGTTGTGTCCGGAAACACAATGAAGACAGTTACCTGGTGGATCCCGACCTGGGTCTCTTCGTGGTGGCCGATGGCCTCGGCGGGCATGCCGCCGGGGAAGTCGCCAGTCAGATCGTGGTGGAGACCGTGGCCCGGTTCGTGGGCGAGACCCTGGAGAAGGATCGCACTTGGCCGGTGGAATACGATCCCTCCCTGTCCTACGACGGGAATCGCCTGAAGGTGGCCCTGCTCTTATCCGATCAGGCCATTGCCGAGGACATCCGGCGGAATCCAGAGCGGGAAACCATGGGATCCACGGTCGTGGCCGGCCTCTTCCACGGCCCCAAGATCACCCTGGCGCATGTGGGGGACAGCCGGGCCTACCTCCTCGGACCCGACGGGATCCGTCAGGTGACCCGGGACCACAGCTGGGTGGCCGAGCAGGTGGCCAATGGCATCCTCACGCCTTCAGAAGCCCGGGTGCACCCCTTCCGGAACGTGATCACCCAGGCCCTGGGCAATGGGGGCGAACTGGATGTGGAGGTGCAGAACCTGGAACTTTCCAAATCGGAGCGACTCTTGCTTTGCTCCGATGGCCTGTCAGGAATGATCGGTGACAAACAAATATGGGATATCGTGGAACAGTCCCATGATCTTCAACATGCTGTCGAATCACTTATTTATGTCGCAAGAGAGCGCGGGGGCGAAGACAATATTACGGTAATCTTGGTCGGTTGGGATGCCGATAAAGCCTGATGCAAGCATAGTTAGCCTTGACCTAATCCATTCCGGCGGTAATCTTTCCATCACGTCTTTTCTCCAAGTGAGGCATCCGGTGGGTCTTTTCGGAAGCAAAACCAAAAGTCTTGTCGGCTTGGATATTGGTTCCAGTTCCGTGAAAGTCTGCGAACTCCAGCAGATGGGAAAGGGCACCAACATTCGCTATCGGCTTCAGAAATTGGGCCAGGTCCCCCTTCCATCCGACGCGATCGTGGACGGGGATATCATGGATAGCAACGCGGTTGCGGCGGCCATCCGGCAGGTTCTCGCGGAACAGAAAATCAAGGCCAAGGAAGTGGCCATTTCCTTGTCCGGCCAGCAGGTGATGGTCAAAAAAGTGACATTCCCCCTGATGAGCCAGGCTGAATTGGCTGAGTCCGTGCGCTGGGAGGCGGAGAGCTTCTTCCCGGCGGGTCAGGGCCTCGATTCCTACGCCTTGGACTACTACCTCATCGAGGAGCGGGCCGGGGAAGGCAACATGGACGTGGTGCTCGTGGCCTGCCGCAAGGACAAGCTGGAGGCCTACGTCAGCTGTGTGGCCCAGGCTGGATGCAGCCCCAAGGTCGTGGATGTGGACGTGTTTGCCGTTCAAAATGCCTATGAAATCAACACCATGGGCGCTGGACGGGACGAAGTGGTGGCCCTGGTGAACATGGGTGCCACCTTCACCAACCTGACCATGATGGTGGGTGGGAAGTCCGTGTTCTGGCGGGATATGGCCTGGGGCAGCGGTCGATATTCAGAAAAACTGATGGAGGACTGGGGCGTCACCCGCGAGGCGGCTGAGCACCTGAAGCGGAGCCAGGCGTCAGAAGGACGCGAGCCCGAAGAGGTCCAGCCTTCCATCAATGCCGTGTCGAACGCCTTCGCCGACGAGCTCGTGCGGACGCTCGATTTTTTCAAGAGCAGCTTCAAGATCGATCGCATGGATCGCGTGCTGATCTGTGGCGGCGGATCCATGATCCAGGGGCTGCTGGAGGTGCTGGGCGACCGCCTTCGTGTGCCTGTGGAGCGGTTTAATCCATTCCAGCTCATCGAGGTCGATGGCCGCACCGAGGACCCCGTCACGGTTCGTGAAATCGGGGGCGCGGCCGCTGTCGTGGTCGGGCTGGCCATGCGCCAAGTGGGGGACCGATGATCAAGATCAATCTCCTCGGCGACGCCCTGGCCCCTGCGGGAGCCAAAAAAGCCGGTGACAAAGGTTCGGCCGAGCCCGTCCAGGTCTATACGGGCGAAGGCGGCAGCCGATCCAGCCTGCCCATTGCCGGCGTGGTGGTGGGTCTCGTCTTCGCGGCCTTTGGTGGCGCCTACTATCTCTGGTTGAACAGCGAGTTCACCAGGGCAGAACAGAAGAAAGCCGATCTGGAGCGAGACCGGAAGCTGTACGAGCCTTACATCGCGCTGGAGAAAAAGTTCCGAGAGAAGAAGGAAACGCTCCAGAAAAAAGAAGAAGTGATGAGCACCCTCAAGCGCCAGCAGGCCCTTCCTGTGCATTTCCTGGAGGAGTTGGCCAACAGCCTGCCGGACGACGTCTGGTTCAAGAAGGTCTCCCAAAAGGGCATGATGATCACGATCGAGGGAGAGGCCCGGAATTTCGAAGCCATCAATGCCTTCTACGGGAATCTCCAGTCCCGGACCCGCTGGTTCAAGAAGATCAACTACCCGGGTGCGAATCGGAATTCGACCGGGGCCTTTGAATTCACCATCTCCTTTGAACTCCAGAACGCCGTCTGAGGTAGGCCATGAATCCTCAACTTCAGAAACAGATTGGTGTGGGCGCGCTGGCTGGCATCATCTTGGCCGGACTGATCTACTTCCTGCTGGGCGGCAAGCGGACGGACCTGGAGGCCATCCATGCCGATGTCAAGAACCTCCAGGATCAGGTCGACAAGGGCAAGCTCCTGAAGGCCAGCTACGAGAAGCTCCGCGAAGAAGTCGCCAAGCAGGACAAGCGGATTGAAGAACTGATCAAGATCATGCCTTCCGAGGCGGACTACGGCGAGATCCCCTACCGGATCAAGAAAGTGGCCGATGACGCGGGGATCGACCAGGTGTCCTTCTCGCTCAAGCCCGAGCGGAAGGACACCTACTACACGGAAAAACCAGTGGAGTTCGAGTTCCGGGTGGGATTCCATTCCTTCGGCCAATTCGCCTCGCTGGTGTCCGGCTACGACAAGATCATCAACATCTCGAACATCGAATTCACGCGAAAGCCGGATATCCACAGTGCTTATCCAGCCATGGTCAAGTGCACCATCAGCGCCTTCATCTACAATCCCGAGCCTCCTCCCGTTGACTCCGCGAAGAAGCCGGCTGGTCCCGCCCCCAAGGCGAACGCCAAAGAGGATTGAGGAATCGCCATGATCCGACCACGCCCATCCATCCTCCTTTTTGCCGGGACCGCCCTGCTTGCGCAGGGGCAGGGCCAGCCGGCCCAAGCCCCTTTGCCCGCCCCTGCTGCACCTGCGGTGGAAGATGTCGGCATCATCAAGGCCACGCCCTACCACCCTTCGATTCAGAGGGATCCCTTTTCCGCGCCGAGGGACGAGCGTTCGGCCGATGCCGTGGACGTGCTGGATGACATTGCCGTGAAGGGCATGATCAAGAAGGATGGCAAGAATTTCGCAATCATTTCCGACAGCCGTGGCAACGTCCGCTGGCTGCCCGTCGGGCATCGGTTCAAGGATGCAGAAATCACTGCGATCACCGATAAGGCAGTGGTCTTC
>JARLGO010000007.1 GCA_031292655.1 Geothrix sp.
GCTCGGCCTTCAACCGCGCCCGGCTCAACCAGAGCCTCCCGTCCGACTTGGCGAACTGACCGTGGCCCGCGGCCAGGATCGTCCGGGGGATCTGGAGGGCCGTCTGGGCTACCGGTTCAGGGACCCCGACCTGCTCAAGGAAGCCCTCACGCACGCGTCGGCCGGGTCCCCCCGCGACAATCAGCGGCTCGAATTCCTTGGTGATGCGCTGTTGAACTTCACCATCGCCTTCCTGCTCCACCGCGAGCGCCCGGACTGGCAGGAGGGCCCCATGAGCAAGCTCCGGGGGGTGCTGGTCCGCACGGAGTCGCTTCACGCGTGGGCCCTCGACCTGGGCCTGGACCAGGCCCTCAAGGCCGTGCACCCCCGCAAGGCGCCCCCCATGGGTCCCAAGCCCCTTGCGGATGCCATGGAAGCCCTGCTGGCCTCCATTTACCTCGACGCCCTGTCCGCCGGTGCGGACGGCATCCTGCGCGTGAGGGAGCTGGTGGAGGCCCGCTTCCTTTCCGCCATTCGCGAGGCCAGGCCTGAAAGCTGGACGCGGACGGACCCCAAGACCCACCTCCAGGAAATGGCCGCCCGCCGGGGACTCCCCGCCCCGGTTTACACCCAGCTGGAACTGGCGGGTCCCGGGCACGCCCCCCGATTCACCATGCAGGTGTCGGTGGGTTCCCTGTCCGCCCAAGCCGAGGGCCCCACCCGCAAGCGCGCCGAGGGGGACGCCGCCCGGCGGCTGCTGGATCAGCTGGGAACCCACACACCGCCCTGACCCTTGCGTTACACTCCCATCTGCCTCTGTTAAAAGGGTGTGCGCTTGAAGATCTATCCCAGCTTGAACCTCCAGCAAGGCCAGGTGACCTCCACCGCCTGGCGGGAGGAGGCCTGCCCCCCGACGCCCATGGACCTCGTCGAGCAGCTGCTCGAGGGCGGCGCCACGCGGCTGTCCCTGGTGGACGTGGACGCCGCCATGGGCCGGGGAAACAACCGGGACCTGATCAGCCAGATCCTCCAGCGCTGCCGTACGCGGGACCGGAAGATCATCGTTCAGGTGGCCGGTGGCATCCGGAGCTCCGATCAGGCCCAGTTCTTCATCGACCTGGGGGCCACAAGGCTGGTGGTGGGGACCATCCTCCACAAGTCCCCCATGGTTTCCGAACAACTGATCGCCCGGTTTCCCTCCTTCCTCACGGCCGCCATCGACGCGCGGGGAGGCATGGTCCATCGGGCGGGGTGGACGGACCCCACGACCCAGAGCGCCCTGGACCTGGCTTTGCAGGCCAAGGCCTACGGCTTCCGGCGCCTGATCTTCGTCGATATCCCCAGGGACTCCGGCATCGACCCGGATTTCCAGACGGCCCAGGAGCTGGCCGCAACCACCGGACTGCCCCTGCTCATGGGCGGGAGCCTCAACGCTCCCCACCACCTGGAAGCCGTGTACACCAAACCGGGCTTGAAGGGGGCGCTGGTGGACGCCCTGATGTTCCACCAGAATCCGAGGCTCCTGGCCTTCCTCCAGGCCACCTGCGCCTGATCCCGGAGGGACCGTGACCGAGAGCTCACGACACAGCCCGACGGTGCCGCGCGGGGATGTCATGAGCCCGGCAGGGGAATCCACGTTCCTGGAAACCCTCACGGAGTCCGAGCGGATCCATTTTCGTCACCTGATGCTGATCCGGCCCCAGCTCCCCTCGGAGGGCCAGATCCACATGCTGGAGGGGCTGGCCCGCTCCCTCGCCTCGCCCCGCCTCCTCGTGCTCATGGCGCGCACCCCGCACTGGCTGGCCCACTGGCCCATCCTGCTGGGCCTCGCCGAAAACGAGGCCACGCCCGAAGGCATCCGCCGGGACCTGGAGATGGTGGTTTCCCTCTTCGACCAGATGCGGGAGATGGACCGGGCCCCCGTCGCCGAGAAGACCGACCGTTCCGAATCCGTGCGGACCCTCTACTCGCAGCTGAACGCCGAGCTGAAGCCCGTGGCCAAGCTGCTCGCCAAGCAGCTGGCGAAGACTGTCACCGCTTCGGGGACCACCCAGGAATTGCCGCCGCTTCCCCCCGAGCATCCCGATTGGGAGGCCCTCACGACCCTTCCGGCGGCCCCGCCGCCCCAGCCGGCGGCGGAAGGCCTGGACCGGGCTGGACGCCTGACCCGGGCCGGCCACACGGCGCAGCCCGAGGAGCTCCTGGCCTTCCTGGTGGACTCGGACCCCGACTTGCGCCAGGTGGCGCTCCAGAACCCCCTGGTCTCGGAGGATCTGGTCTGCCGCGCCCTGGCCCAGAGCGAGGAGCCGTCCTTCTTCGAGGAAGTCTATGCCGAGGCCCGGTGGTATTTCCGGGAGCCGGTGCGCGCGAACCTGCAGGACGCCCCGGGCTGCCCCGCGGACCTCTCGCGGCGCGTGGGGATCTCCCAGCTCCTGGTGACGACCCTGGAGCAGGGGGCCCGGGACCGGGCTTCGCTCCGGCGCATCGTGAGCCTGTTCACCCAGCTGGCCGAAAGCGAGTACCAGTTCATCACCTACTGGGCCAAGCGGCAGTCCCCGGACCTCCTTCGCGTCGTGAAGTATTTCTACGATCGGCTGCAGCGCCAGCAGTCGGACCTGGCCTCGACGCTCCCGGAACGGGGCGAGGAGGGCCGGTGGACGACCCTGGAAGAACGGGTCTTCCTGGCCACCCAGGCCACGCAGGAAGAGCAGATCAGCCAGGTGCTGAGGGACCCCGACCTCCAGGTCTTCCAGCTGGCCCTGGAGAACCCCGCCCTGAGCCCGCGCCTCCTGGCCTCCACCGTCTCCGCCCTGGACCACGCGCGGGTCGAGATGATCGCGGCGCATCACGCCTGGTCCGGGGACTCCCTGGTGGCCGAGGCCCTGGTGCACCACCCCCAGCTGTCCGAAGCCTCGGCGCTGCGGCTGCTCCCCCGGATGCCGGGAATGAAGCCCTCCATCGAAATCCTGAGGGATGCGCGGATCCTCCACCTGGAGGTGAAGCGGCGGGCCCTGGAGTACCTCCGCCAGCTCTACCAGGACATGGACACCCCCGACCGGATCACGGCCCTTCGCACCTCGGGTGGCGAGCTCCTGCGCCACCTGCCCCAGGAAGTGCTCCAGGACGAGGAGACCCTGCGGCGGATGCTGGCGGATCGGCAGCTGGACCCCGGCATCCTCCTGCGCCTGGCCCGGAACAAGCTCACCCCCCGCGCCGTCCTCGAGCAGATCGCGGGACACCCCGTGCTCATGGCCCACGCGGCCATCATGTCCGAGCTGCTGCTCAACCCGAAAACGCCGCGGGAGGCCTCGATGCGCATCTGGGGCCTGCTGTCCGAGGCCGAGCAGCAGCAGCTCCTCCGCAGCCCCCACCTGCCTTCCGCCCTCCGGTCCATGGGTTGACCGGCATAAACGCCGGCGGCTCGATCCCGTAGCCCCCTCAGGAGCCATCATGCGACGCCCCGCCGCCATCCTGATTCCCGCCGCGGCGGCCCTGACCTGTCTCTCCTTCAGCGTCTCCTGCCGTCCCAAGTACCGGGTGCCCGGCTGGGTGATGGCCGCGCCGGCCGACAGCCTGGCGGCCTTCTCGGGGGAGGCCGGGTGGATGCTCACCCACAAGGAAGTCCAGGCCTTCATTTCCCGCGATCCCGCTGTGGAGCGGGCCCTCGACCTCTTCCTCCAGAAGGCCCACATCAACCCCCGCCTGGAAACCGGCCGGGTGACCTTTCATGTCATCGGGATGCCGCAGAAGGGGGAGGACACCCTTCAGAAGGGCCTGGAGCACCTCCTCATCCAGCTCAACCAGTTCAAGGATCCGGCCGCCCTGGTGGGAGCCCTGGCCGAGTCCTTCCCGCAGGAGGGCAGCCTGCGGATCCAGGACCGGGACTGGCCCCTCTACGTGATCCTGGACGTGGAAGCCGGCGGGACCAAGGCCCACATCCGGGCGGCCAGCGATGAGAAGGGCCAGGTCTGGATCGGCTCGCTGGAGGCCCTGGCCCGTCTGGCCGCCGGGAAGGGCCTGGGCGCCCAGCCCGATGCGGCGGCGGCGGCGGAATGGATCAGCCCGCGGGCCCCTTTCCAGGGCTACCTCCAGCCCGAGGCCCTGCTCAGTGGATTGAGGAAGAGCCTCGAGGGCAGCATCGTCAAGGATCTTCCGCAGGGGGTCCACGCGCTGTTCTGGAGCATCACGCCGGCGGAGGAGAAGGACCAGCCGGTCCGGTTCGAGCTGGCCCTCGCCGGGACGCCCGAAGGCATCAACCAGGTCTCGCCCTGGCTGCAGCGCCTGGTGGCCGCCGCCAACGCCGTCCAGTCCGCCCCGGGCGCGGCCCCCGAGCTGATGCAGGAGAAGCGCCGCGTGAGCCTGCGCTGCGCCCTCACCGCCCAGCAGCTCAAGCTGGTGATGGAGAAGCTCGGCCAGCCCGGGTTCACCTTCACCTTCCCCGGAGGAGCCGCCAAGGCATGAACCCTGCCCTTCCGCTCCCCGCCCCGGGCGATTTCGCGTCGCCCGGGGAGCCTTCGCCCGAATACTGGATGACCCAGTTGAAGGCGGGACGGGAGGAGGCCCTCGCCCACCTCATGGCCCGGTTCGAGCGGCCCCTCCTCGCCTTCCTGCACCGCCGCCTCCTGGGGGAAGCCGGGGTCGTCCAGGAGCTGGCTCAGGAGGTATTCCTCAAGTGCCTCCAGCATTGCCAGCGCTTCGAGGATGGCCGGCCGGTGGCCGCCTGGCTTTTTACCCTGGCGGCTAATGCGGCGACGGACCACCTGCGTAGAAGAGGACGGGAGGTACCCCCTCCCGAGACCTTTGACGCACCGGATCCCCACCAACCCTCGCCCTGGGAATCCGTGGACCAAAGCCGGCGAATCCAGGCCCTGCGCGGGGCCCTGGAGGGCCTGACCCCGCGCCAGCGGGCCATGGTCCTGGCCTACTACGTCCACGAGCACCCGGTGAAACGGATCGCCCAGGACCTGGGCTGCGCCGAGGGAACCGTGAAAGCCACCCTCTTTCAAAGCCTCCAGAAACTCCGCAAAACCCTCGGACCCCAGCCATGACCGCCTCCCTCGACCCCCAGCGCCGCGATTCCAGTCCCCCAGACGAGGCCCGGCTCTTCGAGCTGCTCGAGCAGCCCGAGCACTGGCCCGAGGATCCCGCCCTCCAGGCCGAGCTGGTGGACCTGCTGGAACTGCACCTGGCCCTGGGAACCCACGGCCCGGCCCTGGCCGGGGACCTGGCGCCCGCGCCCCGAGCCCGCTGGACCACCTCCTGGTCCCTGGCCGCCGCCGCCGTCTTCCTGGTCGCCCTGATTCCCGCCGCCTACGCGATGCGGCGCACCCAGCTCCTGCGGATCCAGGCCCAGGACACCGTCCGCCTCGAACAGCTGGCCCGGAAGCGCACCCAGGACCGGGCCTGGATCGCCTTCTTCCAACAGAGCACCACGCTGCTCCAGGACTTCGAGCAGAATCCCGCCCTATGCAAGAAGGGCGAGGAGGATCGTCGGCAGGAGCGGGACATGGCCCTGGTCCTGCTCGAGGCCAGCCATCAGCTCGCCGCCCAGGGCGCCCCCAGCAAGGAAGCCGAGGTCATCCGCGCCAGCCTGCATGCCTGGCTCTCCGAAGTGGCCTTCGAGGACAGCTGCCTCAGCCCCGAACGGGCGCGGGAGCTGCGCCAGTGGGCCGCGGCCCACAACCTGGAATCCGAAGCCGGTCGCATGGAACGCCGCCTCCGCGGAGACGGCGCATGAACATGGCCCTTCTCATGGTGGTTCCAGCCCTGGTGATGCCGGCGGCCCTGGAACCCCTGGTCGTCCTGGCGCCCGACAGCCCGGCCGAGGCCCTGTTCCGGCAGGCCCGGGACCTCCGCTATGCCCAGCGCTGGTTCGAAGCCGCCCAGGCCTATCGGACCCTGCTCCGGGAATTCCCCTCTTCCCCGCGGGCCGTGGACGCCCGCTACTGGCTGGCCTCCAGCCTCGAGCAGGACCAGCGCTGGGATGAGGCAGCCGAGGCCTACACCGAGTTCCTGGCGAAATATCCCGATCAGCGGATGCTCGGCAAGGAGGCCCGGCTCAACCGGGTGCGCTGCTGGGGCATCCGCCAATGGGACAGCCCCGCCGCCACCGCGGGCCTGGCCAGCGCCCTGTCCGACCCCCGCGAGGAAGTCCGCATCGCCGCGGCCCTCCAATTGGCCAAGCATCGGGATGTCCGGGTGCTGCCCGTGCTGCAGGCCGGCCTGCGGGTGGATGCCTCCTCCGAGGCCTGCCGCCTGGCCCTCCTCTCCATGGGCGCCCAGCCGCAGGCCACGGGCCCCGCCCAGGGCCGCTTTCTCGTGGTCCGCGTGAAGGAGCGGGGCAAGGAGGATGCCCTCACCGTGCGCCTGGCCCTGGGCCTCGCCCGGGCCGTCGGCGGGTACCTGTCGGACGAACAGCTGCGCCAGGCCAAGAAGAAGGGCGTGGACCTGGAGCGCCTCATGGATCAGGCCCTCAACGCCCCCAAGGGCACGGAGCTCTTCAGCCTGGATGACGGCAAGAGCACGGTGACGGTGACGGTGGAATAGGATCGATCCCGCTAAGCTGGAGGGCCGAGGGTCCATGTCCAGCATCCGCCGTTTCTACCGGGAGCATCTGATCCGGTTCCTGCCCGCCATCCTGGGGGGGATGCTCCTCCTGCTGGCGGCCGGGCTCTGCCAGTCGCTGCTGATCGGCAGCCTCAACTTCGTCTTCAAGGACAACCTGCACATGGCCCCGGCCGGCGCCAAGGCCACGGGGGCCTTCGCGGCGCTGGACCACCTGAAGCTCTGGCTCATGGTCCACATGCCCCAGCGCGCCGACCTGCAGCAGAGTTCGCACTTCGTCCCCATCCTCCTGATCACCCTGTTCCTCCTGAAGGGCCTGCTCGGCTATGCGGGCACCCTGCTCATGGTCAGGTCGGGCATCCGAGCCACCCAGGAGCTGCGGGAGCGCCTGTTCGCCCACCTCCTGTCCCAGGAGCCGGCCTTCTTCCAGAAGCATCCCGTGGGTGAGCTCATCACCCGCTGCATCTCGGATGTGGGAGCCGTGCAGGGCATCGCCAGCAACCAGCTGGCGGAAGCCGTGCGGGAGATCTGCCTGGCCGTGGCCATGGTGTCCGCCCTCCTCTGGATGGACTGGAAGCTGTCCCTCACGCTCTTCATCGCCGGACCCCTGGTGGTCATCCCCGTGCGCAAGCTGAGCCGCCGTATCCGCGCCGTGAACCACCGGAACCAGGAGGCCTCCAGCCACCTGCTCCAGCGCCTCAAGGAGGTCTTCAGCAATATCCGCGTGGTGCTCGGCTTCGCCCGCGAGGACTTCGAGGTCCAGCGGTTCAAGAAGCAGAATTTCGAGCTCTACCGCCTGGGGATGAAGAGCGCCCGGGCCTCGGCCCTGTCCACGCCGATCATGGAACTCGTGGGCGGCTGCCTGCTGGCGGGGCTGGTGGCCTACGCCTCCGCGGAAATCCGCTCCGGCCGCCTCACCGGGGCGGACTTCTTCACCTACCTGCTGGCGGTCTACCAGCTCTACGATCCCCTCCGGCGGCTCACCAAGCTCAACAACGAGGTCCAGGTGGCCACCGCCAGCCTCGACCGCGTCTACAGCATGCTCGTCCGGACCTGCGAACTCCCCACCGCGGCCGCCCCTGTCCCCGTCCCCACCCCTCCCAGGATCCTGAGGTTCGAGGGCGTGCAGTTCGCCTACGACGCCAAGCACCCGGTCCTCCGCGACATCGACCTCGAGGTGCGCTCCGGGGAGACCGTCGCCCTGGTGGGCGGCAGCGGCGGCGGCAAGACCACCCTGGTGAACCTGGTGCCCCGCTTCTTCGATCCCACGGCGGGCCGCCTCACCCTGGACGGCATCGACCTGCGGGACTTCGACCCCCGGGACCTGCGGAAGCACATCGGCATCGTCACCCAGGAGACCCTGCTCTTCATGGACACGGTGCATGACAACATCGCCTACGGCCTCCAGGCCCAGAGGGAAACCGTCATCGAGGCCGCGAAGAAGGCCCACGCCCACGACTTCATCACGGCCCTGCCCAAGGGCTACGACACCCCCCTGGCCGAGACGGGCTCCAGCCTCAGCGGCGGCCAGCGGCAGCGCCTGGCCATCGCCCGGGCCCTGCTCCAGGACCCGCCCATCCTCATCCTGGACGAGGCCACGAGCGCCCTCGACACCGAAAGCGAGCGCGCCGTCCAGGCGGCCCTCGAGACCCTCATGCAGGACCGGACCACCCTGGTGATCGCCCACCGCCTCAGCACCATCCAGCGGGCCACGCGGATTTGCGCCATGAAGCACGGCCGCATCGTCGAACAGGGCACCCACGAGGAACTGATCTCCCGCGAGGGCGAGTACGCCCGGCTCTACCGGATGCAGTTCGCCGAGGCCTGACTCCCCTGATGAGACGCGCCGACTTCCACTTCGACCTGCCACCGGACCTCATCGCGCAGCATCCCACGCCGGACCGCGATGGCGCGCGTCTGCTGGTGGTGGATGCCCGCACGGGGACCTGGTCCCACCGCGCCATCCGGGACCTGCCGGAGCTCGTCCCCGCGGGCAGCCTCTGCGTGCCGAACGACGTGCGGGTGCGGCATGCCCGCCTCTTCCTCCGCCGCGCCGGAGGCGGGGCGGGGGAGGCCCTCCTGCTGCGGAGCCTGGGGGGAGGGACGTTCGAGGCCCTGGTGCGACCCGGTGCCCGGCTCCGACCGGGTACCTCGGCGACCGTGGTCGATCCCCTGTCCTCGGCCGAGCTGGCGCGGATCGACGTGCAGGGGATCCTGCCGGAGGGCCTCCGGACCGTGCGGGTCCACGGGGACCATGGCCTCGACTGGGACGAGATCGACCGCATCGGCCGCCTGCCCCTGCCGCCCTACATTGGGCACCTGGCGGACGGCGAGGATGAGACCCGCTACCAGACGGTGTTCGTGGCCCGGGACGGCGAGGCGGTGGCCGCCCCCACCGCCGGGCTCCACTTCACGCAAGAGCTCATCGCGGCCCTGCAGGAGCGCGGCTGCGGCTGGAATCCCGTGCGGCTCCACGTGGGCCTGGGCACCTTTCGGCCCATGACCGCCGAGCGCCTCGAGGACCACGCCATGCACGAGGAGCGCTTCGAAATCCCGGACGCGACCGCCGCCCTCCTGGAGCCCGTCCTCCGGGACCGGTCCAGGCCCGTCCTCTGCATCGGCACGACCTCGCTGCGCACCCTGGAAGGCGCCTGGGACGGCCAGCGCCTCGCGCGGGAGGGCGCCACCCGCCTCTTCATCACGCCGGGCTACGCCTTGCGCACCGCGGACCATCTCCTCACCAACTTCCACCTGCCGGAAAGCACGCTCTTCGTGCTGGTGGCCACCCTGCTGGGCCTTGACCTGGCCCAGGCCGCCTACGCCGAGGCGGTGCGGGAGCGGTACCGGTTCTTCAGCTACGGCGATGCCATGCTGATCTTGAACGCCTATAAGTACTCGACGAACTGATGGATCACGGGGATGCGGTGCTTCTTGCCCTTGGTGGCCTGGAGGATGCTCGTCACGGACATGCCCAGGCACCAGAGCAGCCAGAGGGGCAGGAAGAACCGGACGGCCACGGATCCGAAAATGGGGAAGAGGCCGATGATCACCATGGCCAGGGTGAGCACGCATTCGGCAAAGGCCAGGATCACCCCCTGGCGGGCGTGCCACAGCAGCTCGGAATCCTCGCGGTTCCGCATGTAGGGCAGGAAGGCCCAGGGCCCCGAATAGCACAGGATCAGGTCTCGCAATCGCTCCCCCACGTAGAGGGGGGTCGGGACATCCAGGGGCACGGCAACCTCCGGGTCGAGGATAGCGCAACCGGCGGCCCCCAGGAGCCGGGGCTCGCAGAATGGCGGTGGCTCCTGCGCATCCCTGGCGAAACCAGGGCTAGTGCCTGCGCAAAACCACCATCAGGGCCATCAGCAGCACGATGCCGGCATAGATCTGCTTCAGCTTCACGCCTCGCGTCCGCGTCGCCACCCGGGCCCCGCCCATGGCGCCGAGGGCGAAGCCGAGGGCCACGCCGAGGATCACCCCCCAGGGCAGTCCCCCCTGGGCCTTGGCATAGACATAGACCCCGGGCAGGCCGATGGGGGGCAGCAGCATCATCAGGCTGGCCATCTGCGCCTCATGCTGGGTCATCTTGAATCTCGAAGCCAGCAGGGGGACCACCACCACGGCCCCCCCCAGGCCCGTCAGGCCCGACACCACGCCCGCCAGGAACCCGATGGGCAGACCCCAGGTCCAGAGGCCCGACAGGTCGAAGGGCTCCGCGCCCCGATCCAGCATGGCGGGTTCCTGCCGCAGGAAGGTCCTGACCGCGAGGAGGACCAGGAAGGCCGCATAGGTCCAGCGCAGGCCATTCGAAGGGATGCGGTTGGCCACCAGGGAGCCGCCGTAGATTCCAAAGAGGAAGGCCAGGATGAGCACGCCCACCAGGGGGAGGCTGTAGGCGATGCCCCGGCGCCGGTAATGGAGCACCGCCGGCAGTCCCGTGGGGAGCAGCATGGCCGCCAGAGTGGCGCCCTGGGCGCGGTGCTGGTCCAGATTCAGGATCAGCCCCAGCAGGGGCACCATGACGATGCCGCCGCCCACGCCAAACAGGCCCGCGAGGCCCCCCCCGCAGAGGCCGGTGCCCAGTCCCGCCAGCAGGCGGACTGAATCAACGCTCACGATGCACCCGTTCCCCCCTCCGGAGGATTCTGCACCGGCGTGTGTTCCAATGGAAGGTCGGAGGTCCTGGTGCAGGCGCAACTCAATGAAGACGTGCTACTCGACAGCCGCCGGGCCCTGTGGCTGCCCCGGCAGAAGACCCTGGTGCTGTCGGACCTCTTCATTGGCCTGGGCGCGGCCCGCCGGCGCCGGCCCGACCCCATGCCCGCCACGGCCCACCTGGAGATCTGGGAGCGGGTCTTCAGCCTCATCGATGATTACGCCCCCGAGCAGGTGGCCCTCCTGGGCGACCTCAAGCCCAGCCAAGGGAATGTGGAGGGCGACGAGGCCGAGGAGCTGCGCACCATCTTCCGCAAGCTGAAGACCGGGGGCCGGATCGTGATCCAGGTCGTGGGCCATCCCGAACGGAGCGACGGCCCCGCGCTGGAAGGCACGGGCATCAGGCCTGTCGAGCAGCTCCGCGTGGGCCCCTTCACGCTCATGCACCGGCGGCGCATCTTCGTCTATCCCCGCCACGAGCCCTCCCACGGATTCTGGATCAACGGCGGCGTGCATCCCCTCTTTGCCGTCCCCGGCCTCGACCCCGCCGGCGCGCCGGACTGGCTCCGGTTGCCGGCCTTCCTCTTCACGGGCTACGCCCTGGTCATGCCCCCCTTCGTCAGCTACGCCCAGGGCTTCGAGGTCATCCAGCCCGAGCGCCTGCCCCGCCAGGCCCGGGCCTGGACCCTGCTGGCCGACCGGCTGAACCCCCTGTCGCTGACGGACCTTCCCCCCACCCCGGAACACCTTCGCACCCTCACCCGCCCCGCCCGCAAGGGCAAGGACGCAGGCAGGTCCAAGGAGTAGGCCGGCCTACTTCTTCTTGGCCCGGGGCATCGGCGCCCCCCCGTGCAGGGCGCGGCCATCGTCCAGCGTGAGGTCCCAGCCCAGGCGGTCGCCCTTCTTCAGGCCCAGGCGCTTGAAGGTCCCCGCCGGGAATTCGATGAAGTGGCGGGCGGGAATGGTGCCGCCGTAGGTGGGGCAGTCATCGCCGCGCATGGGGCTGCAGGGGGGGACGTGCTCGGCGGTTTCCACCACGCGCCCTTCAGCATCGATCCAGGCCACATCCAGGGCGATGAGGCAGTTCTTCATCCAGATGCTGTGGTAGCCGTCTTCGCCATAGACAAAGAACATGCAGCGGTCCTTGGCCAGGCTCTGCCGGTACATCAGGCCCTTGGCCTTCTCCGGCTCCGTGGCCGCCACCTCGGCCAGGAAGGAGGTCTGCTTGAAGGCGACGGTACCCCCGCCCCCCGCCAGGAGGGGCAGTGAAAGCAGGGCGGCGAGCAGGATACGCATGGCAACTCCTTGAACAGCATTATCCAATGAAGTGCCGGAATGCACGCGATGGATCCCGAAAAGGTGGGCCTTGTCCAGATCGAAGGGCGGGGCGGTCAGCCCTTGCCGGCGGCCAGCAGGACTTTCAGGCCCACGGGGTAGATGGGTTCCACCACAGCCCTCACGGCGGCGGCGTACTGCTGGATCTCCCACTGGGCGTGGCTGTCGGCCCGCAGGCGGATGAAGTGGGCCACGGCCTGGAGGCTGACGGTCCAGTAGACCTCGGAGTAGAGCGCGAGCGGCAGCACGCAGCGGGCCTGCTCGCGGCAGACGCCCAGGGACAACAGTTCCTTGTAGTGGGCCACGGCGCCCCGGCAGCTTTCCAGGTAGCTTTCCATGGCGCGGGCCCGGCTCGCCTCGTCGATCTCGCCCTCGCTGCCCTGCTTGTTCACCTTGGCCTGCTTCCGGAAGGCGGCGGGGACGAAGAACTCGTCCTCGGGGAATTCCACGTAGCGTCCGGAGATCTCGTTGAACTCCGACCCGATGCGGTGCTTCATCCACTGGCGGAACACGAAGATGGGCGCCTTCACGTGCAGCGTCAGGGCCGTGTGGCGGAAGGGCGAGGTGTGCTCGTGCTCGGCCAGATAGGCCACCAGCTTGGCGTCCCCCTCCTCGAAGGCATCCTTTTTCTTCCCGAAGGACACCCGGGCCGCGTTCACCACGGACAGGTCCGAGCCCATGTGGTCGATGAGGCGCACGAAGCCCCTGTCCAGCACTTTGATCTCAGGTTTCCCCATGGCAGACTCCGTGCTTCCAGCTTCCCGCGTCGCCTGAGAGAATGGAAGGGTCCGGTGGAGGCCGGCCCCGGAGACGCCCATGAAGTTCTTCTTCGCCCCTTCGGGGCTCAGAGCCGGGTCCTCCTGATCCTCCCAACGCCTGGCTCGCACTCGACCTCATTCCCCCCCGGAGACGCCCATGAAGTTCTTCATCGACACCGCCAACATCGACGAGATCAAGCGCATCAACGCCCTGGGCGTGCTGGACGGGGTGACCACCAACCCGAGCCTGATCGCCAAGGAGACGGGCAAGCCCTTCGAGCAGATCATCGAGGAGATCTGCGGCATCGTGGACGGCCCCATCAGTGCCGAGGTCATCGGCCTGGAGGCCCCGGGCATGATCCAGGAGGGTCGCCGCCTCTCGAAGATCCACAAGAACGTGGTGGTGAAGCTGCCCCTCATCGCCGAGGGTCTGAAGGCCTGCAAGGCCCTCTCGGCCGAGGGCATCCACACCAATGTCACCCTCTGCTTCAGCGCCACGCAGGCCCTCATGGCCGCCAAGGCCGGCGCCACCTACGTGAGCCCCTTCGTGGGCCGCCTGGACGACATCAACCTGGACGGCATGGAGCTGATTCGCGAGATCTGCGCCATCTTCGAGAACTACGGCTTCGACACCCAGGTGCTTTCCGCCAGCATCCGCAGCCCCCGCCACGTCACCGAGTCCGCCCTGGCCGGCGCCCACGTGGCCACCATCCCCACCAAGGTCTTCGACCAGATGCTGAAGCACCCGCTCACCGACAAGGGCGTGGAAGGCTTCCTGGCGGATTGGAAGAAGAGCGGGAGGTAATCCATGGCTGGGTCGGGCTCCCGTGAGCCTCGGCACGAGACGAACAAAGTGATTTCACCCCTATGCGCCGCTGGGTCGAGGCCATGTGAGCCTCGGCACGAGGCGAATACGAAGAGCGGCCGCTGATGAGGAGGGCCCTCGCCCTCCTGGCCGCCTTCGCCCTGGCCACCGGTCCGACCCTGCGGGCTGAAGCGCCCAAGGCCCCCGCCGATTGCATCTTCTGCCGGATCGCGGCCGGCACCGCCCCCTCCCGGAAGGTCTATGAGGACCCCTACGTGCTGGCCTTCTGGGACATCCGGCCCCGAGCCAAGGTGCACCTCCTGGTGATCCCCAAGCAGCATGTGGCCAGCTTGAAAGAACTGGACGAGCTGCCTGCGGAGGCCCGGGCCGCCCTGCTCAGCGCCTGCGTCAGGGTCGCCAGGGAGGAAGGGATCCTCGATTCGGGCTTTCGCGTCATCGCCAACTCCGGCCAGGACGCCGGCCAGAGCGTCTTCCACCTCCACTTCCACGTGGTGGGCGGCGAGAAGCTGCGCGAGGATGCCATCACCCGGGATCCGGCCAAGTAGATCTTTGGCGCCCGGCCTGTACAATCCGTCAAGGGATCGGCCCCGGGGTCCCATTCGTGACCGCTCCCCAAATGATGCCGGATAGCATGACGGCGGGCCGATGCCCGGCCTTGGAGCCTGTCCCATGGATGCGATCACGTCCGTCCTCCGAAGCTGCGAGATCTTTTCCGGGTTGTCCGACGGGGACCTGAGGCTCATCGCCACGGCGGCCCAGCGCCGGGAGGTCCCCGCGGGAACCGTCCTCTTCCGGCAGGGGGAGGCACGGCGGGGGGCCACGATCATCGCCGAGGGCCGCGTGGAGATCACCCGCGACAATGGCGACGGGCCCGAACCCGTGGTCATCCTGGGACCCGGCGATGTGGCGGGCGAACAGTCCTTCCTGGCCGTCAGCAGCCACACGGCCACGGCCGTGGCCCTCAGTCCCGCCCTCCTGCTGGAGCTCGACCGGGACCAGGTGCTCGCCAGCCTGAGCCAGGACGGCGCCGCCGCCATCGCGGTGCTCAGCAAGATCGCCAACGTGCTCCACCAGCGGATCCTCTACTCGGCCACGCCCCGCACGGGGCGGGAACAGGCCTATGCCAGCGGCCGGACCCGGCGGGAATCCGACCTCATCGGCCCCCTGGACGTGCCCGAAGACGCCCTCTTCGGCGTGCAGACCCTGCGGGCCGTCCACAACTTCCCCATCACCGGCACGCCCACCAGCCACTTCCCGGCCATGATCCGGGCCCTGGCCATGGTCAAGCAGGGCGCCGCCCGGGCCAACGCCCGGCTGGGCCTGCTGGATCCGGCCATCGCGGCGGCCATCGACCGCGCCGCCCAGGAGATCATCGACGGCCACTGGCACGGCCACTTCCCCACGGACATGGTGCAGGGCGGCGCGGGGACGTCGACCAACATGAACGCCAACGAGGTCATCGCCAACCGCGCCCTGGAGCTGCTGGGCCACAAGCGGGGCGAGTACGCCTTCTGCCACCCCAACGATCACGTGAACCTGGGCCAGAGCACCAATGACGTCTACCCCACGGCCCTGCGCCTGACCACCATCTTCATGCTGAAGAGCCTGCTGGACGCCATGAACCGCCTGAAGGCGGCCCTGCACGCCAAGGGCCGCGAGTTCTCCGACGTCATCAAGATGGGCCGCACCCAGCTGCAGGACGCCGTGCCCATGACCCTGGGCCAGGAATTCGAGGCCTACGCCGTCACCACGGGCGAAGACATCCTCCGCCTGGGGGAGACCGCCCGCTTCTTCCTGGAGGTGAACATGGGCGGCACGGCCATCGGCACGGGCATCTGCGCCGATCCCCGCTACCCCGAAGTGGTGGTGGAGGAGCTGCGCAAGATCACCGGGCTGGAGATCGTGCTGGCCGAAAACCTGGTGGAGGCCACGCCGGATACCGGCGCCTTCGTGATGTTTTCCGGAGTGGTGAAGCGGGCCGCGGTGAAGCTCAGCAAGCTCTGCAACGACCTGCGCCTGCTCAGCAGCGGCCCCCGCTGCGGCTTCGGCGAGCTGAACCTGCCGCCCATGCAGCCCGGCAGCAGCATCATGCCCGGCAAGGTGAACCCCGTGATCCCCGAGGTGGTGAACCAGGTGGCCTTCTCGGTCATCGGCAACGACCTCACCATCACCCTGGCCGCCGAGGCGGGCCAGCTCCAGCTCAACGTGATGGAACCCATCCTGGCCTACAGCCTGGCCACCAGCATGCGCAACCTCACGGCCGCCGTGAACGTGCTCACCAGCAAGTGCATCGTGGGCATCACCGCCAACCGGGAGCGCTGCCGCGATCTCGTGGAACACAGCATCGGCATCGTCACCGCCGCCATGCCCGCCATCGGCTACAAGCGGGCCACCGAAGTGGCCAAGGAGGCCCTGGAGACCGGCGTGCCCGTGCGGGACCTGATCCTCCGCAAGGGCTACCTGAGCCCCGGGGAACTGGACGAGGTCCTCAGCCTGGAGGCCATGACCCAGCCGAGGGCTATCCGCTAGGATCCGTTCGCAGGATACTGACCCGATCCAGGAAAAGTACGATCATGGGGGGTCGGAACGTGGCCAAACAAGGCGAGATTGAATACATCCAAAATCTTCGCCGGGACCGGGGAGCCGAGTCCATTGAACATGCCGTCAACAAACCCTTTTCCGATCCGGACTGTTCCAAGTATCTGGCTGAATTAAGCGCCATTTTGCTGTTGTTGCCGCCGCCCCCTGCCAAATTGCTCGATGTGGGCTGCGGAACGGGCTGGACGAGCTGTTTCTTCGCCAAGCGCGGCTATGAGGTGGTGGGCGTCGATATCGCCGGCGACATGATCGATCTGGCACGTGGCTTGGCCCAGCGGGAGCGGCTCGAGAATGCCGCATTTGAGGTTCACGACTACGAATCCATGCCCTTTCGAGATGAGTTCGATGGTGCTGTCTTTTTTGATTCCCTCCACCATTCCATGGATGAACGAATGGCCATTAAAGCTATTTTCAATGCTCTTAAACCTGGTGGAAGGTGCATCACTGATGAACCTGGCGTGGGGCATGGCACAAGTAAAGTGTCGCTGGACGCCATGACAAGGTTTGGAGTCACGGAACGCGACATGCCCCCTTCCCGGATCATTCGGGCGGGGAAAGAGGCCGGCTTTAAAACATTCCTTGTCTATCCGCATGTTTATAATTTTCTCCAGCTTACCTATAGATATCGTGGCGGCGGATTTCAAGCTGCGATTCGACGGCTCGCCAATAAGTTGAAATTATTTGGCCGTAACCACAATTTAAGACTTGGTGGCATCACCCTCATGGTGAAGTAGTCCATCGGAGGAGGCGGAGGCCCATATGGGGCCTGATTTTGAGCGCGCGACACGACACAGGCTCCGCGCTATTCTGGCGGCTGACCCCCCAAACCATCGGCCGCCTTTGCATGTCCCGGGAGTGCCCATGTCGCTCGAAATGAAGATCGAGAAACTGAAAGCCAAGCATGCCCAGGTCATGGCCGCCGGTGGCGAGGCCCGCATCAAGAAACAGCGTGAAGGGGGCAAGCTCACGGCCCGGGAGCGGGTGGCCGCCTTCCTGGACGAAGGGTCCTTCGAGGAGATGGACGCGCTCATGGTCCATCGCAAC
>JARLGO010000469.1 GCA_031292655.1 Geothrix sp.
ACCCCGCTCATGGGGGCATCCGGTCGGTCCCAGGAGGAAGTGATGAAGGAAAAGATGCATCCCGAGCTGCACGACGTGAAGGTCCACTGCGCCTGCGGCAACGAGTTCATGACGCGCTCCACCAAGAAGGAGATGCGCGTGGAAATCTGCTCCAATTGCCACCCGTTCTTCACCGGCAAGCAGCGCCTGATGGACACCGAAGGCCGCGTGGAGAAGTTCAACAAGAAGTACGCGAAGAAGGAGGTTGCCGTCGTCGAGGCCGCCCCCGAGGCTGCCCCTACCACCACCGAAGCCTAGCTCTGCCGTTTCCGAGGACGGGCCGGATACATCGGCCCGTCCTTCTTTTTTGCCCCTTGCTCCAGATTTCGGCGAAGCCGAGATCTGGAGTCAGCAAAAGAGGTGGGACATGCTGGACCAACTTGAAGCCGTCGAGGCCCGCTTCCAGGAGGTGGAGGCGCAGCTCCAGGACCCCGCGGTGGTGTCCGACCCCAAGCGCCTTCGCGAGCTGAGCAAGCTCCGCGCCGAACTGGAACCGGTGGTGCTGGTCTTCCAGGCCCAGCGCACCCGTCGGAAGCAGCTGGAAGAAGCCGAGTTCATCCTCGGTGACAAGTCCATGGACGCGGACTTCCGCGAGATGGCGGAAATGGAGATCCCCGGCCTGAAGAAGGCCATCGCCGAGGGCGAGGCCGAGATCAAGCGGCTGCTCGTCCCCAAGGACCCCATGGATGCCAAGAACGTGATTCTCGAAGTCCGCGCGGGCACCGGGGGCGAAGAGGCGGCCCTGTTCGCGGGGGAGATCTTCCGCATGTACCTCCGCTTTGCCGAGCGGCGGGGCTTCAAGGTCTCGGTGCTGGACGAGAGCGAGGCCGATGCCGGCGGGCTCAAGGAGGCCACGGCCGAGATCCAGGGCGAAGGCGCCTATTCGCTGTTCCGCTTCGAGAGCGGCGTCCACCGCGTCCAGCGCGTGCCCAAGACCGAGACCCAGGGCCGCATCCACACCTCCGCCTGCACCGTGGCCGTCATGCCGGAGGCCGAAGAGGTGGACATCGACATCCAGCAGAAGGATCTGCGCGTCGACACCTTCTGCTCCGGAGGCAAGGGCGGCCAGAGCGTGAACACGACCTATTCCGCCGTGCGGCTCACCCACCTGCCCACCAACACCGTCGTGCAGTGCCAGGACGAGCGCAGCCAGATCAAGAACATGGCCAAGGCCATGACCGTCCTGCGCAGCCGCCTGCTCCAGAAGGCCCAGGACGAGGTCGACGCGGCCCACTCGGCCCTCCGCAAGTCTCAGGTGGGCAGCGGCGACCGCAGCGAGAAGATCCGCACCTACAACTTCCCCCAGGGCCGCGTCACGGACCACCGGGTGGGCGTCACCATCCACCAGATCGACAGCTTCATGTCCGGCCAGATCGAACCCATCATCGAGCCGCTGAGGGCCGCCTTCGAGGCTGAGCGGTTGCAGGCGTTGGAGGCCTGATGGGCTGCAGGCCATAGGCTGTGGGCTGTAGGAAAGCAATGGCCCACCCGATCTGATCGAGTAGGCCGGCACCTTCTCTCCTGCGGCCTACAGCCTATGGCCGACAGCCTACTTCCTCAGCGTCACCCTTTCCGGTGCGGTCAGGCTGAAGGCGATGGGCTTCCCGGCGGGGATGCGGATCACGGTGTCAGCGGTGCCGGCGGCGACGGCGGTGCCGGCGGCGGCGCCGATGGCCGCGCCCCCCAGGGCATGGTCGTTCTTGTGCTTGCTGTCGGCCAGGATGCCGATGAGGGCGCCGAGGGCCGCGCCCCCGCCGATGAACTTGGCGTTGCGCTCCCCCTTGGCCGTCGCGACCACCACGTGGGTGTCCGCATCGATGCCGACGCCGGCGACCTCCGTCAGCCGGATGCCGAGGGCGCCCTGGCCGCTGCTCAGGCGCCCCGCCGCCGCGCTTTCCGTGACGACCCCGCGGACGGGACTGCCGGCGCTCCACACCAGCTTGCCGTCCTGGACCACGTCCGCGGCAAGGGAACCCTCCCAGGCATCGCCTGCCTGATCCTTCTCCGTGGTCAGTTCGCGGGCCAGGGTGATCTCGAGCTTGGCGCCCGTGGGGACTTCCACCACCACCGGCTTGGGCTCCTCCTTGGGGGCGGGGGCCTGGGCCAGGGCGAGGGCCTCCTGCTTCTTGGCCTCCGCGCGCTTCTTTGCGTCCGCAACCTGCCGTTCCAGGGCCTTCACCTGACCCTTGGTGAGGTGCTCCGCATCATCGCCGGTGGCCTTGCCCGATTTGGCCTCGGCGAGCTGCTGCTCGAGCTGGGCGACCTTGGCGTCGGCAGCCTTGGCGGCTTCGTCGGCCTGAAGGGCGGCTTCGCTCTTGTGGCTGCAAGCCAGGGTGATGGAAAGCACTGCTGCAAAAGCCAGTTGCGGCAGCAAGGGGCGCATGGGACCTCCTGGGGATGACGGAACGTGCCGTATAGTATGGCATCCCCGAAGGGATTTTCCTGATGGCCCTACCTCACCTCAACCCCCGCGGCGAATCCGTGTTGCGCACCCTCATCGAGACCTACCTCGAGGAGGGTGAGCCCGTGGGTTCCCGCCTTCTGGCCAAACGCAATCCCGAGGCCCTGTCCAGCGCCACCATCCGAAACGTGCTGTCGGACCTGGAGGAGGAGTCCCTGGTGGCCCAGCCGCACACCTCGGCGGGTCGCATCCCCACGGAACGGGCCTACCGCTACTATGTGGACCGCTGGCTCGACACCATGGCGCCGGATCCCGGCCTGGAGGGGCGGCTTTCCGCCACCCTGGACGGCCTGGACCTGGACCCGGAGTCCTGGGTCCGCCACGCCAGCCGGACCCTGGCCGAAGTCATGGGCGGCGTCTGCGTGGTCCTGCCCCTCCCCTTCACGCAAAGCCGGCTGGTTCGCCTGGAATTCGTCCCCGTGGGCCCCGGCCGGCTCGTGGCGATCTGGGTGGGAAGCCTGGGCGAGGTCGAGCACCGTCTCATGGAAAATCCGTGGAATCATCCTGCGACGGTCCTGACCGAACTCGGGAACTACGCCACGGAGCAATTCGCCGGCCTGACCCTGGCGGAAATGCGGTTGCGGCTGCTCGATGCCCTCCGAGTGGGGGCCCTGGAGGGTGAATCGATCCGCCTTCGGCTCCAGGAACTCGCCGCCCGGTGGCCGATGGATCCCGGCGCTGCCGACCCGCCGGTCCTGGTCTCCGGCCTGGGGCGCCTGGGCGGATTGCCCGAATTCGAGGATGTGGCCAGGTTCCGGGACCTGGTGGGCGCCTTCGAGGAACACGGAAGGCTGGCCCGGCTCCTCAATGCCTTTGCCAGCCGGGCCTCCGAGGATGTCCAGCTGCTCCTCGGCACCGAAAACCCCTATTTCGAAGCCTGGCCTCTGGCCACGGCGGTAAGGACCGTGGCCCTGGGGCCCGCGGGGTTCGTCACCTTCGCCTTGATGGGTCCGCTTCGGATGGACTACGGCCGTGTCATGGGGGGGCTGCGGTGGTGGTCCCGGCAGGTCCAGAGCCGGCAGGAACGATCCTGACTCGGGCGCCCTCCTTGAATTACTAGGACAGGCTCCTTGGGCTTATACTGCCTCAATGCCTAAAGATACCCCCCGACATCCAGATGCCCCCTCCGATTCCCCATCCGGGGAGCCTGAGGACGTGGTGGACCTCAACCTGGACGAACCCATTGAAGGCGACCTCCAGGCCGTCGCGGACGAGGTGGCCTCGGAGTACCGCACGCAGGCTATCACCGAGATGGAACCTCCCGAGCCGCCCCGCGCCGGGCAGGAGGGAAGGGTGGACCTGGAGACGGCGCTCATCGAAACCGAGCGCCAGATGGAGGAGCTGCTTCGGCGCGAGGCCGAACTGATGGACCATCAGCGCCGGTTGGCCGCGGACTTCAACAACTTCCGCAACCGCGCCCAGCGGGACATCGCCCTCGCGGTGGAGCAGGCCGAGCGGAAGATCTTCCTGGAACTGCTCCCGGTGCTGGACAACTTCGACCGTGGTCTCGGGGCCACCTACCAGGACGTGGAGGTCTTCCGTGCGGGGATCGAGCTCGTCCGCAAGCAGTTCCTGGAGGCCCTGCGCCGGCTCAACGTCGAGCAGCTCCCCCTCCAGGTGGGCGATCCCTTCGATGCCCTCCACGCGGAAGCGCTCACGACCTATACGGACCCGAGCCTTCCGGATGGTTCCGTGGCGGCCATCTACGAGCAGGGCTTCAACCTCAAGGGCCAGCTCCTCCGGGCCGCCCGGGTGGTGGTGAACAGGCTCTAGGAACCTGCCCATGCTTTCGAGCGATACCCCGCCTGGATCCTGGAAAATCCTAGCCCACTCCAACGCTTGTGTTGGAGGCATGACCAAGAAGCCGGTACGATAGCGGACGTGACCCCCTCGGAGTTCCACCCATGGCAGGCAAACTGATCGGCATTGACCTGGGCACGACCAACAGCTGCGTCTGCGTGATGGAGGGGGGCGATTCCCGCATCATTCCCAACCGCGAGGGCAGCCGCACCACGCCTTCCGTGGTGGCTTTCACCGACAAGGGCGACGTGCTCGTGGGGCACATCGCCAAGCGTCAGGCCGTGACCAATCCCCAGCGCACCCTGTTCGCCGTGAAGCGGCTCATCGGCCAGCGGTTCCAGTCGCCCAAGGTGCAGGAGGCGGTGACCCGGCTCCCCTTTCCCGTGGTGGCCGCCCCCAACGGGGATGCCTGGCTCCGGGTCGGGGAGCGGGACTACGCGCCGCCCGAGGTTTCCGCCATCGTCCTCCGCTCCCTGAAACAGGCGGCCGAGGCCTTCCTCCACGAGGAGGTATCGGATGCCGTCATCACCGTCCCGGCGTATTTTGACGATGCCCAACGCCAGGCCACCAAGGACGGGGGCAAGATCGCCGGGCTGAACGTCCAGCGCATCATCAACGAGCCCACGGCCGCGGCCCTGGCCTACGGGTTCAACAAGAAGGGCATCAAGCAGATCCTCGGCATCTACGATTTCGGCGGCGGCACGGTCGATTTCACCCTCATGGAGATGAACGACGGCGTCTTCGAGGTGCTGGCCACCAGCGGCGACACCTTCCTGGGCGGCGAGGACATCGATCAGGCCATCCAGAACTGGCTGGTCCAGCAGTTCCGGGAGAAGACCGGCATCGATCTCTCCAGCGATCGCATGGCCCTCCAGCGCCTCAAGGAGGCCAGCGAGAAGGCCAAGTGCGAGCTCTCCACCCTGGATCGCGTCGAGATCCGGCTGCCCTTCATCGCCCAGGGGGCCAGTGGCCCCCAGCACCTGGAGGCCACCCTCACCCGCGAGCAGCTGGAGGACATGGTCAAGGCGCTGGTCGAGCAGACCCTCATCCCCATCAAGGACGCGCTGGAGCAGGGCGGCAAGACCCCCAAGCAGATCGACGAGATCATCCTGGTGGGCGGTCAGACGCGGATGCCGCTCGTGCAGCGGCTGGTCCGGGACTTCTTCGGCAAGGAACCGAACCGGGCCATCAATCCCGACGAGGTGGTGGCCCTCGGGGCCTCCATCCAGGGTGCCGTCCTCAAGGGCGACGTCAAGGATCTGGTGCTCCTGGACGTGACCCCGCTCAGCCTCGGCATCGAGACCCAGGGCGGCGGCTTCGTGAAGATCATCCAGCGGAACGCCACCATCCCCATCCGGGACGCCCGCACCTTCACCACGGTTTCCGACAACCAGAACCGGGTGGAAATCCATGTGCTCCAGGGCGAGCGCGAACTGGCCGAACACAACAAGAGCCTGGCCCGTTTCGATCTCATCAATCTCCCGCCCCTGCCCAAGGGGGTGCCGCAGATCGAGGTCGCCTTCGACATCGATTCCAATGGCATCGTGAAGGTCTCGGCCCGCGACCTCATGACCGGGCTGGAACAGGGCATGAGCATCCGGCCCAGTTCGGGCCTCTCCGAGCTGGAGATCCAGCGCATGATCCGCGAGGCCCTGGCCAATGCGGAAACCGACGTGAAGAAGCGGGATGCGCTGAAGTACATGGCCTCCGCGGAAGGGTTGATCTTCTCCTGCGACAAGAGCTTCATCGAATGCGGGAAGTACCTTTCGGATGAGCAGCAGTCCTTTGTGCGGGACGTGCTCTCCCGGGCCCGGCAGGCGGTGGCGGCCCAGGACGCCGAGGCCCTGCGCGCCTGCGAGGGCCAGCTCCTGGAGGCGCAGAACCTCCTCACGGATGCCGTGCTGGCCGCCAGCGAGGCGATGATGGCCTCCCTGGATGGCGAAGACGAAGAGGCGGCAGGTCCACCCAATTAGAGTTCGGCTTCATCGGCTATCCTGGAAGCTCAGGATGGGATGATGAAACGCGACTACTACGAAGTGCTCGGCGTCTCGAAGGAGGCCGGGGCCGATGAACTGAAGAAGGCCTACCGCAAGCTGGCCATGGAACTCCACCCCGACCGCAATCCCGGGAACAAGGAGGCCGAGGAGAAATTCAAGGAGGCCGCCGAGGCCTACAGCGTGCTGTCGGATCCGGAGAAGCGAAAGGTCTATGACCAGTTCGGCCACGCGGGTCTGGGCGGCGCGGGAGGCGGCGGCCAGCAGTTCCAGTTCGATCCGAGCCAGTTCGCCGATTTCGAGGACATCCTGGGCAGTTTCTTCGGGGGCGGCCTGTTCGGCGACCTCTTCGGGGGCGGGCGCCGCCGGTCCACGGGCGAGGAGCGGGGTGCCGACCTTCAATACAACCTCAAGCTCAGCTTCCACGATGCGATCTTCGGGAAGGAGTCCGTGGAGCTGTCCATCCCCCGCCTCGAAGCCTGCGACACCTGCCATGGCTCCGGCTGCGAGGCCGGATCCCGGCCCGAGACCTGCCCCCAGTGCCGGGGCGCGGGACAGGTGGCCATGCGCCAGGGCTTCTTCCAGATGCTCGCCCCCTGCCCGCGCTGCGAGGGGCGGGGCCGCATCATCCCCAAGCCCTGCCGCGCCTGCCATGGCGAAGGAAGGCTCCACCGGAAATCCAAGGTCAGCTTCAAGGTGCCGGCGGGCGTGGACCGCGGGACGCGGCTCCGGCTCCAGAACCAGGGCGAGTCGGGCCGCTTCGGCGGCCGCAGCGGCGATCTCTACGTGGTCTTCGATGTGGAGCCGGATGCCCGCTACGAGCGGGATGGCAGCGACCTGCATCGGCGGCTGGAGGTCCACTGGCCCCTGCTGGTGACTGGCGGCACCCTCACGGTGGAGACGCCCTATGGCTCCGACAGCGTGAAGCTGGCCCCGGGGACCCCAGCGGACCATGTCGTGAAGCTGGTGAACGCCGGGGTCCCCCGCCTGCAGGGCAGCGGCCGGGGCGACCTCTACCTGCATCTCCGGGTGGCCGTGCCGAAATCCCTCAACGCGGAACAGCGCCAGCTGGTCGAGCAGCTCCGTCACAGCTTCGAGGGTGACTCCGCCGAGGCCGGAGAGGAGGGCTTCCTGGCCAAGGTGTTCGGATCCGACAAGGGCGGGAAGAAGAAAAAGAAGTAGCGCTTCAGTCCTTCGTCCGTTCTTCCGCCACCACCACCCGGCCCTTGCCTTCGCCCTTGGCCCGCAGCAGGGCGCGGTCGGCCTGTTCGATGAGATGGCCGGCGCCGTCGGCATGCTCGGGAAAGGCCGCGACCCCGGCGCTGAGCGATACGGGGAGGTGGGCCGCGCCCAGGTCCAGGGGCTGGTCCCGCAGCAGCTGGAGGAGGCGCTCCCCCAGCTTCCGGGCGCCCAGGGCGGTGGTTCGCGGCATGAGGATGCAGAACTCGTCGCCCCCGTAGCGGTAGAGGCGGTCGTGGGCGCGGCAGAGGCGCTGGGCGGTGTTGGCCACGGATTCCAGCAGGAGGCTGCCCGCGGGGTGGCCGTGGCTGGTGTTCACGCGCTTGAGGTCGTCCACATCGAGGAAGAGCAGGGCCAGGGGCTCGGCCTTGGTGGCGGCGGACCGCACGGCCTGGGGCAGCTCCGCCTCCAGACAGCGCCGGTTCTGCGCCACCGTGAGGTCGTCCTTGAAGGAGAGCGCGCGGCTCTCCTCCAGCTGCCAGGCATTGAGCAGGAGGGGTTCCATGTCATCAAAATCCCGCAGGAACTGGTCCGGCGGCGCCTTCGGATGAGCCAGCCGCAGGAGGCCCAGCTGTTCCGAAGGGGCCAGGAGGAACGCCTCGCCCCGCCTCACGAGCTCCGCCGCCTCCTGGCGGGGCAGGGGGGCCTCGGGGAAGGATCCGTCCCCGGCCCGCTGGTAGAAGACGTGGTCCCTGCGGAGCCAGATGGCCCCGCCGCGGGCACCGGACAGCCGGATGGCGCGGTCCAGCACCAGGCGGAGCAGCTCATCCAGGGAGGCCAGATGCATCATCTGGCGGAGCCAGCCCTCACTGCCCAGGTCGCGCTGGCGCAGGTGCAGCAGCGCCTCCCGCGCGGCTTCCAGGGGCCGGTCCTGCAGGAGCACCCAGCCCGGCCGCAGGTTGAGCACCGCGCTCACTTCTTCCGGTTCCGCCTGTTCCACCCACCACAGGATCTCGGTCCCCTCCCCGGGGATCAGGCGGGGATCGGGATGGTGGGCCACCAGGACCAGGGAGCCCGGGCCGGTGTGCGGGAGGATCTCCGTTCCCCAGGCCGCGAGGGCCTCACGCAGCGCCTCCCCCCGGGCGGAGGGGTGGACGTCCAGCCAGTGGATAGGGGACATGGGGCTCCCTGATGGATGGCTCTTCGGCACGGGAGGGGATCCCGGTTAGCCCAGGGCCGCTTGCAGGCGCAGGGCCAGCTGGCGCAGGTGGGCGGCCAGCTGGTCCAGGGCGGGGGCCGATCCCTCTCTTTGGCCCCGCTCGGCCCGCACCCAGCGCTTGAGGAGGATCAGGGACTGGGGATCCCGCACCCCCAGGCGCTTGGCGGTCTGGATGAGCTTGTGGGAAAGGCGGGTGCGATCCGTTCCGGCCGGATTCCCTCGCAGCTCCGCGACGAGTTTCAGGGCCTCCTGAGCCACTTCCAGATCCTGCCGGATCAGGGGGATCCGGGCATTGATTCGGAGGAGGAAGAGCTCCAGGAAGCGCAGCAGGTCGCCCAGGAGATCCATCCCGTCCCGGAGGGCCTGGGGCACGTTCTCCGGCGATTCCAGGAGCCGGCCCAGGGCCCGGATGAGCCCCTCGGCCTCCTCCCGGTCCGGCCCCCGCATGAGGGGGAATTCGGGGCTTCGGCGGAAGGCCAGGAGGTGCCGGTAGGCCTGCGAGAGGCCCAGCGCCAGCCGCGGCCAGTCCTGCAGTTCCAGGTGGACCTGCAGGGGTCCGTAGAGGGGCGGCACCTGCTCCCAAAGGCGCTGGATGCGCAGCCGCAGCTGTTCGCCCTCCTCCATCAGGCTGGGGGATTCAGGGAAGAGCCGGTGCTGCACATCGGGGGAGAAGATTCCCACCAGCTCGCCCATGAGCTGCTTCTGGTGATTGATGAGGAGGCCGCGCAGGTTGTCGAGGGTCTGGGCCAGGTGGTCCGCGTCCTGGCCGGCCAGGGCCTGCTGGAGGAGGCTCCGCAAGGTCCCCTGGTCCTGCTGGAGGCCCTGGACCGCGCGGCGGAGGAAGGCCCGGAGGCGGTCGGTTTCAGGCCGGGCCGGGTCGAGCAGGTCCCCGCGGGCCGGATCGTAGGCGCGCTCGGCCTGGCGCCCCAGTTCCGCCTCCAGGACGAGGAAGGTCGGCACCGCCGCGTAGCGGTCGCGGAGGCCGGTGCTGGCGGCGGTCTCCAGCGACTCCAGGAGGCCGAGCAGCGAGATGTGGCTGGCCAGGGCCCGGGCCACCACCGAAAAGGCCGGCCGGTCATTCCGGCGGAGCTGCTGCATCAGGCGGCGGAGTTCCACGGGCATGCTCTCCCGGAACAGGTCGGCATCCATGCGGGGCAGCGACCAGCCCAGGTTGTCCCAGAGCCAGCGGAGGCTGCCCCGGACCTGCTCCACCGCCGGCCAGTGGATGCCCCGATCCAAGGGGCGCACCAGGCTCAAGCGCAGGTTCGAGACCACGTGCTCCAGCAGGAGCAGGGGCTCCACGCGGGGGTGGATCTCCGCGGGAATGCAGGCCTCCAGCTGCTCGGCCAGGCGGGCCAGGGATTCCTCCAGGCGCCCCTGGCCCTGGATGGCCCGGTTCACGGCCTTCATCTGGGCGTTCAGGCGCTTCACCGACGAGGCACCGGATTCGCTATCTTGAAGTGCTGCCAGAATTCCACGAAAAGCTTCCCGGTGGTCTGCCAGGAAGGCGGACCAGAGGGAGCGGAGGTCCCCGTCCTTTTCCGAGGGCGCCAGGGTCATGGCCCGCAGGGAGGCCAGGAGATCCAGGAGCTGGGTCACCCACTCCGGCTGATGCTGCTCCATGAGCAGCTCCCGGTGGGCCGACTCCGCCTGGTCACCCAGGCGGCCGAGGCTGTGGAGCAGGACCAGGCCCATGGCGTTCCGGGCCTCCCCCAGCCGGCGGGGCGAGAACGTGTGGAGAAAGGCCAGAAAGTAGCCCAGGCTGCGCCGGAGGGCCGCCTGGGCGGGCGACTCCTCGTGGGTGGCGGCCCGCTGCGGGTCCGCCTCCACCAAAGGCTCCAGGTCCCGGGCCCCCTCGCGGAGAATATCTTCAAGCAATGCTAGATCTGTCTTCGACAGACCCTTCTCCCGGATCAGTTGCCGGGCCAGGAACAGGCGCTGTGGCTGGTTATCTGCGGGGGGCATGGCAAAAGCATACAATGGTTAGGACTTTGAAACCGGCGGGGGATGCTACCATCGCCTTACCCCAACCTGGAGGCAGTCGGTGGTCAGCAAGCTCGGGGAAATGCTCGTCAAGGCCCAGCTCATCACAGACGCCCAGCTGGATGAGGTTATGAAAATCCAGCGCAGGGAGGGCGGGAAGCTAGGAAGCATTGTCGTGCGCTCGGGATTTTGCTCGGACCAGGACATCGTGAGCTTCCTGGGGATGCAGTACGGGGTCCCCGCGGCGGACCTGGAACAATGGCCGCCCATCGACCCCAGTGTCATCGCCCTGATCCCCAAGGACTTGGCCCAGCGGCACAAGGTCCTGCCCCTTCAGCGCACCGGTAACGTGCTCACGCTGGCCATGTCGGATCCCACGGACATCTTCGCCATGGACGATGTGCGGTTCCACACGGGCTACAACGTGGACCCGGTGGTGTCCAGCGAGATGGGGCTCGTCCGGGCCGTGGAGAAGTACTACGGGGGCAGCAGCGCCGTCCGCCTGGCCGACGGCCCCTCGGGGCGCAACGCCACCTTGGGCGGTGGCGGCGGTCCGGCGGCCAGCGGCCCCACCCTCGGCGGCACCGAGGAGTCCTTCAACGAGGCGGATGAGCACTTCGATCTCTCGGAATTGGAACAGGAACTCGACGCCGACACTGAGTTCGACACCCTCGACGATGAGGAAGACAGCGTCAACGTCGGCAGCCTGAGGCGGGGCAGCGAAGACGCGCCGGTGGTGAAGCTCGTGAACATGGTGCTCATCGACGCCATCAAGCGCGGCGCCTCCGACATCCACATCGAGCCCTACGAGAAGACCTACCGCATCCGGTTCCGCATCGACGGCATCCTGATGGAGGTCATGCGGCCCAACCTCAAGCTGAAGGATCCGCTCACCTCCCGCGTGAAGATCCTGGCCAAGCTCAACATCGCCGAGCGGCGGCTGCCCCAGGACGGCCGCATCAAGCTGCGCGTCAACATGGGTGGCGGCCAGAAGGTCATCGACTACCGCGTGAGCATCCTGCCGACCCTGTTCGGCGAAAAGATCGTGCTGCGGCTGCTGGACAGCGACAAGCTCATGCTCGACCTCACCAAGCTCGGCTTCGAGCCCGAGAGCCTCGTCGCCTGGGACCGCCAGATCTCCAAGCCCTATGGCATGGTGCTGGTGACGGGCCCCACGGGATCCGGCAAGACCAACACCCTGTACTCCTCCATCGCCAAGCTCAACACCGTCGACACCAACATCATGACGGCGGAGGATCCGGTGGAGTTCAACTTCCCCGGCATCAACCAGGTGCAGATGAAGGAGCAGATCGGCCTGAATTTCGCCGCGGCGCTGAGATCCTTCCTCCGGCAGGACCCGAACATCATCCTCGTGGGCGAGATCCGGGACTTCGAGACCGCCGAGATCGCCATCAAGGCCAGCCTGACGGGCCATCTGGTGCTTTCCACGCTCCACACCAACGATGCGCCGAGCACCATCAACCGCCTCATGAACATGGGGGTGGAACCCTTCCTGGTGGCCACCTCCGTGAACATCATCTGCGCCCAGCGCCTGGTGCGCCGCCTCTGCCTGAACTGCAAGGCGGTGGATTCCCACCACCAGCCGGAGGAGGCCCTCTACAAGGTCGGCTTCACGCCCGAGGAGGTGCAGCGCGGGATCACCTTCTACAAGCCGGTGGGTTGCGAGATCTGCAACAAGCGCGGCTACAAGGGGCGCGTGGGGCTCTACGAGGTGCTGGAGATCTCCGAGACCCTCAAGGACATGATCCTCACCGGGGCCTCCGCCATCGAGATCCGCGAGCAGGGCCAGAAGGAAGGCATGATCACCCTGCGCCGC
>JARLGO010000470.1 GCA_031292655.1 Geothrix sp.
GTCCAACCTATGCCTGCCCCTGAGGACTGGCGCATCACCACGCTCTACGACCAGCACGCCAAGCTGGAGGTCCCTGCGGAGGCGGATCTGGAGATCGGAGACCTGGTGGGCTGCGCCATCAGCCACCCCTGCACCACCTTCGACAAATGGCAGCTGGTCTACCTGGTGGACGAGCAGTACCGGGTGGTGGAGGCCGTGAAGACCTTCTTCTAGCACTGGGAGACCAAGGCATGACTCCAGGGCCCTCGGGGATGGTCGAGGGCGCCGGCCCTTCCGGTCCAATCGGATGGAGGGTCTCTGGTTTCCATGATCTGAGGGGATTCATGGGCCGTAGCGAGGGGGCAGGAAGGCCAGTTCCCGGGCCACCTGGCCCAGGATCGGTGTCAGCTGTTCCTGGGGAAGCTTGTCCACCAGGGGATAGACGCCACCTTCCTCAAGGGCGTTGTGAGCCGCCAACCGGAGCTTCAGGACTTCCACGGCGGTCCTGGCCGAGGCAAAGTCCGGCGATGGACCATGCATGGACTTCACGGACCCAGCCAAGGAAGCCATGAAGTAGTCATGGTCCTCATGGAGGGTCTGGAGCGGCGCCCGGAGATCCGAATGGGTTTCCGCTAGAGCCGGGAATACCACCTTGTGTTCGGCACGGATATGAACGGCCAGGCGAATCCAGATCCGATCCAGTGCCACGCAGGCATCCGCCGCCAGGCCGGAATCGATCGACATCAAGGCGAGGCTAATCAGTCGGTCGATCTCCTCGTGATCGCTCGAAAGCAGGTTCGTGAGCGAGGGAGGGCCAGCGGCTTCTGGCGATCGTCTTGGGACAGGGATGTTCAAGGATGGAGTGCCCCCAAGTGCTACATCAACCGGTGGAAGAGAACAGGCACTGGTCTGGCCACGCGACGGCCAGGGCCTTCGCAGGTGGTCAGGGATCCCGCAGGGCCTCCGGGTCGCGGGGGCCCCACCCGGATTTGAAGGTGCGTTTTGCACTTTCGGCGGACCTCAGTCGGGCCGCGTGGGCCTCCAGCAGGTCGCTTCTCGTGAGGATGCCGACGAGCTTCGAGTCCTCGCCCAGGACCGGGAGGCGGCCGACCCCCTCCCGCACCATGTGGTTGGCGGCTTCCCGAATCGAATTCCCCTCGAACGCCACCGCCAGCTCGCGGTGGAGCAGGGCCCGGAGGGGCGATTCCGGGGAATGAGTGGATTCCAGCAGATCGCGGCGCGTAAGCACGCCGATCACGGCGCCCCCCTTGTCCACCACGGGAAACCCATGATGCGTGGCCCCGTCTGCGCCTGCTTCAAGCCACCGCCTCGTTTCTCCGAGGCTCTGGGTCGCGTCCAGGGTCACGACATGCCTTGATGCGGCGTCCTTCACCAGGATCTGGTCCAGGAAGTCGGCGGCGTACTCCTCCGGGACCCGGACCCCCCGGCGAGTCAGCTTCTCCGTCATGATGCTGTTTCGCATCATGAGGGCCGAGAACAGGTAGGCGGCTGAACATCCGCCCAGGAGGGGCAGCAGCCCGAGGGGTTGCAGGGTGATCTCGAAGGCGAAGACCGCCGAAGCGAGCATGGCCCGGGAGGCCCCGGCAAAGATGGAGGCCATGCCGACCAGGGCGCAGATCTTGGGATCCACCCCGACCTTCGGGAGCAGGGTCGCGATGAGCCCGCCCAGCAGGGCGCCCAGCGCGCCGCCGATCGTGAACAGGGGTGCCAGTGTGCCGCCCGAGGTGCCACTGCCCAGGGCGACGGACCAGGAAAGAAACTTGGCCAGGCACAACACCAGGAGCGCCACTCCGACGAGGTGCATGGAGAGGACGGCCTGGATGTTGTCGTAGCCCACGCCCAGGGTGCGGGGTACGAAGTAGCCGATACCGCCCACGACGAGTCCCCCGAGGGCAGGCCACCACATCCAATGGATTGGGAGGTGCTCGAATCCATCCTCGATCCAGTAGACGGCTCGGGTCACATACACCGAGGCCACCCCAATCACGGCTCCGAGGGCGATGTAGATCGCCAGGGAGAGCCCGTTGGGTGTCGTGAGCAGGGCGTTGGGGAAGACCGGCTGGATGCCCACGAGGGAAAACCGGACGCCGGTGGCGGCGACGCTGGCCAGGGCCACGGGGATGATGGATCGCGGCCGGAGTTCGAACAGCAGCAACTCCACCGCGAGCAGTACGGCGGAAACAGGGGATCCGAAGGTGGCCGCCATGCCCGCAGCGGCGCCGGCCGCCAGGAGCGTTTTCCGCTCGAGCGCCGTGGTCGGAAGCAGCTGCCCCAGGAGCGAGCCGAGCGCGCCGCCGGTGGCGATGATCGGGCCTTCCGCGCCAAATGGACCACCGGTGCCGATGGCAATGGCGGCGGAGAGCGGCTTGAGCAGGGTGACCCGCGCCGGGATCCGGCTCTCGTTGAGCAGCACCTGTTCCATCGCCTCGGGGATTCCATGGCCCCGGATGGCCTTGGACCCATATCGCGCCATGAGGCCCACGAGGATTCCACCCAAGGCGGGTATGAAGACCGCCGTCCAGCCGAGGTGGTGCCCGGCCGGAGAGGTGAATTCCGTCGATATCCGATGGTAATAGGCCAGATTGGTGACCAGCCCGATCAACCTGATGAGCGCCTCGGCCAGGTACCCTGCCATCACGCCGAGTCCGGCGGCGAGGATTCCGATGAAGGCGGTGCGGCCATCGATGACCGTGGTGACCCGGGGGACCCTGGCGTTCTGCAGCGACGGTTCCAGACTGGGAGCAATGGGCAGCCCATCACCTTGAATCGCATCGAAGGGTGTCCGATCCGTCATGTCCGTCCGCCTTTCCTCATGTCTTCGCCTGGGGGCTCTTCGAAGAACATGGGCTGGTCTCCAGGCCCGGGTGGGGCGATCCGGTCCAGCAGGCCGGCAAGCTGCCTCCGGTCGGGCAAGGGAAGATCCGAAATGCTCTGGATCAGAAGATCCTGGACCGCCGGTGGCGTCCTTTCGGAC
>JARLGO010000471.1 GCA_031292655.1 Geothrix sp.
ACAGCATCCACGCCCTGGAAGCGGGCCTGGGCTGGATCGTGAAGCTGGACAAGGGCGACTTCATCGGCCGGGAGGCCCTGGTGGCGGCCAAGGCCGCCCCGGCCCCCCGCAAGCTCGTGGGCTTCAAGACCCTGGAAAAGCGCGACATCGCCCGGGATCACATGCCAGTGGTGCAGGACGGCAAACAGATCGGCTTCGTCACCAGTGCGGCTCCCTCCCCCACCTGCGGGATCAACCTGGGACTGGCCTACGTCCCCACGGAGCTGGCCAAGGTCGGCGGCCGCATCCAGATCGAGATCCGCGGCCGCGCCGTGGACGCCGAGATCATCCCGACCCCCTTCTACAAGCGGACGAAGTAGCTCCCCACTCGTACCCATCCCACCTTTTCTGGAGGATCCATGTTCCCTGCCGACCTGAAGTACACCAAGGACCACGAGTGGCTGAAGCCCGCGGGCGACGGCACGGCCCTGGTGGGCATCACCCAGTACGCACAGGACGCCCTGGGCGACGTGGTGTTCGTGGATCTCCCGGAGGTCGGGGCCTCCTTCGCCGGGGGCGAGGAATTCGGCACGGTGGAATCCGTGAAGACGGTGTCCGAACTGAACATGCCCGCGGCCGGCGAAGTGCTCGACGTGAATGCCGCCCTGGCGGAGCATCCGGAGGCCGTGAATGAGGACCCCTACGGCAAGGGGTGGATGGTGAAGGTCAAGCTGACCGGCGATATGGCGGGCCTTCTGGACGCCAAGGCCTACGAGGCCCTGGTCAGCGCAGAAAGCCACTAGATCCATGCCCGTCCTCGTTCTGGCCAGCCTCCTCTGGGGGACAGGGCTGGTGCAGACGCCGGCTCCGGCACCTCAGGTGCAGGTGGCCACGGAGCCAGTCCGGGCCGCCGAATCCGATGCGGCCCGGACGCAGCGGCTCCGGGCGCTGGTGGAGGCCGCCGAGAAAGCCCTCGAGGCCGAGGACGAGGAGACGGCCGCCGCGCGGTCGGATGAGGCCGATGTCCTCACGGCCGACTGGTCCCTCGAACTGCTGAAGCAGGCCGAAGTCCAGGGCCTGCTCCAGCGGCTGAAGGAGGTCCAGGATCAGATCACCGAGGAGGAGACGCCCGAGGCCGAGCCGGGGCTCAAGGCCCCCGACGAGGTGGTGTCCATCAGCGGCGACGTGCTCCGCGCCGAGCAGGAGCTGGTGCGTTCGGCAGAGCAGGGCGCCACCTACGATTACCCCATCGACCTGAACGACAAGGTGCTCACCTGGGTGAGCCTCTTCAGCACCGCTAAGCGGGGCTTCATGGAGAACGCGCTGGGCCGGGCGTCCATGTACCTGCCCATGATCCGCCAGGTCTTCGCGGAGGAGGGCGTGCCCTCGGACCTGGCCTACCTCGCCGTCATCGAGTCCGGTTTCCGCAACGAGGCCAAGAGCCGCGCCAAGGCTGTGGGCATGTGGCAGTTCATCCGGTCCACGGGTCGCATCTACGGTCTCACCGCCAACGCCTGGGTGGAGGAGCGGCGCGATCCCATCAAGGCCACCCGCGCCGCCGCGCGGTACCTCAAGCGGCTCTACGAGATCACGGGCGACTGGTACCTGGCCGCCTCCAGCTACAATGCCGGGCCGCTGACCCTGGACCGGGCCATCCAGAACCTGGGCACACGCAATTTCTGGGATCTCAGCCGATCGCGGTGGCTGAGGACGGAGACGAAGAACTACGTTCCGGAGCTGTGTGCGGCCATCCTGGTGGGCCGGAACCCGGAGCGCTACGGCATCCGCATCGCCCCCCTCGTGCCCTATGTCTATGAGACCGTCACCGTCTCCAAAATGACCAGTCTCACCGTCCTGGCCCGCTGCGCAGGCACCGACGCCGCGATGTTGAAGGCCCTCAATCCCGAGCTGCTGCGGGGCTCCACCCCTCCGGGGACCTATCAGTTGCGCGTTCCGCCGGGCAAGGCCATGGATTGCCTCCGCCAGCTGGCCCACATGCCCGCCGGCCAGCGCCTCGACTTCAAGACCTATCTCGTGAAAAAGGGCGACACCCTTGCAAGGGTGGCGAAGCGTTTCAAGCTGACCGCGGAGGATCTGCTGGCGGCGAACGACCTCACGGCGAAACAGTTCCGGCCCGGCAAACGGCTGCTGGTGCCGCCTCCGCCCGCCGTCGCCGTGGAGGAGCGCTACCTCGCCTCCGGAACCGGGGGCGGGAAGGCCCTCGCCGATCGTCCCCTGCCGCCCCTGCCGGCCGCGCCCCGCGACCTGGCCCTTCCCGGGGAGTCGCCAGAGAAGGTGGAGGAGCCCGTCCAGGCTTCGGCCTCCGTCCCCCTGCAGCCCGCGCCGATGATCCCTGCAGAAGCCGTTCCTCCCCCGGTTGCGCCATCCCCGGCCCCGGTCCCGCCGGCCCCATCGGTCTCCATTCTTCATGCGAAGCCGGGCGACACCCTGGCGAAGCTCGCTCGGAGCCACCGGGTGTCGCTTGGCGAGCTGATGCGTCTGAATCCTGCGGCCGCGAAGACGCTGCATCCCGGAGATGAAGTGCGCCTTCCCTCCGGCCCCGGCGAACCGGGGGCGGTCTCCGAGGCCCGCACCCACCGGGTCCAGAGGGGCGAGACCCTGGCCGGCGTCGCCCGGAAGTACGGTGTGGATCCGAGTGATCTCAAGGCCTGGAACCACCTGAAGGGGGACCGCCTCCGGGCGGGGCAGCGGCTTCAACTGTCACCCCGCTGATCCCCGCTTGCAGAAGCGCGGAAGGGGTGGGATACTGGGTCTTCCCGATTGGGGCCATAGCTCAGCTGGGAGAGCGCTTGCATGGCATGCAAGAGGTCGTCGGTTCGATCCCGATTGGCTCCACCAAACAGAAGGCCACCGGAAGGTGGCCTTCTTGCTGAGAACGGAAAGCCGCCGGCCATGCTCGCATCCCTCAACCACGTCGACCTGCGCTTCGGCCCCCAGGAGGTGCTGAAGGATGTCACCTGGGCCATCCAGGAGGGCGAGTGCTGGGGCGTCATCGGGCGCAACGGCGCGGGCAAGAGCACCGTCTTCAAGCTGCTCCTGGGCCAGCTGGAAGCGGACAGCGGCACCGTGGTGAAGCCCACCAAGGAACGCGGCATCCGCATGGGCCACTACGCCCAGGACCTGGTGCCCGAGACCAGCGGCAACGTGCTGGAGGAGGCGCTGGCGGCCTTCGGCGACGTGGAGCGCCTGCAGCACGAGATGCGCGAGCTGGAACTCCGCATGGGAGAGCCCGGCGCGGACCTGTCCGAGGTGATGGAACGCTACCAGAAGGTCACGGAGTCCTTCGAGCACCTCGACGGCTTCAGCATCCGCGCCCGGGCCGAAAGCATCCTGCAGTCCCTGGGCTTCTCGGCTTCCGATTTCGAGCGCCCGGTGGAGACCCTGTCGGGCGGCCAGAAGAGCCGCGTCATGCTGGCCAAGGCCATCCTCCAGGGCCAGGACCTGCTGCTGCTGGACGAGCCCACCAACCACCTGGACCTGCCCAGCCTGCGCTGGCTG
>JARLGO010000101.1 GCA_031292655.1 Geothrix sp.
GTGCGTGTGGCCGAAGATGTTCTTGGTGAAGAAGGGCAGGGTGCAGATGTGATCCAGGTGCGAGTGGCTGATGAAGACATGCTGGATCTTCACCTGCTCCTCCACCCGGAGGGCGGCGGTGATCGATCCGGCATCGATGGCGACACAGCCGTTCACCAGGAGCCCCGTCAGGCGCTCCCCGTCGGCCTCGCCCCCGCTGCAGCCCAGGACCCGCAGTTCCATCGTCCCTCGGAGAATGAGCCTTCATCATACGGAAAAGAGGCAATTGGAGGTGCCTCTTTCGCCGGAGAGGGGCTTCAGAACCGGATGCCGCCGTAGAGGCCGACCTGTAGTTTGGGGGCCCAGGATTTCAGCTGATCCTCGAAGGCAGCCGCCCTGTCGTAGCTGTTCTTGGTGAGGGGCGCGGCCACCTCGAGCCCAAGGAAGGGCTTCATGACGGGGGTCGGAAAAGCGTAGCCCGCGTTCAGCCTTGCCCACGGACGGCCAAAGGTCGTGCTGACGGTGCCCGCGTCATGGGCGCTGATCTTCTCGAAGCGGTAGTCCAGCCCGGCGCCCACCGCGATCGCGGCCTTGAAATTGAACATGGCGCCCATGCCCCAGTACTCGTGTCCGAGTGTGGTGCGGGACGTGACGCCATCCACCTTCATGTCGGTGTCCACCCTGGGCTGGTAGACGGCGGTGACTTGGAAGAGGGCTGGGCCCAAATCTACGATGGCGTATCCCAGACGCGCCGCGAGGACCATCTTGTCCTGCGGCTCGACCAAATTGGGAATGGATTGGCTGGAGTATGACTGCTGGGAGACATGCAGGCCCAACTCGAGGTTCTGGGCGGCCAGCGGCAGCGCAAGCAGCGGGAGCAGAAAGGCCTTATGCATGGTTCGCTCCTGGGAAGGATGCCATCACCATAGCGGATGGATGTATCGCTTTCCAGGTCATTCGTCGACATCAAGGCTGCGCGCTTGGACTTCAGCGGGTGGGCCAATCAGAACCGGATGCCGCCGTAGACGCCGATCTGGACCTGGGGGGCCAGGGTGTCGGCGAAGTCCTTGGGCGTGTTGGCGATGCTGCTCTTGGAGAGGGGCGCGGCCACTTCCAAGGCGAAGAAGGGACTGACCACGGGGGTGGGGATGCTGAAGCCCACGTTCACCCGGGCCCAGGCGCGGCCCTGGGTGGTGTCCCCGTTGCCCATGGGCAGCGCGTTGGTGGATCGCCAGGTGAGCTTCTCGGTGCGGTATTCCACGCCGGCGCCCACATTGACCAGCAGCTTCCAGTTCACCATGGCTCCGGCGGCCCAGTACTGGTTGTCCAGTTCGCCGAGTTTGGTCCCGTTGGCCGTCAGATCGCCCGTGGTCTTGTTGTGCCAGGTGGCATTCAGCTGGAGGGCCGCCACCTTGAGGTCCAGGACGTCGAAGCCGTACCGCACCCCGAGGCCGGTGGGACTGACGGCATCGTACTTGTGGGTGTCGAAGGCCGAGGCGGTCTGGGCCTGGCCGAACTGCTTGTCAAGCAGCAGGCCCAATTCCCCGGCCATGACGGGGAAGGCCGCCAACACGGATACGAGCAGAATCCTCTTGCGCATACCATCCCCCCATTCCAATCGACTCTGAATGATCCTGCCTGGTTGAGGCCCGGTCAACCACCTTAAGTACTATATCTTTGTTAATCTCAGATTCATGCGGGCCCACTTGCGCTTCCTGCTCCTGGATGACTTCGACCCCGACACGGGGGAGCTCGCCCTGCGGGTGGCCTTCCAGCCAGGGCCGGAGTCCCGGTTGGAGCTGATCCGGCTCCGCCTGCACCTGGGCCGGGCCGGGAACCCCCTGGAACCCCTCATCCGCGAACTTCGCACCCACGTGCAGATGCCCATGCCCCCCCTCTGGGAGCATGGGCTCAAGACCATCGTCCACGCCATCGAGGAGGAGCTCGGCACCCCGGACGGGCGGAATGCCCTGCGCTACCTGTGGGTCCGCACCCAGCTGCTCCATCCCGCGGAACCGGGCCGGTCCACCCCCAATCATCCCGTGGCCCGGCAGGTGGAGATCCTCCGGGACTGGGCCCACCGGCTGGATCAGGAGGGCCAGGCCCTGCGGGCGGCCGAGATCCTGGAGCGGCTGCTGCTCCTTGCGCCCAAAGATGTGTCCACCCTCGCCTACCTGGCGGGATTCTTCCGGTCCCAGGGCATGGCGGAGGAGATGGCCGCCGTGGCCGAGCGGTGGGGCAAGGTGGAGCCGGACCGGGTGGAGGCGAAACTGCACCGGGGCGAGGCCCTGCTGCGCCTGGGCCGGGCCCAGGAGGCCCGGGTCCTCTTCGAGCTCGTGCTGAAGGCCAACCCCGTCCATCTCCTGGCCCACCTCGGCATGGCCCAGGCCCTCGGACTGCTGGGCGGCAATCCCTTTCCCCACCTGGATGCGGCCCAGGAACTGGACCCCGCCGCCACGGCCTCGGTCCTGCGGGAGACCTTCGACTACCGCCTCCTGACGCCCCCCCCGGGGGACCGGCACCACCACCTGGAGGATCTGCCCGCCCTGCTGGGCGTTTCCGGCGCCGAGGTGCAGGACTACCTACAGTTCCTGGGCCTGCCCCTCTCGGGACCCGAGGGCACCGTGCGGGAATCCGAATTGGCCCGGTGGGTGGGGGTGATGAACCGCTACGCCCTCCTCCCGGGGGGGCTGAACTGGTCGGCACCGACCCCGAGGCGGATCCCGGACCTGGGCTGAGACACCGTTCTCAGCGATGATGGAAAGTCCCGGGGGTGTCCCATGTCGATCCTGCTCAGCACCGAACTCCCTTTTCCCATCTTCCGCCGGGGCAAGGTGCGGGACGTCTACGACCTGGGGAGCCAGCTCCTCATCGTGGCCACCGACCGCATCAGCGCCTTCGATTGCGTGATGCCCGAAGGCATCCCGGACAAGGGCCGGATCCTCACGGCCGTGGCCGCCTACTGGTTTGCCGCCACCGAGGACCTGGTGCCCAACCACTTCCGGGGGAACCTGGGCTGGCCCGCGGAGCTGGAAGCCCACCGCCAGGCCCTGGCGGGCCGCGCGGTCATCGTGGAAAAGACCCGGCCCCTGCCCGTGGAATGCGTGGTGCGCGGCTACCTGGCGGGCAGCGGCTGGAAGGAGTACCAGGCGGACGGGAAGGTGTGCGGCCTGCCCCTCCCCGCCGGCCTGAGGCTCGCGGACCAGCTGCCGGAGCCCATCTTCACGCCGGCCACCAAGGCCGAGGAGGGCCACGACGAAAACATCTCCTTCGAGCAAATGGCCGAGGTCGTGGGCATGGCGCAGGCCCTCCGGCTGCGGGACCTGAGCCTGGCGCTCTACCGCCGGGGGGCCGAGCTGGCCGCCCGCCGCGGGATCCTGCTGGCGGACACCAAGTTCGAGTTCGGGCTCAGCACCGCCGGGGAGCTGATCCTGATCGACGAGGCCCTCACGCCCGACAGCAGCCGCTACTGGCTGGCGGACAGCTGGGCCCCCGGGAAGAACCCGCCCAGCCTCGACAAGCAGTTCCTCCGGGACTACCTGGA